>DASPKW010000091.1:0-4211 GCA_035627895.1 Tepidisphaeraceae bacterium | reverse complement strand
CGCTCGCGCCGCCAGGGCACGAACAACCTGTACGAGATGATCCTCGACGAGCTCGCCCCGCCCGCCCGGCAGCTCTGGCTCCTCGCCCGTGAGCAGACCGACAACTGGGCGGCGCTGTCGCACGATGAATTGCGACTTCAGCAGGTGCTGAGCCGGCGCGAGTCGGATGCGCAGGCCTTCTTCGCCGGCGCCGCCGGCGAGTGGGACGCGATCCGCGCGCAGCTCTACGGCACGCGATTCGACCTCGCCGCGGCCCTCCCCCTGCTGCCGTCGAACTACACGGTCGCGGATCTGGGGTGCGGGTCGGCGCAACTCGCCACGGAGATCGCCCGATACGTGAAGACCGTCGTCGGCGTCGACGCGTCCGCCGAGATGCTAGAGGCGGCGCGTAACCGCCTCGCGTCGGCCGGCGTCACCAACGTCGACCTCCGTCCCGGCGAGCTCACCGCCCTCCCGCTCGCCGCCGCCGAGGTCGACGCCGCCCTGATGATCCTCGCCCTGACCTACGTCGCCGACCCCGCCAAGGCGCTCGCCGAAATGGCCCGCATCACCAAGCCCGGCGGAAAGGCCGTCATCGTCGACCTCCTCCTCCACGACCGCGACGACTTCCGCCGACAGTTCGGACAAAAGTCCCCCGGCTTCGCCCCCGGCTGGGTCATGGCCAGCCTCTCCGCCGCCGGCTTCGACCCCGCCACCATCGCGATCCGCCCGATCCCCCCCGACCCCGCGGCCCGCGGCCCGGCGTTGTTCGTCGCGACCGCCGTCCGGAGATAACGCTGCGCGATCCCGCCCGCTGAAGCGGGCTCGCCGAAAGCGACCGATAACCGAATCTTCCAAGTCCGCCCCGTAACCAGTCGATACACCCGTTTACTCAACCCCTCAGGAGACCCCCGCACATGCCCACCGCTACGCCCGCCAAGTCCGTCACCCCGTCGACCACCGCGTCCGGCCTCGAATACAAGGTCGCCGACATCACCCTCGCCGACTGGGGCCGCAAGGAGCTCCTGCTCGCCGAAGAGGAGATGCCCGGCCTGATGTCGGTCCGCAAGCAGTACGCCGCCAGCCAGCCCCTCAAGGGCCTCAAGATCGTCGGCTCGCTCCACATGACGATCCAGACAGGCGTGCTGATCGAGACGCTGAGCGCTCTCGGCGCCGACGTCCGCTGGTGTTCGTGCAACATCTTCTCGACCCAGGACCACGCCGCCGCCGCGATCGTCGTCGGCCCCAACGGCACCGTCGACAACCCGCAGGGCGTCCCCGTCTTCGCCTGGAAGGGCGAGACGCTGCCCGAGTACTGGTGGTGCACCGAGCGCGCCCTCGACTTCGGCAACGGCGAAGGCCCCGACCAGATCGTCGACGACGGCGGTGACGTCACCCTCCTGATCCACAAGGGCACCGAGTTCGAGGCCGCCGGCAAGGTCCCCGACTTCAAGCCCGACGCCGACCCCGAAGAGTGGGGCGTCATCCTCGACCTGATCAAGTCCACCCTCAAGACCAGCCCCAAGCGCTGGACCGACGCCGGCAAGAAGTGCAAGGGCGTCTCGGAAGAGACCACGACCGGCGTCCACCGCCTCTACGAGATGCAGAAGGCCGGCAAGCTCCTCTTCCCCGCCATCAACGTCAACGACTCGGTCACCAAGAGCAAGTTCGACAACCTCTACGGCTGCCGCCACTCGCTCATCGACGGCCTCTTCCGCGCGACCGACGTCATGGTCTCCGGCAAGGTCGCCGTCGTCGCCGGCTACGGCGACGTCGGCAAGGGCTGCTGCCAGAGCCTCAAGGGCCAGGGCTGCCGCGTGATCGTCACCGAGATCGACCCGATCTGCGCCCTGCAGGCCGCCATGGAAGGCTACCAGATCCTCACCCTCGAGGACGCGCTCCCGTACGCCGACATCTACATCACGACGACCGGCAACTTCAACATCATCACGGCCGAGCACATGGCCAAGATGAAGGACAAGGCGATCGTCGCCAACATCGGCCACTTCGACAACGAGATCGACATGGCGGGCCTGAAGAAGGTCCCGGGCATCAAGAAGACGAACATCAAGCCGCAGTACGACATGTGGACGTTCGCCGACGGGCACTCGGTGCTGATCCTCGCCGAGGGCCGCCTGATGAACCTCGGCTGCGCGACCGGCCACCCCAGCTTCGTGATGAGCAACAGCTTCACGAACCAGACCGTCGCCCAGATCGACCTGGCCCTCAACGCCGCCGGCAAGCCCACCCTCTCCGGCACCCGCTACGAGACCGGCAAGGTCTACACGCTCCCGAAGAAGCTCGACGAGATGGTCGCCCGGCTGCACCTGGAGAAGCTCGGCGTCAAGCTCACCAAGCTGACCGAAGAGCAGGCCAAGTACCTCGGCTACTCGGTCGACGGCCCGTTCAAGCCCGACCACTACCGGTACTAACTCCTGGCAGGTTCTAACTTTAAGCAGGCTGGCGACCGTAAGTGGTTGCCAGCCTGTCTGCTTTCTCAAGTCGAAAAATGTAAAATAAATCGCTGGTTGGCTTGATTTTTCTCTTGCGACAACCGATAATCGTTGTACCTGACCGAAGGGTCTCCATCCGGAAACCCCTAGAGTCCAGGCCCGCTCGAGTTTCCGCGAGGCGTTAGAGCATTGGACTGGTTGTCTCACTTCCCAGTTCATGCCGCCTCTTAATGCGGTTGCGAGTGAAAAGCTGAGATACCGATGTACGTTTGGTAAGTGGTGGTTCTAGAGCCCGCTAGGCGGGCTCTAGAAACCTACTGCTGCGCCAGGAGGTATCTTATGCTGCCTGCTCAACCCGCTCAATCTGCTGCTCCATCCACAACTAACGAACTGATTCAGGCGATCGCGACTCTCGTCCGCGACCGCTTTGCAGCAACTGGCCTTCCATCCAGTGGAACGTGGCTCGCCGCACAGCTGCGCGAGCGATATCCCGCATTGTCCTATCCCGCGCTCGGGCTAACCCGACTAGGCGACGCGGTGAAAATGACGGAGGCGGCCGGACTACTGGTGCGTCGCCACGACGTTACACACTTGGAGGTCTTGCCAGGGGTGGCGTCGGCACCCGCAGAACCGCTCAAGCCCTCGCTAACCTCGTGTCCGTGGCCCCCGGTAGGGAAACGATTTGTGCGACCCGGGCTCTGGCGTGCATTGGTGTTCGGAAACCCGCGGCGGCGACATTTTTTTGACCGCAACTCCGGCAATGTAGAGGAAGTAGACCCGGCAACCGGGGTTTCTGACCACGGGAGTCGCTGCGATCCTCCCCAGTACGTCGAGCTTCCGCAGGTCAACGTCGATGTTGAGAGGGAGTGGATACACGGCTTCATGCAGGCCAAAGGTTTGGGGGACGCAATGGGACACCTCGCAGATTCCCCGCATCCGGGCAAGGGGTTCTTGTTCTGGTTGCGCGAGAAGGACACCGCAGACGGAACTGATTTAGAACGGGAGTGGCGATCACAGCGCGCGGCAGCAATCGTGGACTTTGTTAATCGGTGGGCAGTTGCTAACGACATCCCCACTGATGCCGTCTTCGAGACGCAGCTGCGCCGACCCGCGCCGCTTGAAGAGTTGCAGCAACTTCCGGGTCGTTTGCCAAAGACCTCGAGCCTTCCAACGGCACCGACTTCGGAAGCTGCTATAAAGCACGTAATTCTCGCGAGCATTGCGGAAATGCCGCTTGACAAGATTCTCGATCTCGCCATACCCATTCGTTACTTGATCAAACATCTCAAGCCGTAATTGGTGACCTGTGCGGTTAGCACATGGAGCAGCGCTTTGTCATCGTCGGGGGACTTGCTGACGATCACGATCGGGGGAACCTGATCGCGGCCCTGGAAGCGCGCACTGTAAGTGCCGGCCTGAAACTTTCTTGGGACTGGATCAAGTCGTCGGCGAGAGAGGGGTGGCGTCCACCGCTAAAGTACTTGAACCAACTCAGCGCCTCTGTGGACCGGGATCAGAAAGAGGGAAGACAACCCCCCAAGTTGGTTCTGCTCCGACGGCTCAACAAAGAATCGAGGGCGCGCGTGTTGACGATCGACCCCGACCCAGTCCTCGTCGAGCCCGACAAGTTCAGCGGTCCTGATCTCGTTGAATGGTTGTTCTCAGCAGAAGCGGGCTTAACTCCTCAATCAGAGTGGGTCGCAGAAACGCGACTGGCCGCATTCATCTGCATCTTGGCCAAACTGCTGCGGAAGAAGTCCTGGAATAAGGACAAACATG
>DASPKW010000090.1:0-10305 GCA_035627895.1 Tepidisphaeraceae bacterium | reverse complement strand
GGGAGTGGCGAACGGATCCTCGAATTCCGCGAGCCCTTCCTGTCCCCCCTCGCGGAGTTGGACGTCAGTCAGCGTGACGACGCCGGTGCTTTGGCCGACGGTGAACGAGATGCGGGCGTTGTCGTCGTCGTCGGTGGCGGTGAAGCCGAAGCGGAAGGGTTTGGGGTCGGTGGCGAGGGTCGGCTGGGCGGTCAGCCCGAGGTTCTGCCAGGGGGCGTGGGCCTGGCTCGCGCCGATGCCGATCTTGCGGGGCTTGTCGGCGTGGGCGGTGAAGGTGAGCGTGTAGAACTTGCCCTTTTCGAGTTTGAGCTTGGGATGGCCGTACTGGGCGTTCCAGTCGTTCGGGCCGGTCTTGGTGACGTCGAGGGTGATGGTGGCGCCGTCGCGCTTGGGGGTCATGGCCGCGCCGCCGTGGGCTTCGGGAGCCCATGTGCCGGCGAGGAGGTTCGTCGCGCCGAGCGGCTGCGCGCCCTCGGCCCACGCGGCCGCCAGCTTCTCGCGCGTCTCGTACTTCTTCGCCAGCCACTTGTTCCAGAGGCCGTTGAGCATGCCGGCGTAGGGTTCGGGGAGCTTGGCGATCGCCTGCTCACCGCCCCAGAGGAAGAGCGTGTCCTCGTTGTTGATCTCGACCATGCAGATCGCCGGCTCGCGGGCGTAGGCGTTGCCGGTGTACTTGTTCACGTGGGACATGAGGTCGCGCGCGAACTTCTTGTTGGCGGCGATGAGCTCGGGGTGAAAAATGTCGACGATCTTGTCGTACGACTCGGGGAGCTTGTCGGCGTTCTCGAAGTTGTGGGCCTTGGACCAGGGGCGGGAGACGTGGAGGTTGATGTTCGAGTAAACGCCGTGCTTCTTGAGGGCGGCGATGAAGTAGTCGAGGCGGTCCATGGCCTCTTCGGAGAGGGTTTCGAACTTGGCGTCGGCGAAGAGGCCGTTGGGGAACCGCTGGTTGTCCATGTGGTGGAAGCGGACGGCGTTGACGCCGAAGTGGGCGAGGCGGCCTGCGACGCGGTCGGCCTGCTCGTGGGTGGGGAAGTTGGCGCCGAAGGAGAGGTTGACGCCCCAGAACTTGATGCGCTTATCGCCGGTGTAGAAGTGGGGGCCCTTGACGACGACGGGGCCGAGTCGGCCGGCGGGCTTGTCGAGCAGGGGGGCGGCGTCGAACGCGCCGATGGGGTCGGGCGTCCAGGTCATGGGGAAGTCGGCGAGGTCGGATGATTTAGGGGGGGCCGGGAGGTCGGCGGCGGCGGTGAGGGAGGAGAGGAGTACGGCGGTGATGAGGAGGCGGAGGGCCATGGGGGGATTGTAAGAGAAATGGGGCCGCGCGGGGGGCCTTGCGCGCAGTCGCATGCGGCAGACGGACTTTTTTTGAGCGGACCGCGGGGTTGGCAGGAGGGCTGCGGGCGTAAGTGATTGTAGTGGATGGGAATGCAATGAGATTTGTGGCGGTGAAAGCCGGTACAAACCGGTACAAACCGGTACTTTTCGGTACCAAACCGGTACCTTTCGGTACCCATCGGGGACTCACCAGGGCACGACGACGGGCACCGAAGGTTCGGCGACGTGCGGCGGGCAGCCGAGAGCGTTACGGGTTGTCAAAGAGCGCCCGATCTACTCTTACACGAGGTGTCACGCGGGCGTGGTGACGGGCGCGCACGGAGAGGCGGTGTGGAGGTGTGGGCGGGGAAATATTCTGGCGATTGTCGTGGCAGGGGGTAGCGCGCACGTCGCCACCGACGTGGGCGGCTCTAAGCGCCAGGTGAAGGCAATGCGTGGGGCTGAACCGAACAACCCACGGAACAAGTTCCGTGGGCTTTCCGGTGTTGCCACGCGGTCAGGCGGTGCGGGCGAGGAACGCGTCGACGAGGGTGGGCACGGAGGCTGACGGTGTCGCGATGAGTTGGACGACGGCCTGGCGCTGGCGGGTCTTCTCATCGGGGGTCAGGTACTCCAGTGGTGAGCGGCCGGCGACGCGGGCGAGGAGGCAGGCGAGGGTGTGGCGGACGGCGACGGATTCGAGCGCGGGGAATGGCGAGGGGCCGAGGGCGGCGGTGTAGGCGGACCAGTATTGGTGGGCGGCGTCGCGGAAGGCGGGGCGGTGGGGGCGGAGGTGGTGGGCTTTGGAGAGGAGGTGGGTGAGGGAGAAGCCGAGGTCGAAGGCGGGGTCACCGAAGTGGATGACCTCGTGGTCGAGGAGGATGAGTTGTCCGGCGCGGATCAGGACGTTCTTGGGGCTGTAGTCGCCGTGGACGAGGGAGAGTTGGCGCGTGCGGGTTTCGGCGACGAGGGCGTGGAGGAAGGGCGCGGCCTCGGGCGCGTTTTTGGCGGCGTAGAGGTAGTAGGGCTCGAGGCGGAGGGATTCGAAGAAGGAGCGGTCGGCGAAGACGCGGGAGAGGTCGGCGCGGCGGTCGTGGCCGGCGCGGTGGATGGTGGCGAGCAGTCGGGCGAACTGGTCGATGTGGTCGGGGTCGACGTGGCCGGCGAGGAGGACGGATTTGAAGTTGTCGTGGGGCTTGGGGACGGCCTGCATCGCGAGCAGGTAGTGGGCGGGGTCTTCGAAGACGAGGGGCGTGATGGAGCCGGCGGGGCAGATGTCGGCGAGGTGGCGGATGCCCAGGGCTTCGCGCTCGATGCGGCGCGGGTCGGCGTGCCATTCGACGGCGACGCGGAGCTGGGGGAGGGCCTGCTTGAGGACCCAGGCGTCGCCGGTGGGGCGCTCGACGAGGACGGTCTTGTTGGAGACGCCGCCGGCGAGGGTGGTGAGGGCTAGGGATTCGGTGGGCGCGATGCGAGCGGTGGAGCGGAGGTAGGTGATCAGCGAGTCATGGTGTTCGATGTCGAGCATGGGATGAGCCGCGGAGCGGCGGCAGCGTTTAGCCCACGACGCGAGTCGTGGGTGTGCAGATGGAGCGCGGCGCAACAGCCCCGGAAGGGGCGACAGCGGCGCGCCTTGGTCATCGCGTCATGCTGTCGCCCCTCCGGGGCTCTTCGCGTGACCGCGGGCGTGGACCCACGACTTACGTCGTGGGCTAGTGGCTGCCGCCGCTCCGCGGCTCGACACCGGGGGCATGAGCGCCGTTGGACTCCGTCCCGTGACAAGTCGCTGGGCTCCCTCTGACGACGGGAACGGCTCGGACGGAGCCTCGCCCTCCCGATGGCGCGGCCTACCGCTTCACGCCCATCAGGTGCTCCAGCACCGCCATCTCGAGCGCTTCGTAGTCGCGGGCGGCGACCATTTGCTTTTCGGCCGCCGTGTCCCAGGTCCGGACCTTTTCGACGAGGTGGAGGAAGATCCGCCGGCTGTTCTCCAGGTGCCGCAGGGCGTGTTCGGGCTTGCTGGTGCGCATGGCCTTGGTGTCGAAGGCGACCATGCCGATGCTCGAGAAGTTGGCGGCCTCGAGCACGCGGACCTGGTTCCAGGCGACGCGGAGGTTGGCGGCGCCGAAGGCCTTGTCCTGGTCGTATTTCAGGCCGTTCTGGTCGTTGAGGTGGACGGACCAGAGCTTGTCCATCGAGAGGGCGAAGGCCATGTCGTCGGACGGGTCGAGGCCGGCGAGGAGCGAGTGGGCGGTCTCGATCAGGCCGCCGACACGCTTGGGGTCGGTGGAGCGTTCGGCGAGCGCGAGGGCGTGGCCGATGGTGGGAATGTAGGCCTGGTCCATCGGCTCGTTGGGCTTGGGCTCGATGGCGATGCGGATCGACTTGTCGTGGGCGAGGATCTGGTTGACGCCGTCGAGGAGCCACTTGTGGGCCTCGATGGCGGGCTTGGCCTCGCGGGCGTAGGTGCCCTCGCGCGCGAGCCAGAGGACGAGGATGTCGGTGCCCATCAGGCGGCAGATGTCGGCGGCGCGCTTGGAGCGCTCGATCGCCCACTTGCGGTTGGCGGGGTCGTTGTTGGTGAAGGCGCCGTCGATCGTGCGGGCGTCCTCCCAGAGGCGCGGGGCGGCGAGCTCGGTCACGAGGCCTTCGCCCTCGAGCGCCTTACGCATCTCGTTGCACTCGCGCTCGATCTGGGGCCACTGTTTCTCTTCGATGCTGGGGACGATGTCGTCGTCGTGGAACATGACGGCGTCGAAGCCGAGGCGCTTGAAGGTCTTGAGCTTCTCGCCCCACGGGACGGCCGCACGGACGGGGGGGCCGAACGGGTCGGCGCCCTCGGAGATGTTCCACGGGCCGAACGAGAACTTGTACGACGACGGTTGCGCGGGCATGCGGGTGGGGCTCCTTCGGGGGGTGGGTGGTCGTGACAGCGGGAGGGTAGCACGCGGGGGGTGGCGCGTCCAAAGGGGGCGCGTCGGCGGCGGCGGACTCGGTCACTGAAGTGACCAAGCCTCGTGTTAGCGCGCGGAAGGCGCGACCGTTACCTCGACGTACTTGCTCGTCGGTTGGTTCGAGATGGCTGCGGTGCTGGCGAGGGGGACGAGGGGGTTGCCTTCGGGGAAGTAGGTTGCGCAGCATCCGCGGGGGATGTCGTAGAGGACGACGGCGAATCCTTTTGCCTCGCGGCGCTCGTTGTTGAAGTGGCTGGTGATGTCGACGAGTTGGCCGGCGGAGAGGTTGCGGTCGGCGGCGTCGTGTTTGTTGAGGAAAATGACGCGGCGGCCGTGGTGGACGCCGCGGTAGCGGTCGTCGAGGCCGTAGATGGTGGTGTTGAACTGGTCGTGTGAGCGGAGGGTCATCATGACGAGGTGGCCGGGCGGGAGCGTGCGGATCGGCAGGGGGTTGGCGGTGAAGTTGGCGCGGCCGGTGTCGGTGAGGTAGCGGTTTTCGCGGGCGGCGTTGGGGAGGTGGAAGCCGGCGGGCTGGCGGACGCGGCGGTTGTAGTCTTCGCAGCCGGGGATCGTGCGGGCGATGGCGTCGCGGATGCGGTCGTAGTCGGCGGACCAGTCGAGCCAGGGGACGGTCGATCGCTCGCCAAGGGTCGCTTGGGCGAGCGCGCAGACGATGGCGATCTCGCTTTTGAGCAGGGGGCCGGCGGGTTCGAAACGGCCGCGGCTCGATTCGACGACGCCCATGGAGTTTTCGGTCGTGACGAACTGTTCGCCGGAGCATTGGCGGTCGATTTCGGATCGGCCGAGGCATGGGAGGATGAGGGACTCGCGGCCGGTGACGAGGTCGGAGCGATTCAGCTTCGTGCCGACGCGGACGGTGAGGTCGGTGCGCGACAGGGCCTGGGCGAGCAGGTGGGTGTCGGGGCCGGCGGAGAGGAAGTTTCCGCCGAGCTGGACGAAGACGCGGATGCGTCTTTCGTGCATCGCGCGGATGGTTTCGACGGCGTCGAGGCCGTGGCGGCGGGGCGGGTCGAAGTTGAAGTTAATCGCGAGGGCGTCGAGGAAGGCGGGCTTGGGGCGCTCCCAGATGCCCATGGTGCGGTCGCCCTGGACGTTGGAGTGTCCGCGCACGGGGCAGGTGCCGGCGCCGGGCTTGCCGACGCTGCCGCGGAGGAGGAGGAGGTTGACGATCTCCTGGATCGTTGCGACGGCGTTGGGTTGTTGGGTGAGGCCCATGGCCCAGCAGGCGATGATGCGGTCGCTGGCGGCGAGGAGTTCGGCGGCGGCGCGGATCTGGTCGCGGGGGATGCCGGATTGTTCGACGATGGTGTCCCAGGGGGCGGCGCGGGCGGCGGCGAGCGCGGCGTCGACGTTTTGAGTGTGCTCGCGGACGAAGGGCCAATCGATGGCGCTGTTCGGCTGTGCGTCTTCGATCGTGAGGAGCTCTTTGATCAGGCCTTTGATGAGGGCGATGTCGCCGCCGATCTTGACGGGCAGGAACAGGTCGGCGAGGGGCGTGGATTTGCCGAGGAGGCCGAGGGGTTCCTGCGGGTTCATGAAGCCGAGCAGGCCGGCTTCGGGCAGGGGGTTGACGGCGATGATTTTCGCGCCGCGGCGCTTGGCGCGCTGGAGCGTGGTGAGCATGCGCGGGTGGTTAGTGCCCGGGTTTTGGCCGAGGATGAGGATGAGCTGGGCGTTGTCGAAGTCGGCGAGGGTGACGGAGCCCTTACCGATGCCGAGGGTGGCGGAGAGGGCGGCGCCGCTCGATTCGTGGCAGAGGTTGGAGCAGTCGGGGAGGTTGTTGGTGCCGAACTGGCGGACGAAGAGTTGGTAGGCGAAGGCGGCCTCGTTGCTGGCGCGGCCGGAGGTGTAGAAGGCGGCGGCGTCGGGAGTGGGGAGGGCGTTGAGGTGCTGCGCGATGAGGGCGAAGGCGTCGTCCCACTGGATTGGCGCGTAGTGGGTGGCACCGGCGCGGAGGACCATGGGGTGGGTGAGGCGGCCTTGTTGTTCGAGCCAGTGGTCGGACTTTTCGGAGAGGTCGGCGACGGAGTGGCGGGCGAAGAAGTCGGGGCCGCAGCGGCGCTGGTCGAGCTCGTGGCCGACGGCCTTGGCGCCGTTCTCGCAGAACTCGGCGGCGGAGCGGTCGCCGTCGGGCTCGGGCCAGGCGCAGCTCATGCAGTCGATGCCGCCCTTTTGGTTCAGGAGGGAGAGGGCGTAGGCGCCGCGGAGGGGGCCGGCTTTGCGGAAGACGTACTGGGTCGCCTTGAGGACGCCGGGGAGGCCGGCGGCTTTATCCTTGGGCGGGGTGACGTGGAGGCGGGCGGTGTCGGGCGGGGATTCGGCGTGAACGGGGCCGTGGGCGGCGTGCTGTGCGGTGACATTGCGTTCGTGCTCGGTCACGTCGACGCTTTCTCAAATGCGATGCGGTTTCGTTACCGTCATCCTGAGGTACGCCGAAGGATCTGGCCTCGAGCTTCGAGGACCGTTCGACGCTGGCGAATGGGCATGGCCAATTCGAGGCTAGATCCTTCGCTGCGCTCAGGATGACGGTGGGGGCACTCCCGCGGTGCTTCACCGGATCATGCGCATTTCGCCGAAGTTCGGTACTACGCTGGGGGAGCCCTTGAAGGGCTTGTAGCCGGCGGGCCAGTAGACGAAGAAGGCGCGGCCGAGCATGAAGCGTTCGGGGACGCGGCCGTCTTCGACCTTCAGGTCTTCGTCGGGGAGGTCGACCTTCTTGGTCCAGGCGCGGGCGTCGGAGCTCTTGGCGGAGTTGTCGCCCATGACGAAGTACTCGCCAGCGCCGAGTTCGATCCCGCGCGGGGGGACGCCGTGGCGGTCGGGCGGGGTGTAGTAGACGTCGCGCCAGAGGCTGACGTGGGAGAGCGTCGCCTTTTGACGATCGGCCGAGATGGACACGCGTGCGCGGTCGTGTTCGGGCTCGGTGGATTGGGGGCCGTAGCGGCGGAGGAGGTCGGCGACGTCGGGCGCGTATTGGTCGGGGGTTGTCTGGAAGATCACGCGGTCGTTCAGGCGGACGATCACCTGGTAGTCGGCGACGGAGAACTCGACTTGCACCGGACCGCCGGTGTCCGCGGGCTTGAACGGCTGGGCGGGCGGGATCGACACGTCGGCCCGTCGGGGCGCGCGGTGGGTCAGGCGGGCGGCGTCCCTGGTCAGCTCGAGCTCGAACTCGTGGCCGTGTTTGGTGAGGCGGGCCTTGAGCGGGCCGTCGCCCGCGCGGCGGTCGTAGAAGAAGCGGAGGCGGAAGTCGCTGACGGCGTGGTGGCCGTGGTATTGGCCGTAGGGGTCGTTGTAGGAAAGCCAATCGGTTCCGTAGCGTCCGGAGCGGTCGGCCTTGAAATCGAACTTCAGGCCACCGGCGCCGGTGAGGTTGTCGAACGCCATGTCTTTCGAAGCGGTGCGGTCGCCGAGGTCCCAACCTGCGCCGCCGTCGGGGAGCCAGGGGTAGTGCCAGCGGTCGGCCTCGCGCTCGTTGTGGAGCGGGCGGTAGTCGTTGTCGAAGACGAGCCGCCACATGGCGTCCTGGGCGTAGCGCGGCTTGGGCTGGATCTGCCAGCGGTGCCCGGGGTCGCCGAGTTCCTTCCCCTTCTTCGCGTCGTCGGCCGAGCGGGTGTAGATGTCGCCGTCGAGGAGCATCACGTGCTCGCCCGGCAGGCCGACGAGGCGCTTGATGTAGTTGGTGGTGAACGGGGGCTCGCCGGTGTCGGAGTGGGGCGTCTTGAAGACGACGACGTCCCACCGCCGGGGGGATGAGATCCAGGGGATGTAGACGTACTTCAGGACGAGGATCCGGTCGCCGTAGCGGATGGGCGGGTTGGTCGCCTCGGCCGGGTCGACGGGGAACTTGCAGTTCTGGCAGTTGGGCGAATAGACCTTGTTGCGGCCGGTCTTGTCGGGCCCGGCGAAGGGTGGGGTCTCGTCGCCGGGCTGCTGGCGCTCGTCCCACCCGACGTCGAACGTGTACCCGCACTCCTTGCAGGTCCAGCGCATGTGGGCGCCGGCGAGCGTGGGGGCCATGGAGCCGGTTGGGATGACGAAGGCTTCGACGACGAACGCGCGGAAGACGAAGGCGAGGATGAAGGCGATCAGGATCGACTCGACGGTTTCCTTGACGCCCTTGGCGGCGGACTCGACGGCGGGGGGCGGAGGGGTCGGGTCGGCCGGTTGCGGCTGCGCGCCGTCGCTCGTCAGATCGACGTGGTCCGCGGAGGGGTCGGGGGCAGGGGCGGGCTCGACGAAATCGTGTTGTTCCGGAGGTGGTCCCGCTTGCGACTTCCAGTCCTCGTCCGCTTTGCGCTGGTCCATGCGCCCGTCATCCTAAACGAACGCTTCACGAGGAGATAGGCGCGGGTTGGTGCCCCGTGAATTCGTGCATCACTGAAGTGAGCACGCCGGAGGATTACATCCGGACGATGGCGTTGGCGTGGCGGTCGAGGATCACTTTAACTTCGTCGACGCCCATCCCTTTGGCGCCGATGATGCAGAAGAGGCCCTCGCCCTTTGCGAACCCGGCGATGGGCGTGCCGGCGATGACCTTGTCGTATTTCGCGCCGTCGGCGTCGGACCCCAGGAGTTTGGAGGGGAGCGAGACGATTAGGATCGATTGGTCGCCCTTGGTGTAGTAGAGCTGGGCGGCGTCGTACCCACCGATCTTGCGGACGGCCGCCCCGCCGAAGGTCCAGCCTTCGACCTTCAGGTCTGGCGCGAACACGCCGCGGGAGATTTCGGTGCTGAGCGTTTTGGCCTGGTCGAGCGCGGTGACGGTGTCGGGGGTGGCCTTCCCGGTTTCGCGCTGTTCGCGGGCCGTGACCATTTGGCCGTAGAACTCGTCCGACAGCGCGGTTTGCGAGTCGTACTTCGTCGGCTGGTTCATGGTGTACAGCTGGTACCCAAGGAACCCGAAGCCGACGAGCAGGACCGCCGCGACGGCTACCTTGTACCAGACGCTTTGCCGAAACCCGATCCGGCCGGCGACGTCCGCGGAGACGGGCTTGCCGGTCATGGTTTGGGTGGCGTCGCCTTTCGCCATCGCCGCGATTTTTTCGCGGAGCGAGGCCGGGGCTTTCAGGGACGTGCCCGGCAGGGCCCGGCGGAGCGCCGCCTTCAGGGCCGGGTCGTCGAAGGGTGGAACAGTTCCGTCTGGCATAAAACACACGCGGCGGGCGGTCGGAATCCCGGACAAACCGCACTTCTCACGGGGGACAACCCTAAACAGGGCATGTCTATTCCCGCGACCTCGGAATTCTTCCTTCCCGCTGGGCGTAGTCCTTCAACTGTTCCGAAAGCTTGCCCCGCGCCCGGTGCAGGCGGCTCATGACCGTGCCGATCGGCACGTCCAGCGCGTCGGCGATCTCCTTATAGGACAGCTCTTCGATCGCCCACAAGTGGAGCACCGTACGATACTCTTCGCCCAAGGCCTCGAACGCTTGTTTCAGCTGGTCGTCCATCCCCTCCAGCGCGTTGGCGGGCAGCGGCTCAATGCTGACCGCGGTGACGTCGAGGTGCTCGTCTTCCACTGCTTTGGGCTGCTTTTTTTCCCGCATTCCCCGGCTGACGTTCAGGTTGTGCATGATCCGGATCAGCCAGGGGCGGATGCCGAACGCTTCGAGGTTGAAGCTGTCGGCCGACCGGAACGCGCGGAGGTAGGTCTCCTGCACGAGGTCCTCGGCGGCGTGGTCGGAGCGCACCATCCGCCGGGCGACGCGGTAGAGCACGTCCATCTGCTCCATCGCGAGAGTCTGGAATTGGTCGGCTGACAATTTCATGCGCGGGGGCGAGATAATAAACGCGAATGACATGGGTGGAAACCCCCGGACGATAGGATTGTGACAACCCGGTCGGTTGGGCGGGCGTCGGGACATGACCTGAAGCGGGCTACTTGAGGTCGGGTCATTCAAAACGCGTTTCACCGAATGGCGGAACCCACGGAACAAGTTCCATGGGCTTTCGGTGGCGCCTTCGCAGTCCAACAAGGGTTGGTCAACGCAGGGGTTTCGAAAGGGATTTGGTA
>DASPKW010000089.1:0-2476 GCA_035627895.1 Tepidisphaeraceae bacterium | reverse complement strand
GGACGCACCCCGGGCACTGGATGTACCTGTTCCCCAAGCCGGTCTACCTCACGTGGGTGCGCGGGGAGAACCAGCCGCTGGCGGAAGACGTCCCGGGCTACGGCAAAGTCTGGCACGTCGGGAGTCGCGACGACATGCTCGCCCTGCTCCGATCCGAGCGCGGGATGGGCTGGACGACGCACCCGCGGATCAAGGCGAGCTACAAGACGCCGGACGCGTTTAAGGACCAGCCCTGGTTCGGCGAACTGTGGCTCGGCGGGGCGTGGAAGGCGATGCCGGCCGATTTGTCCGACGACCGCCTCGGCCGGCGGTGTCTCGACCTGCTCGACGACATGTTGAACTGGTCGGTCGCGGGCGGCTATCCGATTCGGCGATTGCCCGGCGAGGTGGACGTGTTCGAGATCGACCGCACGCACGAGTTGTACGGGCACATGAACGTCAACTATGTGCGCCTCGACAAACCGCTGACTACGGACGACTGGTCCCCCCTGCTCGCGGCGCTGCGGTCGGGCGACTTCTTCACGACGACGGGCGAGGTGCTGATCCGGTCGTTCAAGGTCGAGCGCGGGAGCGTCGTTGCCGAGATCGAGTGGACCTTCCCGCCCGCGTTCGCGGAGATCGTGACGGGGGACGGGAAGTCGGTGCGCAGGCGGCGCGTCGACCTCTCGGGGGAAGGGGAGATGGGGCGGCGCGCGTTCACGTGGAAGGTCGACGACGCGTCCGCGAAGTGGGTGCGCCTCGAGGTGTGGGACGTGGCGCGGAACGGCGCGTACACGCAAGGGGCGACCGTCACGACGAAATGAGCGCGTCGGCGCGCGACCGGAATCCGGGGCGGCGCTTCCGGCGAAGCCGTGCCCTCTGCCCCGGCTTGTTCGGGCGCGCGTGCGGCGGTGTGTGAAACGACACGAGGGTCGCGCTCTTTTCAGAGCGCGACCCTCGTCTCCTCGTTTCGGTCGTCCGGCCGCGTTTACCGCGGGGACTTTTCCAGGTCCGCGGCGAGCCGGCGCCAGCGGGTCGGGGTCAGGCCGGTGGCCTGCTTGAACCGGCTGGTGAAGTGGCTCTGGTGGGCGAACCCGCACTCCTTGGCGATCTCGCTCAGCTCCCGCTTCCGCTCGACCAGCAGTTGCTTGGCCCGGTGGATCTGGCACGCGAGCAGGAAGTGCTTGGGCGTCTGCCCGACCAGGTCGGTGAACCGGCGGTGGAAGTGGAACGGGCTGAGGTGGGCCTTGGCGGCGATCTCGTCGAGCGTCGGGCTGCGGCCGAACTCGTCGTGCATGAACTTGACCGACGGGATCAGGCGGCTCATCTCCGGGTCGGCCTGGACGTCGGAGACGCGCACGCCGTCCCACTCCCAGGCCTCGGGCTGGAGGCAGAAGAAGACCATCGGCCCGTCGCCGAGCGCGGGGTACTTCTTGAACGTGACGGCGCGGAAGATCCAGAGGTCGCCGCGCGAGTCGGGGAGCTGCAGGCGGTCGGCGGGAATGACGTCGCCGTTGAGCGTGGCCAGGCGGTGCTGGGCGTGCTGGGCCATCTGCTGGATGAGCCGCTGGTCGAGCGGGTCGCCGGCGACGTTCAGGACCTGCTTGCCCTTGGCGTCGAACACGAACTGGCGGGCGGCGCCGAAGTGGCTCCATGCCGACCCGTCGACCGCGCCGCCGAGGCGGGCGTTGCGGATCTCGTCGATCGCGTCGTCGAGCGTGCGGGCGATCTCCTCGACTTGGGCGATCTCGGCGGGCGTGAACGGGTGATCGCCGAGCTTGCGGTACAGGTGAAGGGCGCCGGGGTAGCCGCTGAGCACCGGGGCCTTGAGCGGGGCGGCGGCGGCGTAGCGCAATCCGGCCGGCTCGAGCAATTCCTGGACGTACCGGCTGCTCTCGAACGTGCCCTGGCCGCCCCAGGCGTCGATCCCGCGCGATCCCGTGCCGCCGGCGATCGTCGACCACGTCAGGCGGTCGTCGGTGTGCAACTCGCGGTTGTAGCCCTTGACCAGGATCTCAGGGCAGTTCGACGGTTGGACGATCTGCAGGCCGCCCCGGGGCAGGCTGGACACAATCAGAACTTGGGCGCTGGGAATGGCCTTGGCGATCGCGTCAAAAATCTGGCGGTAGGGGAGGCCGTCTCCCTTGGGGTCCTTAATAAGCGCGGTGACCTCCGACAAGGTGGTCGAGGAGGAGGTCGATGCGACGTGCGACTTGGTCATACGTTAGGTTACGGTAAGTGGATACAGCCAGTTCCGCCGACTGAAGGATTTTGTGATTTAAGATTTCCTCATCAACTCCGCAAGGCGGGTGCGGAACGCGAAGAAAGATCGGCAGGTTTCGAACAATTCAGGACATACGTCACTTTCGAAGCACTTCGGTCTATCGCACACGCGGCAAAGTGTTGCCTCAGGATGATGCTACAAATCAACGCGTCAACAAGGGATGGCTTCGAAACTGATGCCACGGGACAACATTCGCCACGGGCGTCACGGTCG
>DASPKW010000088.1:0-48341 GCA_035627895.1 Tepidisphaeraceae bacterium | reverse complement strand
GCGCCGGCGGCGCAACCCGGTACTTCGGGTCGGTCAGCCGCCACCGCAGCGACGATTGCTCCATCGGGATGGGGGTGACGTCCAGCACGGCCGAATCTCGCTCCCGCTCCGCCCGATCTCGCCCCGCGCCGGACTGCGTTCCGATCGCCCGCGGCCGCAAAGCCCCTCAACGTAACCGAACCCGCCCGACACTCAAGCCGGCCTCTCCACGAAGAACCCTGATCAGAGAGCCTGGCCCGACCTTTCCCACCACCCGCCACCGAATTGTGCGCGCCGATCACCACCCGCGCGCTACTCGTTCCGCGGGGAAAACCGGAAATCGGTCCCATCCCACTGCGCCCGGCTCCGCTTCCGTGCGCGCACCTCATCACGCCCGCGTGACACCGCCCGTTATGTAGTACGACTGCTCTTTGACATCCCACGCCCGCCCCGCCGCCCTCGAGTACCGAACGGAACGCATCGGTACCGAAAAGTACCGGTTGTACCGAAAATGCCCGCTTTTGCCCGGTTTTGCCCGCAGATCTGCCGCGACCGGAATTGGCCTAAGTCCAGCCCCAGCAACGCCCCGCGACTCCGCGCCATCCGCCGACCCACCCGCCCGTGCCAATTTTCGCCGCCGTTCACTTCCCCCCACCCCATCCGGTATCACCCCAGCATGCCCCGCGCCTTCCTCGCGCTCCTCCTCTTCGCCCCCTGCGCCTCCGCCGCATGGTTCGACAACGCCTACCCCTTCCGCCGCGAGATCACCGTCGCCTGGGACGCCGACAAGCCCACCGGCTCTGAACTCGCCCTCGCCGAGGTCCTCACCGCCGGCCGCCACAAGCCCGACGGCGCCGACGTCCGCGTCGCCGCCGACGACGGCCGACCCGTCCCCTTCCGCCTCCTCGCCGTCGGCCCCGGCGACACCGTCCGCGTCGTCTTCGCCCCTGTCAAAGGCCAGCGCAAGTACGCCGTCTATTTCGGCAACCCCTCCCCCAAGCCCCGCTCCGGCCCCGACCTCCCCATCACCGCCGGCCTCCTCCTCGACATGCGCACCTTCGCCGGCCAACGCCCCACCACCGCCGACGCGCTACTCGCCCTCTGGAGCCAATCGACCACGCCCATCGGCCAGACCATGATCCCCGGCCTCTCCCTCGGCAAATCCCCCCTCGGCGATCTCCCCCAATGGATCGCCCGCCTCTCCGGCACCCTCACGATCCCCGCCGACGGCGACTACACCTTCGCCGCCTCCGCCAACTCCCTCGGCCTCCTCACCATCAACAACAAGCCCGTCGTCTTCGCCCCCAACCTTGTCGGCGACACCCGCTATAACGCGAAAGTGACACTGACCAAGGGCAAGCACCCCATCGACTTCTACCATCTGAACGCCGGCGGCGAAGGCATCCTGAGCGTCGTCTGGAAGAGGCCCGGGAGCGAGAAGTTCGAACTTCTCGGCAAAGACGCGCTCGGCCAACTCCACTTCGCCACCCCCGGCCCCCTCGAAGAGATCCGCAAGACCCTCACCGCCGACTTCAAAGTCGAATTCCTCGGCGAATCCTTCTTCGCCAACCACTACGCCTACCGCTACCGCTTCACCGCCTACCCGCCCAAGGCCTCGGCCCACCCGCCCAAGTACGAGTGGGACCTCGGAGACGGCCAAACCGCCACCGGCCCCACTGTCGACCACGTCTACCTCGCTGACGGCGTATACCCGATCAAGCTCACCGCCCGCATCGGCGCGAACGCGGACTCGCAGACCACCCGCCTCCACGTCGCCCGCGACGTGGCGATCGACAAACCGAAGATCGACGAGCCCGCCGTGCACGCCCAACTCACCGAGACCTACAAACTCGACCGCCTACCGCCCGCCCACCTCCCCTGGCTCGTCCTGCTCTACGAGCGGGCCGGCCGACTCGATCCGATGCTCACCGCCGCCGCCCGCCTCGCCACGCTGACGTCGGACTTCGACCCGGCCGCCGCCCTGACCGCCCTAAACGACGCCACTGACGCCGCCCTCGCCGCCAACCGCGCGCCCGACATCGCCAAGGTCTGGGCCGCCGTCCCCGCCCACTCCCCCATGCAGCCCGCGGCCACCCGCGCGTACGCCGACCTCCTCGTCTGGCGCCTCGCCGACTTCGACACCGCCTGCAAAGTCCTCGCCCCCCTCATCGAGTCCCGCCGGAACGCGACCCCGCGCCCCGCCGACCAATACGTCGAGCGCCTCTACGCCCACGCCCTGATCCTCAACGGGCGTCCCGCCGACGGCCGAAAGCTCCTCGAGGCCATGCCCATCGAAGGCCCGCCCGACAAACATCCCGCCATGGCCGGCGCCATCGCCCGCTCGGTCGAGTACTACGTCACCCAGTCCGAGCCCGACGCCGGCGAGGAACAATGGGAGCGCTGGCAGCGCACCTACCCCGCCGACTTTCTCGACGGCTACAGCGCCCTGCTCCGCGTCCGCCTGATCGAGACCCGCAAACAACCCGACGTCGCCGCCAAGGTCGCCCAAGCCTTCGCCCTCGCCCTCCCCAAATCCACCTACGCCCCCACGCTGCTGGACAAAGCCAGCAAACTCTTCGCCCCTACCAATCCCGCCAAGAGCGCTGAGCTCCGCGCGCTGCTCAAACAGAAGTACCCGGAAGACCCACTCAGTCAGGACAAGTGACGCGCGACTTCCCTAGACCCCCTCGCTTGACACCCCGCGCGCACCCCCCGGATAATCCCCCGCCAGATGCCACTACAGATCGTCTCGATTTTCGAGGGGGATTACGCGCAACACGTCCGCATGGCGGCCGAGCAGTTGCGGTCCGGCAAGCTCGTCGTCCTGCCGACCGAGACCGTCTACGGCATGGCCGGCGTGCTCAACCGTCCCGAGGCCCGCGGCGCCCTGCACAACTTCCGCGTCGCCGGCGGGGGCTCCTCGTCCACCGCCTACACGCTGCACTTGGCCCACCCCAAGGATGCGCTCGAGTACCTCGGCTCGGTCACCGATTTCGGCAAGCGATGCCTCAAGAAGCTATGGCCGGGCCCCGTCACGCTCGTCTTTTCCGTCGACGCCGCGCGCCGCCAAGAGGTCGCCCAACGCCTCGGCGTACCCGAGGCCGACTTATACGACGGCGACACCGTCACGATGCGCTGCCCGGACCACGTCGTCGCGACTGACGTCATCGCCGCCGCGGGCGGGCCCGTCGGGGCGGTGAAGGCCGTCGCCGACCAGGCCGCCGACGGCCGGGCCGTCGGCGCCGAACTGGGAAAGCGCCAGGATTTAGCCGGTCTGGTGGACCTCGTCCTCGACGCCGGCGCCCCGCAGTTCTCCAAGCCCTCCACCGTCGTCCGCGTCACCGGCGACTCCTACACCGTCGAGCGCGAGGGCATCTACGACAAGCGGATCATCGAGCGCCTGCTCCGCACGACCGTCCTGTTCGTCTGCAGCGGCAACACCTGCCGCTCGCCCATGGCGGAGGCGATCGCCCGCCAGGTCATCGCCGAAAAGCTCGGCGTGCCCGAGGCCGACCTCGAGAAGAAAGGCGTACAGGTCGTCTCCGCCGGCGCCATGGCCATGTCCGGTTCCCGCGCCACGCCCGCGGCCGTCGAAGCGCTTCGACCGCTGGGCGCGGATCTCACCCGCCACCGGTCCCGCCCGCTCAGCGTCGAGCTGATCCACCAGGCGGACGTCATTTACGCCATGGGCACTGGCCACGCCCGGGCGATCCTCAGCCTCGTGCCGTCCGCCGCCGACAAGGTTTCGACCCTGGACCCCGACGGTGATATCGAAGACCCAATCGGCGGCGACCTGGAGCTTTACCAGCGGTTGGCCGGCGACCTGCGAAAACTGATAGAAAAACGTTTGCGGGAAGGCGTTTTGCCGTAAAATGGGCGGAGCGGGCCGACGGGACCTCGGCCCGCCCACGTCTTCCGGGGGCGATGAGGTTGGCCGACATGAGAATCGCGATCGCGTCAGACCACCGGGGGTTCGAGGCCAAGCGGAAGCTGATTCCCCTCCTCAAGCAGAAGGGCCACGAGGTCGAGGACTTCGGCTGCGAGGGCCCGGCCAGCTGCGACTACCCCGACTTCGCCCAGCCCGCCGGCCGGAGCGTCGCCGAGGGTCGGTGCGACGTCGGCATCCTCTTCGACGGCAGCGGGATCGGCATGTCGATCGCCGCCAACAAGGTGCAGGGAATCCGCGCGGCCCTGGCCCACGACGAAGTGACCGCCCGGCGGGCCCGCGAGCACAACCACTGCAACGTCCTGTGCATGGGGACGGACCTGCTGAGCGACGCCCAGATCTCCCAGATCGCCGAGATCTTCCTCGAAACCCCTTACGGCGACGGTCGCCACTCCCGGCGGATCGAGAAGATCAAGATGATCGAGCTGGAAAACCGTGCCGTTCATTGACTCTCGTACGCCTGCGACACCGCATTGACGAAGTGCGGTGCCGCGTGCTGCGCCGGGTCGATCACCCGAAGCGTGTCGCCGAAGGCATCACGGAGCACGCCCTCTAATCGCTTCGACAGCCGCGAGTTGTTGATCCGCAAAACGATCCGCGCGGTCCGGTTGAGGTCGTGCGCGACCATCGCGGCCTCCAGGTTTTCCGTGTCGTTCGGCGTCAGGATGAGGATCGCGCGGGCGGACTCGACGCCCGCCTCCTGGAGCGTGCGCTTGAGGGTCATGTCGGCGTGGACGACGCGGACGCCGGCGAGCGCGGGCTCGTCCTCGTAGTGCAGGCGGGGGGCGTGGTCGATCACGACGATCCGGCCGTACGGGCGGAGCAGGAGCAGGGCCCCGAACCCGAGCCGCCCGAGCCCGCAGATCACGACGTCGGGCTGGGGGGCGACGAAGTCCGGGTCCGGGTGCGCGTCGCGCCAACCGATCCGGGGCGGCGCCTCGGGCAGCGCACGCGCGCTCTGCGCCGGCGCGTCTTGAGTGGGAGTCATCTCGTCGCACAACGTGAAGCACTTCGGCGCGGACCCCTCGACAGAATCGATCAGTTGAAACGTCTTGGAGAGCGACCGCTTGAGCAGCGCGTCGAGCCGGTGCGAGACCCGCTTGTTCGACATGCGCAGGACGATCTTGGCCCGCGGGTTCAACTCGTTGGCGAGCAGGGCCGCCTCGAGGTTGGCCGTGTCGTCGCCGGTCATGAGGACGACAGCGACGGCCCGGTCGACCCGCGCGGCGCGGAGCGTCTCGGCGTGCGACATGTCGCCCCGGATGACCGGGATGATCGGCTCCTTCGAGATCATCTCCGGGTCCACATCGTGCAGACCGGTGCCGTCGTCGACGATCACGACGTCGTGCTTGCGCTTGAGGCGGTGCCGGCGGTCGAGCTGCTTGAGCACCTCGCGGCCCAGCCGCCCGAGGCCGCACAAAATCACGTGCCCGTCGGCGTGCTCGGCCTGGGCGCGGTTGTACAAGCCGTGGTCGAACAGGATCTGACTGAACTGCGCGACCGCCGCGGCTAGCCCGAGGATGTTCAGCACCGGCAGCGAGAAGTAGACGACCTGCGAGATCACGCTCCCCTTGGGGTACGGCAGCGCCGGCTCGGACGCGAACATCAGCTCGAACACGCCGAACGACACCTCGCCCAGGTCCTTGTGCGTCTCGGGCTTGGCCTGGTCGGGGTGGAGATGGTAGAGGATGGCCGTGGCGATCGCGAACGCGATGGCGGCGAACAGGATCAAATACTTGAACCGGTCGAGCAGGAACCGGGCGTATCGGTAGATCCGGTAAAGCTTGGGCATCGGGGCAAAGGATGAGGGCGGAACGATGAAGGACGAAAAAGGGAGCCCAGCGACTTGTCGCGGGACGGAGACCAACGGGCACCGATAGCGACAATCAGAGCGTACAACGGAACGCGGTCGCTCGACAGCGAAAGCCGTTCGCAGGGCAGACAAGAATGTCTGCCCCACTGGGTTTACCCGATCGCGACGTCTTCCGCGTCCCTCGTCGAATCCGCCATCCACCAAAGGATCAGCAGAGGGATGATTCGGCCTGCGAACATGGCGGCCGAGAGCAGGTAGAGCGGGACGCCGGTGAGCGTGACGCGGTCGGGGGCGAGGCCGACGTTGGATAGGGCGCTGGCGGTGAGGAAGAGGGATTGTTCGCCGCCGAGCTGCGGGGCGAAGCGCATCAGCAGGGGGTGGATCAGGCAGAGCGTCAGCAGGTACAGCCCGAGCCAGACGGCGGCGAACGCGAACGGGCGGCCGGCGGGGAGGTTCGCGAACGCGCGGCGCGGGGCACGGAGCAGCGCGTGGAGCGTCGTGGTCTTCAGGCCGCCCCCCGTCCCGCCGGGGGAGGCCCCGACGAACATGAGGAGCACGGTGAGGAAGGCCATCGGCGGAAGGTCACGGTGGATCGGGGCGATGGGCAGGCCGAGCGTGCGAGCGTTGAGCGGAACGAATGACGCGTTGAGCAGGACGGTGCGCCAGGTGGGCACGGGCGCGGTCGACGCGGACCAGACGGACTTCTCGCGGACGACGTCGGGGCTGAGCGCCTGGAAAAGCAGGCTAGCGGCGAACCCGACGAGGTAGACGCCGGCCGTCGTGCCCAGGACGATCTTGGCGTGGCGCGAGAGCGGGCGCTGGTGGACGACGGAGTCGAACAGTTCGATCAGCACGGTCAGGCCGAGCCCGCCGAGGATCGACATGGGCAGGAGCAGGGTGTGGGTGGTCGCATCCGACGGCAGGGGCGGGATGGGGGCGATGTAGAGGCCGGAATTGGCGAACGCGGCGGCGGACTGGAAGACGGAATCGAAGATCGACGCGCCCGCGCCGGCCGGGCAAGTGTTGAACATCAGGCCGATCAGAAGCGCGGCGCCCTGGCAGATCAGCGCCGCCCAAACGAGTCGCCAATCGGACCAGGGCAGGCGCAAGATGCGTTTGACGGCCAGTCCGCCGACGATGAGGGCGAAGAGCGTGCCGGCGATCGTCAGGAGGAACAGGACGATTTTGCCGGGCAGAAACAGGGAGGACGGGTGGACGGAATATTGGAAGCCGGTGAGGGTGGCTGCGTTGACGGCGTGGAAGACGGCGCGGTCGTGGTTGAGCGGGTTGCCGGGCGGCATGACGCCGTCGGCGCGGAGGGCGAAGAAGCCGACGAGGATGAGGAGGATGTAGGCGGGAAAGAGCCAGCGGACGACGTCGGCGGTCGGGTCGGTCGGCGGCTGGAGCGGGAGCGCGGGCTGGCGGTTGGGCGGCGGCACGCGAAGGAGATTACGGGAGGGGGGTGGGGAAGGGAAGCGGGCTGGAAATCGTGACGTGGAAACTCGAATGTCGAAACTCGAAGAACGAATCAAATTCGAAGGACGAAGGTCGAATGACGAAACGGCGACTACGAGCCGTCTCGCGGCGTTTCGACATTCGACCTTCGGATTTCGTCATTGATTCGAGCTTCGGGCTTCGCCCCTCGTCATTCCGCGCTCACTTCTTCTCGTACACCGCGTCCGGGTCGAACGCCTTCTCGGCGATCGTCTTCCACTCGGCCGCGCCGGGCTCGTACTTTCGGTAGAAGCAGGAGCGGTAGCCCTCGTGACACGCGGCGACGTCCTGGTCGACCTTGAATAGGACGACATCCTTGTCGCAGTCGGTCAGGAACTCGCGGACGTGCTGGAAGTGTTGGGAGGATTCGCCCTTGAGCGCGAGCCGGCCCCGGCTGCGCGAGTACGTGTGGATCTTGCCGGTCTGGAGGGTGAGTTCGAGGGCCCGGCGGTTCATCCACGCCATCATGAGGACCTGGCCGTTCTTCACGTCCTGGACGATCAGCGGGATCAGGCCGGCGGAGTCGAACTTGAGCGAGTCGAGGAGGGCGTCCATGGGGGCGATTGTAGACGGGAATGACGAATGACGAAATTCGAATGACGAAGGCGTCGTTCCGCCCTACTTCCCCCAGGCCGTGATCTCCGCAAAGTTCGCGGTGTCGTCGAAGGAGCCGACGCCGAGTTGGCCGGTGGGGAGGGCCTTGGAGTCAGTGGCGAGCATTTGCTTGCCGTCGAAGTAGACGGTGGTGGCGTCGGCGGTGCGGACGATCTTGATCGTGTGGTAGCCGTCGGTCCAGGGGGTGCCGTCGGAGCGCTGGGTGGAGACGGGGGCGCGATCCTTCTTGTCGACGACGAACAAATCGTGGTGGTTGGGCGAGGTTTTCTGCGAGAGGTGGGCGTAGCAGAACTGGGCGGGGCCGGCGTAGCCGAAGGCGAAGCAGACGTCGCGATTGGGGATCGGCTTCTGCGTGATCTTGCAGCGGACCTCCATGATGAAGGTGGCGGCCTTGACGTCGTTGATCAGGGCGAGGTTGACGGGCGAGCGGTGTGGGGGCTTGTAGGCGGATTGCTTGGTCAGGGAGAGGACGGGGCGCTTCTGATCGCCGACGGTGTCGTCGACGAGCTTCCACGCGGCCGGGTCGGTCAGCGTGAACTTTTTGAGGTCGTCGGGGGAGGCGAAGGTGGTGTGGAAGAGGAGGGGGAGGTCGGCGTTGGTTTTGGCGGGGGCGTCGGCGGCGCGAGCCGTTGCGGGAAGGATCAGAAACGCGATCGAGAGGAGTGGGATGGCGCGCATGTGAGGTTCCGGTGGGTCGAAGAACGGTCGGGGGGTCGACGTCAGACCGTAGCGTGGGCTACCAGCCCACGAAGAAACAAAACTGACTCGTGGGCTGGTAGCCCACGCTACGGGCGTCACGCGTAACGAATTGTCGGTCGTACTGAACCGAGGGTCACTGCTTGGGGGCTTCTTTGGGCTTAGGGTTCAAGAGCGCGCGGAGCGCGCCATCGGCGGTGAGGAAGACGAGGTCGTCGTGGGCGTCGTTGTCGACGTCGAGGCAGGTCCAGGGGGTCTTGTCGGTCAGGAGGGGTTTGCCGCCGGAATCGACGAAGCGCTGGCCGACGTCGGGGTTGATGAAGAACGCGCCGTACCCGCGGTTGATGAGCAGGAGGGTGCGGGCGGGGGTGTGGAGGAGCAGGTCGGTGCGGCCGTCGGCGTTGGCGTCGAGCGGGGCGAGCGTGGCGCCGGCGAGGGGCGTTTCGCCCTTGAAGTAGGTCTCGAGGCGCTCGCCGGTGAGGCGGGTGAAGTCGAGGGGGGCGGGCTTCTCGGCACCGGCGGTCGGCCGGGGTTCGAGGAAGAGCGCGCCGTCGCGGACGACGAAGGCGGCGGGTTTGCCGTCGTCGGCGAACGCGCCGACCGCCGGCGCGTCGGGCGCGAGTGACGCGGGGTCGAGCGCCGCGACGTCGGTGGGCGCGAGCGTGCCGTCGGGCTTGACCCCGAACCCCTTGGGGCCGGCCGGCGCCGTCGCGACGAGCACGGCGGGCTTGTCGGCCGGGCGCGCGACCCGGAGCGCGGTGACGCCCGGCGCGTCGAGCTTTCCCAGGTCTTTGACGGGCCCGGCGAAGAGCGCGTCGAGCTGCTCCTTGGTCACGATGTTGAGCATGTCGTACTTGCCGTCCTTCACCGCGACGACAAGACGCGCGAGGGCGACCGTCGTGCCGGGGTAACTCTGGCGGAGATCCCGTTCGGCCGAGACCGCGAAGAGCGCGGGGCCCTTGCGCTGCGGGAGCAGCCAGGTGTCGGCGATGTGTAGCGCGGCGTTCTTCTCGACCCGCGCGACGAACAGCACGAGCGGGTCGCCGACCTTGATGCGGGCGGCGACGGCGGGCAAATTCTCCAGTTTGAAGCGGACGGCCTCGCCGACGGGGGTGCCCTTGAGCGTGATCGCGGTGGCCTCGAGGTTGCCGGTGTCGACGGCGAACTTCGTCACCGTTCCGGCGACGACGACTTGGCTGAATTCGTAGAGCGAGTTGGGCGGCGTCGGGGCCTTGATCACGGCCCGGGCTGGGGGGGCGATGGTGGCGGCGAGAATCAGCACGAGGGCGAGCCGGGTCATGGAGGTCCTTTGGAGGTCGTGGCGGATCGTTTTCGTCCGATTGATGGTAGTCGTCAACTGGGGGCGAGGTTGAGTGGGCATGCGCGTGATTGCGCGGTTTGACGCTCGCCCCTCACCCCCGCCCTCTCCCCGTCGCGAATGCGCAGCACCGTGAAACGCAGTGTTAGCGCGACCGGGAGAGGGAGCAGGTCCCTGGCGAACGTATGAGCGTGCCCGGGAGGTGGGCGGTGCCCACCCTACTTTTGGAGTTCCCACAGGATGTGCCGGAGCTCGGGCAAAACTAGTTTAGTCACCCCCAGGTCGACGGCCTTGGTGGAGCCGGGGAGGGCGAAGATCGGCTTACGGCGGCCGTCGGGCGAGGCGTTCGGGGCGGAGATACCGGCGGTGGCGCGGGACAGGATGGCGGCGGCGCCGACCTGGTCGTAGGAAAGCATGCGGAAGATCTCACCGAACCCGGGCAGGGGGGTGGCGACCGCGCGGTCGACGGCGGCGAGGGTGAAGTCGCGGGCGGCGATGCCGGTACCGCCGTTGGTGACGACGGCGTCGACGTCGGGATTCGCTAGGAGGGTGGTCAGGAGCGTCGACAACTGGTCGGGGTTGTCGCGGATAAGGTGGTAGGCGGCGATCGCGTGGCCGTCGGCGGTGAGCAGGTCGCGGATGCGCTGGCCGGACGTGTCGGTGTCGCGCGTGCGCGTGTCGGACAGGGTGACGACGGCGACGCGGGCGGTGATCGACTTGGCGCTGGCGTGGTGGTCGGACATGGGGAAGAAGAAGTTAGAGGCCAGTAGCCAGAAGTCAGAAAGGGGGTCAACGGACCTTCGGGCTGATGCGCTCGTAGTCGAGTTTCATCTGGTTGTCCTTGATGACGATCTCGTTTTTCGCTTTGCCGAACAGCATGACGTCGAGGCGGTGGGGGCTGGGCGAGCTGACGGCGATCAGCTCGGCGTTCGTGCCGGTGCCGCGGTAGACGCGGAGGTAAGCCTCGGTGCCGGCGGGGAACTTGCCGGTCACGGGGCGCGTGTCGGCGGTCCGGCCGGGCGGGACGACGAACCCCCACGGCGGGAGCGACGCGAGCGGCGTCTCGAGCGCGAGGAGTTCGACCGGGACGAGTTGCTCCTCGTACGGCGGGCGGTCCTTTACGATGCCGACCGTGATGGGAGAGCTCGTCTGGTTGACCACGGTCACCTGATACGTTCGGTTGTTACAGCCGGCGAGCGCGCAGAGGGTCAGCACCGCGGCGACGGCCCCTATGCGGGATGGGGTGGGCATGGATGGGATTGTCAGTTGTCATTTGTTCGTGGTCAATTGTTGGGAAGGGGGGTGACAGGCACGAGTGCGACGGCGGGGGCATCTGCCGCGGCTTGCGGGGCGTGGAGCTTGAGCCAGCGGCGCTTGCGCACCTGGTAGAAGAGCACGGGGATCATGAGATCGATCACCTCGTCGGCGATCAGCAGGCCGCCGAGGACCGGGGCGGCCATCGGGCGCATGATCTCGGCGCCCGTGCCGGTCGCCCAGAGCATCGGGACCAGGCCGACGATCGCCACGCCCTCGGTCAGGAGCTTGGGGCGCAGGCGGTGGACGGCGCCCTCGATGACGGCGGTGCGGAGGTCGTCGAGCGACTTGATGTTGGCGAGCCCGCCGTGCTTTTCTACGGATTCGCGGAGGTACACGAGCATGATCACGCCGGTCTGCGTGGCCATGCCGAGCGCGGCGATGTAGCCGATCGAGACGATGACGGAGAAGTTGAACCCGAAGAGGGCCTGGAACATGACGGCCCCGGCGAGCGCGCCGGCGACGGCGAGGAGGACCAACAGCGTGTCGAGGACGTCGTGGAACGTCATGTAGAGCAGGAACGCGATCAGGATGAGCACGACGGGGAGGATGAGCGCGAGCGTCTGGTTCGTGCGCATCTGGTGCTCGAAGTCGCCGGCCCATTCGAGGGTCATGCCGGTGCCGGCGAGTTTGGCCTCGACGGGCTTGAGCGCGGCGCGGGCCTCGTCGACGAAGCCGAGCAGGTCGCGGCCGGTCACGTTGAGCGTGACGTACTGGCGGAGTCGGCCGTTCTCCGACTTGATCATCGCCGGGCCGTCGGACACGCGGATGTCTGCGACCATGCGGAGCGGGATCTGGAGCGTTGCCGGAGATGCGGACGAAAGCGCGAGGGCAGGGGAGCCGGGGGGCGCGGGGGTGGCGGAGGAGGACATGCCGGTGCCGGCGGACGGACCGCTTGAGCCCATACCCATTGATCCGGCGCCACGCGCGCTGGGCCGGCTCCCCTGCTCCCCTGCCCCCTTGCTCCCCTGCCCCCCGGACGACCCGGCGAGTGCAGTCAACACCACGGGCGTCGCGTCGCCAGTCACGAGCACGTCGCCGACGGCTTCGACGTCCTGCCAGTAGTCGCGGGCGTAGCGGAGGCGGACGGGGAAGCGCTGGCGGCCCTCGACCGTCGTGGTGATCTTGGATCCGCCCAACGCGGTCTCGATCGCCTGGTTGACGTCGGCGATCTTCACGCCGAAGCGTTGGAGCTTTTCGGGGTCGGGGCGGATGTCGAGGTAGCGCTTCCCCATCGCCTGGTCGACGACGACGTCGGACGCGCCCGGCACGGTGCGGAGCCGCGCGGCGATGTCGTTGGCGACGGACTGCATCTGTTCGATGGACGTCGAAGTTGCCGAATGCGAGTTGCGAGTTTCGAGCGGATCCGGGGCGGGGCTTCGGGCGGAGCCCGCGTGCTCTGCCCCGGCTTGTCGGGGCGGTTGCGCGGACGTGATGGGACCGAAGACCTTCACGCCGATCTGGGTGCGGACGCCGGTGGCGAGCATGTTGATGCGGTTCTGGATGGGTTGCGTCCAGGTGTTGCCCCAGCCGGGGACCTGCAGCTCGGCGTCGAGCTCCTTCTGGACGTCGGCCTTCGTCTTGTGCCAAAGATTGAGGCCCTTACCGAACGGTGGGGTGGCGGCGCCGGCGATCTCGTCAATCGCGGCCGGTGTGGGCTCGGCCATGCCGGCCAGGGGGGTGCCGCGGGCGGCGCGGAGGAGGTTGTCGATGAGCAGGCGGTTGATCTCGGGGACGGCATAGTCGAACAGGCGGTGGTCGCGCTCCTGGACGCGCGCCGCGATCAGCTGTTCGCGGCGGTGCTCGATCGAGGCGAAGAGGCGCTCGGCGAACGTCGGCGTCGCGGCGCCGAGCGACCGGCGGACGAAGTCGACGGCGGCGCGGGCGGCGGAGTCGTGGTCCGTCAGCAAGTCGTCACGCGCGTCGACGATTCCGAAGGTCGTCAGCTCCCGGCGAAGCCTGTTGATCAGGGCGTCGGCTTCTTCCTGGCGCGGGAGGCGGGCGAGGTGGTCGGTGTGCGGGGCGGCGACCTTGACGATCGCGGCGCGCTCGGGGGCCGTCGGTTGGCGGCGCAGGCCGTGGTTTCGGTCGGCCTGGGCGAGGATCTGGTCAATCGCGTGGTCGGCCAGCGCGGTGGCGAGCTCGATGTGATGCACGTCCTGGTCCTGGCGGACGAACAGTCGCGTCGCGCGGTCGAATTGGGGCAGCAGGCCGGGCGTGGCGACGCCGTCGCCCTCCACGGCGGTGTGGAGCAGGTTGCGCGCGCTGGCGAGGTCGGGCGGCAGATTCGCCGACAGATCGGTGACCTTCTGCCACTCGATATTACTCGCGGCAAGCAGGCCGCGCTTCTGCAACTCGGCCGCGAGGACCGCCGCCTGGCGCATCGCGTCGTCCTTGTCGAGCTTGCGCCGGGGCCAGTGGTGGACGGGGTGGAGGTTGATCACCGTCTCGACCATCTCCACTGGCGACGGGTCGGTCGGCGTGTCGGCCCGGCCGATCTTCCCGACGACCTGCTCGACCTCGGGGAGCGATCGGATGACGCGGTCGCGAATGACGACGTCGTCGACGGCCTGGGCCATCGCGATCCGCGGGCTGGCGGTCGGCATGTCCATCAGCGAGCCCTCGTCGAGCTCGGGCTTGAACTCGCTGCCGAGCTTCGTGAAGCGCGAGTCGGCGACGTACGCGAGCGCGACGATGCCGATGCCCAACGCGACCTTCTTGAGCGTTCGGGGGACGAAGCAGACGACCAGGCCGAGCGACACGGCCAGCGTGATCTGCGCGACGATCGGATTCTTAAAGAACCCGGCCGCCAGCACGAGGATCGCGCCCATGATGAACCACACGGCCGCCGGGCGGTCGACCATCCAGCTCAGCATCGGCTTGTAGACGCGGATGAACGACCGGACGATCGGGTTCTGTTCCTCGGACTTGAGCTTGCCCCGGACGAAGATCGGGATGAGGGCGGGAACGAGCGTGATCGCCATGAGCGACACGCCGACCATCGCGAACGACTTGGTGAATGCCAGCGGGTGCGCGAGCTTTCCTTCCATGCCGCCGAGGGCGAACACGGGGAGGAAGGAGATGAGCATGATCAGGACGGAGAAGAAGATCGGCCGGCCGACGAGCCGGCAGGCGCGGATGACGGCTTCGGTGGTGTCGCCGGTGACGCGGGGGGAGAGTTGCGAGTCGCGAGTTGCGGGTTGCGAGGGATGCCCTCCCTCGCCCCGTCGCGCCGTCGCCCCGTCGCTTCCTGCTGAACCCTGAACCCTGACCCCCGAACCCTCCCGCCGCTCCGCCTCCTCTCTCAGCTCGTGCGTCGCGTTCTCGACCATCACGACCGCCGCGTCGACGAGGATGCCGATGCTGATCGCGATCCCGCAGAGCGACATGATGTTGCTCGGGATGCCCGCGTAGTACATGAACAAAAACGACACGAGCACGGCCATCGGAAGCGTGACGCAGACGACGATCGCGCTCCGCAGGTGCGTGAGGATCAGCAGGATCGCGACCGACGCGATGATCATCTCCTCCTTGAGCGTGCGGGTGACGGTCGCGATCGCAGACTCGATCAGGCGGGTGCGCTCGTAAAACGGGACGACGCGCACGCCGGCGGGCAGGCCGGGGGTCAGCTCGCGGATGCGGGCCTTGACCGCCTTGGTGACCTCCAGCGGGTTCTGGCCGTAGCGCATCATGACCACGCCGCCCACGGCCTCCCGCCCGTCCTTCTCCAGCGCCGATCGGCGGAACTCCGGGCCGAACTGCACGGCCGAGAGCTGCGCGAGCGTGACCGGCACGCCGTTGCGGCTGGCCACCTCGACGTTCTCCAGGTCCTTGATCCCGCGGAGCCAACCGAGGCCGCGGATCTGGTACTCCGTGTTGCCCTGGACGAGCGTCTTGGCGCCGACGGACTGATTGGAGCTGGCGATCGCGGCGTAGAGGGCCGACAGGGGGATGTCGTACAGGCGCAGGCGGGCGGGGTCGACGTCGACCTGATATTCGCGGACGAACCCGCCGACGCTGGCGACCTCGGCGACGCCGGGCACGGCCGACAACTGATACCGGACGGTGAAGTCTTGGATGGCGCGGAGCTCGTCGAGCGACCGGCCCTCGCCCTCGACGGTGTACCAGAAGATCTGGCCCAGCGCGTTGGCGTCCGGCGCGAGCTGGGGCGTGACGCCGGCGGGAAGCTGGCCGGCAACGGTGCTCAGGCGCTCGAGGATGCGCGTGCGCGCGAAGTACGGGTCGGTCTTGTCGTCGAAAATGACCGAGACCATCGCGAAGTTCGGCTCCGACGCCGAGCGGACCGTGCGCACGCCCGCCAGGCCCTGGAGCTGTACCGACAGCGGGTACGTCACCTGGTCCTCGATCTCCTGCGGGCTCCGGCCCATCCAGTCGGCGAACACGATCACCTGGTTCTCTGACAAGTCCGGGATCGCGTCGACCGGCGTGCGCAGCAGCGCATGCACGCCCCAGATCGCGATGCCGATCCAGGCGACGATCACGAGCCAGCGGTTGCGGATGGAGAATTCGATGATGCGAGGAATCATGGGGTGGGAGTAGTCAGTAGTGGGCGAGCGCGCACACCCGGGAGAGATCCGTTTAGCCGCGACCCGGAGGGCAAGCGTCAGCGCCGCCCGCAGGCGAGCGCGTTCGGCACGGCGCACCGCGCCGTACGCGCCTAATGGACGTGTCCGGAAGGCGCGCTCGGCTTTCCAGAATCGCTACTGGGTCGCGGTGTCGCCTCTTCCGTCGCCGCCGGATTCAATCGGTTCTCCGAGTCCACCAGGAACGCCCCCGCGGTCACCACGTGGTCGTTCTCCTTCAGCCCCGACAGCACCGGGTAAAGGTCGTCCGACGACAACGGCCCGAGGGTGACGGCGCGCAGGTCGAACACGCCCGGCGCAGTCTGCACGTAGACGACCTTCCGCGTGCCCGTATCGATGACCGCCGAGCGCGGGATCGCCAGCGCGTGGGCGGCGGCCGATGCGACGTCCGTTCCCGCGGGCGCGGGCGGCGCGGCCCTGGGCAGGTTTTCGACCGGCCCGCCGCAGTCCAGCATTCGTTGGCCCATGTACGGGTTGACGGCCGACGGGCTGGCGGGCTGGAGCCAGTACGGCTTGTCCTGCATGGGGCAGCGGAAGATCTGCACGGGCGGGGCGTCGGTCGGCTGCCCGGTGACTTTGGCGATGTCGATCAGCGCGTTGGAGACCTTCTTGAAGGTGGTGCGGAGGGCCTTGATGTCCTCGCCGGGCGTTTCCTGGACGGCCTCGGACAGGCGGGCGATCGCGTCCTTGAGCGCGGGATCGGCGGCGAGCGGTTCGAGCGTCTTCACACTCTGCGCGAGGAGGGCGGGAGCGCCGTCGATCTTGTCATTGGCCAGGAGGTCGGAGGCGCGCAAGTAGGGCTGGAGGGCTTGCTGAAGAAGTGCCGATTGGCGATCGCCCATTGCAGATTGAACGGGGGCCGACGGTGCCGTCGTCGGGCGGCTGCCGGCGACCGCGCCCGGCACCGCCGGTACGCTGATCCGCGCCGTGGCGAACATGCCGGGCCGGAGGCGGAGGTCCTTGTTCGGCACCTCGATGCGGGCGTCGAGCGTTCGCGTCTCGGGGTCGAGGGCGAACGCGACGAACGTGACGACGCCGGTCAGCGGCTCGTTCGGAAGCGCGTCGACCGTCACCGACACCGTCTGGCCGATGCGCACGAGCGGGATGTCGGCCTCGTACACCTTGGCGCGGAGCCATAGCGAAGAGAGGTCGGCGATCGTGTAGGTCGACTGGCCGACCTGCAGGTATTGGCCCGGCGTGACGTCCTTCCGCACGACGATGCCGGTCAGCGGCGAGGCGACCGGGAAGTGCGTGGGCACCTTGCCGGACGAGTCGAACTCCTTGTCGAGCTTGTCGAGCTGCTCGCGGGCGATGCCCCAGAGGACGAGCTTCTGCATCGACGCGTTGTAGACGGCCGACGCGTCGGCGCGCGCCTCGGGCGGGGCGTCGGCGGGCAGGTCGTTGACCCGCTTGCGGGCCTGGAGGTACTCGCGCTGGGCGGTGAAGACCTCGGGCGAGTAGAGCGAGTAGACCGGCTCGCCGGCCTTCACGGATTGGCCGGTGTAGGTGACGAAGAGCTCGTCCGCCCGGCCGGCGACGCGGGCGGAGATGTTCGCCAGCCGCGTTTCGTCGTAGTCGAGCAGGCCGAGCGCGCGGACGTGGCGGACGAGCGGCTTAAACGCCACCGGTGTGGTCGCGACGCCTGCCATCGCCACCCGTTGCGGGGAGAGTTGCACGCGATCGCGGACGGCGGCCGCCCGCTCGCCGGGCGTGCGCCGCTTGAGGTCCATGCTGCAGATCGGGCACAGGCCCGACTGGGTGCGGACGACCTGCGGGTGCATCGGGCAATAGAAGTCCTCGCCCGGCGTGGTCTGGCCGTACGCGTGGCCGGGCCGCGTCCACTTGTCGACGCGGGCCTTGATGTGGTCCCAGTAGCCGACCAGGAGCGCGGCCACGACGAAGACCGCGACGAAGCGGAGGCGCGCCAGGGCAATGCGGAGGACGGTGATGATGCGTTGGGGCGTGGTCATGGGTTGGTCTGTGGTCAGTGGTCGTTGTTCGATCGCGCGACGATTGATAGCCGAGGGCGGAAGCCCGCGGTTGCCATCGAGCACTCACTGCGTCCGATCCGGAGCAGGGCGTGTCGCACCTTCGGGTGGCACGCTCCCCAAAGTTTCCACGTCCACCCCCGCGAGCGCCTCAAGCTCCGCGAGTCGCTTTTCTCGCTCCGTCCGCGCCTGCGCTATCAGCAATCTCACGTCGAGCAGCGTCCGCTGGCTGTCGATCAGCTCGACGAACGACACCTGCCCGGCCGCGTACGCCTGGCGCGAGCTGGCGAGGGCCTGCTCGGCCTTGGGGAGGACGGTGTCGCGGTACAGGGCCGCGTGGTGCTCGGCCGCCCGAAGCGCGTACAGGGCGGCGACGAAGCTCGCGGCCCGGTCGCTGCGCGTCTGGCGGGCCATCGCCTGCGTCGCCCGGAGCATGGCGCGGTTCTCCTCGACGGACGCGCGGATCATCCTGTGGTTGATCGGGACGGAGATCATCGCGCCGACGGCCTGCGAGACGGACCCGGTCGCGGCGGCGATCGGGTTGACGTCCGGCAGGTACTGCAGGCGGGCCAGCTCCAGCGCGTTCCGGCCCGCGGCGACGTCGCGCGCCAGCGCGGCGAGCTCGGGATTCGCGTCGACGGCGGCGGCGATCAGGCGGGCGTCGTCCGCGGGCAAGGGGCGGGGGTCGGGCAGGGCCGCGGGGATCGCCGGCGGCGACGTCGGCGGCAGCGCGAGCATGCCGGCGAGCATCGCGCCCATGGCGGCCCGCTCGGCCTCCATTTGCGTCAGCTCGTTCTCGGCCAGGCGGTGCTCGATCTGGCTCTTGAGCAGGTCCTGCTGCGGGCCGCCGGCGCGGACCCGGTCGGCCGCGGTGTCGGAGATCAGCTTGAGCAGGGCGACGTTGTCGCGCTGGATGCGCACCTGCTCGGCCAGCATCGCGTAGTCGAGCCAGGCCTGGAGGACGCGCTTCTGGACGTCGAACTTCCTGGCGGCGAACCGCTCGCCCGCGGCGCGGGCCCGCTCGAGCGCGACCCGGCCCGCCTGCACCGTTTTCACCGGAAGCGCGAGGTTGGCCATCGCGTCGGGCCCGGCGGTGATCGTCGTGCGGTCCCACGACTTCATGCGGTCGGCGGAGAACATGTACTCGAACCCGAGCGAAAGGTTCGTGGTCGGCCAGGCGCCGGCGACGTCGATGCGGTGGACGGCGGCCGCCCACTCGAAGTAGGCGGCCTCGAGGTCGCCGTTGGCGAGCAGCGCGCGGCGGAGGACGTCGCGCCAGGTCGGTTGGGGCGGGAGGTCGGGTAGCGCGCGGTGCTCGACGGGGGCGCGGTAGGGGGCGCCGGCGGTGTCGAGGCGCGCGATCTCCTGGTCCGTTCCTGCGGGTCGGAGGACGCAGCCGGTCAGGACGAGCGGCGCGAGGACGATCGCGCGGCGGAGCAATTTCGTTGTGAGGCGGGGCATGGGCCTGATCCGGAAAGGGCGCGCGGGGGGACACGCGGTGCGTTGTGGCACACACCGGACGGGGGCGCGCGCGGGATCAGATCAGGAGGACGCAGACGACGTGGAGGATGTCGTTCGGCGGGGCGGGGCTGGCGGTGGGTCGGGCGGCGGGGGTGAAGGCCGGGACGTCGGTGACGATTGATGGGATGGACAGGGACGTAGCGAGCAGGGGGGCGACGGCGGTGTCAATTCGGTCGGCCAGGCGGTCGGAGGGGCCGGCCTTACAGTGGTGGCACGGCTCGGCGGGCGTCGGGGCGGCGGGCGTTTGGGGCGGCGCGGGTTTGCTGTGACACTTGCCGCAGGCCTGCTCGGCTTGGACCGGGACGGCTCTGGTTTGGTGGGGCTTCGCACACACGGCCATGCAGACCTGCGCTCCGCCCGCGAGGGCGAAGGTCAGGAGGGCGAAGATGGTGCCGTGGAGCAGCCGCATCGAACTATATGGTACGCACCTAAGGCGAGCGATCGCAAGTCGGAAGCGAATTACACCACAAGGAACTCCAGGAACTTTACCCGGGCGACCAGCAGGCACAGCCCGAACGTGATGAAGAAGGTCAGCGCGACGTTCAGGATGAGGAGGCCGGTGATCAGGAGGGGTTGCCAGGCGCCGACGGCGTGCCAGAAGCCGAGGGGGGCGTGGCCGAGGAGTTTGGCCTCGATGAGGGTGAGCGCGATGATGATGATCGGGTGCATGAAGTGCAGGCCGAACGCGTGCTTGCTGACGCGCGGGAACGGGTTGCGCATGAGCGGGCTGCGGAGGAACAGGACGAAGACCGGGACGGCGGTGAGGAACCGGCCGATCTTCAGGCCGGACAGGGCCTGCTGCCACCGGGATTCGTCCAGCGGTCCGGCGGCGACGGTCGCCGGGGCGCCGTAGTTGAGCATGGCTATCGTCTCGACGACGTGCAACGCGACGCCGAAGATCAGCAGGCCGACCCAGAGCGCGGTGGGCGTGTGCGTGATGAACTTTCGCCACTGGATCTGCCCGGCGCACATGAACCCGAGCAGGGGGAAGATCAGCATCGGCAGCGCGATGAAGTTCTTGCTGACGATGCCCCCGAGGTACGCGGCGTGGTTCACCTTCGGGTGCATCGCGAAGCTCGAGCCGTACGCGATGACGGTCCAGGCGACGAGCATCCCGCCGATGAACGTCCAGGCGACGGCGGGCCGCTTCCAGAGCACCCGCAGGACGGGGATCAGGAGCAGCGACCAGATGATCATGGGGAGGAAGTACAAATGCTCGTGGGCGCGGCCGAAGAGGAGGATCTCGCGCCAGACGCGCCAGTCCTTGTAGTTGAGGCGATCCTGGAGCGGGCCCTTGTCTATGGAGTTGAGCGACTCGGTGACCCCGGTGATCGGGTTGTAAGCAGGGACGGCGGCGAGCAGCTTGTGCAGGGCGAAGTAGATCAGCGACCAGACGAGGAACGCCGGCACCAGGCGCGAGAGCCGGCGGGCGAGCAGCTCGCCCCAGCTCCGCCCCTTGTCGTAAAGCTGGTGCCAGTAGATGAAGAACGAGATCATCAGGAAGCACGGCACGCCGAACCGGAGGGCGACGTTGACGGAGAAGACGGAGTTGTAGAGCGCGCCGTAGGGCCGGGCGTCGGCGTGGTCGTCGACGAACGGCTGGGTGACGTGGGTGACGATGATCACGAACATCGCCAGGATGCGCAGCGCGTCCAGGTTCTCCATGTGCCGCGTGGCCGGGTTGACGTCGAGCAGCGACGCCCGGTCGACCAGGGGCGGGCGCTCCTCGGCGACGAGCGGGGTCTCGGGAAAACTCTTGGCCGGTGCGAGCAGGGGGTCGGTGGCGGGGTCGATCGCCAGGGCGCCGGGGGCCGGTGAGTTCTGATCCATGGGCGTGGAGGACGCGCGCGTCATTGGGTATTCATCGGTCGATCGGGCAGATCGCTTGGCAAAGAGGATAATCGGCCGGAACGGATTGGGGCACATCGGCGGTGCCTCGGAAATTTTTCGCGTTCCGGGCGGGCTTGTTCGGAGGCGTGGGGTGCAACACGTGTGGGCCGAAGGAGTTGGGCGGATTGGCCGGGAGTTCAAGAGCGGGCAAAACCGGGCAAAACCGGTACGAATCGGTACTTTTCGGTACCTTCCGGTACCTTTCGGTACGGAAACGACGGGGGCGAATGGCGGGGCGGGCGATCGTGATGGTGCGTGCGGCATCCACCTTCTCGGGCGGTGTCCCGCGCGGGTGACGACGGCGGCGCACGCGGACGCGGTGGCGGGGCTGGGCGGTGGAAGATTTTTGTGGATTTGTCGTGGGGGGTGTCGCACGGGGGTGGTGCCCGGCGCGCACGGGGCGCGGGGGGCACACGCTGTAGTGGAAACCGCATTTCTGCTCTCGACACAACCTACGAAATAAGCTCCGTGGGATTTCGGGGGCGCTTTACTTGTGCGGCGGTCAGTCGCGAAGCCCACGACAAGCGGCACGGTTGAGGGAGTTTGTGGAATTGGTATGTTTGGTGGGGGGCGTGGCAGGTTATTTGGCGGGAGGTCGGCGATGAGTCGTGCGGTCGTGGACATGGACGCGGAACTGGGGCGCGAGGCGGAACTGCCGAACACGTACGCCGTGACGGCGACCGCGTCGGGGTGGGTGTCGGTGGCGGCGCTGGTGATGTTGCCGCTGTGCATCTGGGCGGCGGTGTCGGCCCACGAGGCGTCGCGCGGGGGCGGCGCGGGCGTAGGGTTCGGGTTGGCGGTGGTCGGGTGCGTGGTGTTCGGGCTGGCGATCGTGGTAGGGCCGATCTTGTACTGGTGCATGGCGAGCGACGCTCGTCGGATCCGGACATTCCGGGCGGGGCTGAAGCAGGGGAAGTATCTGGTGCGGTGGCGGTACGACGCGGGCGAACTGGCGCGGTGGCGGGCGCACGTGGTGCGGAAGGGGTGGGTGAGGTGGGACCTGATCCTGATCGGGTTCTTCATGGTGCTCCCGCCGGTCATGCTGTACGCGGCGGCGTCCGGGTCGGCGGAGCGGCGCGAGCCGGCGGCGAAACAGGCGGAGTTGCGGCGGGTCGGGTGGACGATCGTGGCGGGCGTCGAGGCGGCGCTCGTCGTGGCCGTGATCGGGTGCGAGGCGGCCCGCCGGGCGTCGCGGCGGCGGCTCGAGCGGGGCTCGATTACGGTGATCGGGACGCTGTGCGCGTTCGCGCACGGCAAATGGGTGCTGTGGGGAACGGCGGCGCGGGCGCTGACGGACGTGGCGGTCGTCGGCGGGGCGGACGGGACGCCGGCGCGGCTGGTGATCTCGACGAGCAACGGGAGCAACATCCTCACGGAGGAGATCCTGGTGCCGGCCGGGCAGCGCGAGGTGGCCGAGCGGGTGGCGGAGGCGATTAAGACGTCGAAGGCGGCGGGGGAGGGTGGGGCGTTGTCGACGGCGACGGGGGTGATGCACGGGGTGACGTCGGTGCTGCGGATGTTCCGGTGAATGCTTCGGTGAGCGGGAATGAACGGGGGGAGGGATGCGTGCAGCCCCGTCGTTCTGCGGTGAGCTACAGCCCCCGAGTCCCGTGCGGGCCCGGCCGACCGTTGCCGCCGCCGGACGACGTGGCCAAGGCGGAACGTCACCCGACCGCTTATTTCATGGTCTCGGGGCAAGCGATATAAAGGGGGGATGGAAGACAAATCGGGTGAATCCGGCAACGGTGCGCGGTGGCGCCGCGAAGCGGGGCAGGACACGACCGCGAACTTCGATGCTGTGTTCCCCGCACCGGCCGCGCCCGTCCCGCCGACGGTCCCGCTCAGTTATGCCCGGATCGGGACGGTTGGGCGCGTGCGTCGACCCGCCATGCTGGTCTGTTTGGGGATATTGGGATTGGTCGCGGCGGCGCTTGGTGCCCTGGTCAATGTCGCAATTATCGCGGGGTCGCGACAACTCTGGCGCACCGCTGCGGGGACGATTGCCGAGCAGCGCGAGGCGGCACGAGAGCTTGCGCCGGTCTGGACGGGCGAGGTGAGAGGGGCGCGCGGCTTGGGTGAGAGCGAACGGGAGGCGGTCGTGCGGGCGGTTCGCGCCGCGATGTCCGGCAGGCCGGCGACGCCGCCACCGGGCGACGTCGCGGCGTCAGGGCGCGTCGCGGACGTCGCGATCGAATTCCGACCGATCCCGCTCTCCCTGACCCCGGATAGGGCGGCCATGCTCGACCGCCTGTTGAGCGAGGTGGGTGCGGACGCGATCCCGAACGGGCTTGCCAACGGCTCGTTGGGGGCGGTGTGGAGGTCGGCAGACCATACGGACGGACCGAACTTCGGGACGGACGTCATCGCGACGGCGGGGGGAACGATCCGCTTGGCGAACCACACGGCGCAATTTCAAAAATTGGGCGGCGGGACGCAAGCCCTGATTCGTCGAGACCGGTTCACTGACTACGACGGTGTTGTCCGGTGGTCGTCCGCGGTGATCACGGCCAGGGTCAGGTCGGCGCACCGGTCATTTCCACAAATGACTCGTGAACAGGGCGCGACGGTCGCTCAACTCCTGGTGGACCATCGCCTGGCAGATGGCCCACACACCTCGGGGCCGCCGGCGTCGCTCCTCGCCGCAGTACCGGGAACGGACGTGCTCGCGTGGAACGCCGCCGACGGCGGTGATGCGCGCTGGGTGTTCCCGAGCGGGTTGGCGATGTCCGTACCGACCGACCCGTCGGCGTACGACATGCGGACGGGCGAGCGGCGTGGAATCGTGCCCGGGTCGGTAAATGCCCTGCCCGTGTCCAAGTGGACGATGGCCGTCGTGATCGCGGACGCTTACGCAGGTGTGGGGTTGTCGGTGGCCCTCGTCGCCGTTTCGTTGGGGTGGTTGCGGGCCGAGCCGTGGTCGGGGCGTGCGGGTCGGTGGTGGTGTGCGACGAAGGTCGGGCTGGCGCTGGCGCTGGGTTGGGCGTCGCTACACGTCGTGGCCCAGTTGACCGGGTTTCACGAGCGGGCGTGGGCCGGTGGTCAGGCGTTTCCGACGGCCGAGTACTTGGCAGTCCGGGTGGTCATCGCGTTCGCCATCCAAGTCTCGCTGCCGGTGGCCGCGTGGCTCGTTCTTCGGACGGACCGCGTCCGCGCGTACTGGGACGCGGGCAGCGGCGCGGCGGCGCCCGCGACCGGGGCGCGCGTGCGGGAGGGGGGTGCTTGGGGCCCGCGGGTTGCCGCGACGTTGTTGTGGGTCGCGACGGTCGCGCATGTTGCACTTGTTCCTAACCAGTCGTCTGCGCGCGGGGTCGGCGGGGTGCTGCTGAACGTCTGCGGTGCGATGACGTGTGCGTGGCTCGCGGTTCACGCGATGCGAACGGGGCGTCGCGCTGGGGCGGGCGGCACGCGTGTGGCGGGACTGTCGTTCGTCTGCCTCGTGGCCGCTATGGGGGGCGGGCCGGGGTGGGCAGCGGGTCCGTCCGGCGCGGAAGCGAACGGCGCGCCGGATCCGGCGGTGATCGGGGCGATGGTCGGGCGGTGGACGGCTGCGCCGGATCCGGCTGCGGCACGGCGGGCCATGGAGGACGACGCGAGACGGCACCCGGCGGAGACGACGTTGGCGCTCTACGACGCGATCGCGACCCGTGAGTTCCGGGTTGCAGTCCCGGCTGCCGAAATGATGGCGCGCGGACGGCCGAGAGGAGTCGTGACCGCCCCGATTCCTGCCGCGCTGCTCGACGAGCGTATGAAGGCGGCGCGACCGGCGCTCTTGGACATGTACCTGAAGGCCCCGACGCCGGACGACGCTTATGCGCTGCTCGAACTGGCGCGTCTTCGGCCGGGGTTGGTCGATTACTCGGCGGCGGTCATCGGGGACGCGATCACGGGATCGGAGGCGGATCAGGCGCGCAAGTTGGTGTGGGTCGCCACTCGGGCCAAGCCGACCGAGGAAGAACGGGAACAGATTCGTCGCGTGGCCCGGGAGGCCACATGGTCGCAGTTGCCGCGCGTGGCGGAGGTGGGGAATCGATGCTCGGCGTACGGAGGATGGATCGGCATGATCACGGCGCGCGAGATCTTGTTTGCTGATGCCCGGGCCGGAGAAGTAGCCGCGCGGGCGGCGGCGGTTGCCGCACGGGCCGAAGCCCAAGCCGCCGCCGAAACGGCAAGGCGGAATACGGCGTTTCGCACGACGGTACGGACGGCGCTCGGGCCGATCGTCGCGGGCCTGGAAAGCGCCGACCCGGCGGCGCGGACCGTCGCCCTAGACAAACTCGCCGCCTTGACACCGGAGGTGTTTCACAGGGCGCCGGCGGATCGCGTGGCCGTCCTGACGGGTGACCCCGACCCTGAGGTCGCGCGGCGGGCGCGGGCGGTGCTGGGACGGATGCGGGTCGGGGGTGACTGGACGCCCGACAACGTGCCCGCGGACGTCGGGCTCGCGTGGGCTCGCGCGAGCGACCGCGAGGTGCGTACCGAGCCGGGCGAACTGCTCGCCAACGTGCTGTCGACCGTCGCGACCGTCGGATTGTGGGCTGGTGGGGCGATCGTCGTCGCGGGCCGGGTCGGGCGCACTCGGCGAGCCGGGCGGGACGACGGGCGCGCGGGCCACCCACGGGTGGCGGGCGAGCGACCGGCGTGATCTTTGCGACTCGGGCCGGGGTCGTCGTGGGTGATCGGAGGACAGCCGGACTGGGTCGGCCCGCATGTCGCGGCCCCGCAGGAGGGGACGGTCGCGCGAGTCGGCGGGAGAAGCGAGCGGCCGAGGACGCCGGGGCGTGAGAGAGGAAGAAGAACTGGCTAACCTCTTCGTCTTTCCCTTCTGTGGCGCTGTGCCTGTGTCACGTATCCGCCGGACTCGCCGCGCGACCCGCCCGCCGAAGCGGGCTCGCCAGGGGGCGCACTCCGAATCTAGCGTAATCCCTTGGCTGTCAGTACACTGGGCGCGAGCGGTCGGCGGCTCGGCGGAGCCGCGCGGCGGCGACGGGGCGGGTCGCGGACGTACGTCGGAGACGAGACACCTTGCGCGAGGTTCGATGATGCCAGTTCACCTGATGCCGCTCGCGGTGGTCGAGGGCGGCGGATACCTGAGCACGGTCAAGATGATCGTGGCGGTCGTGATCCTGCTGGTCTGGATGCGGATCCTGACGTGGGTGGACAAGGACGCGGACGCCGCGTACCTGAAGCGCGAGCCGATCAGCGGGGGGTTCATCGCGGGGGCGATCCTCGCGTACGCGCTGTTCTTCATTCTGCCCAACTTCTGGATCTGCCTGGGGGTGCTGCTGCTGGTGTTCGCCGGGGAGATCGGGACGTACCTGCACATTCGCAAGAAGAAGGTGGGGTTGGAGGACGTCAAGCGGGACCTGGCGAACTTCTTCCGGGGCAAGAAGAAGGACAACAAGCCGGTGACCGTGGAGGAGGGGCAGGTCGCGCTGATCGCCAAGGGTGGGGCGGTGATGACGCCGCCGGCGCCGGAGGACCCGGACGCGGCGGGGTACACGGGCGTGCAGACGGTGCTCGGGGACGCGCTGGTGCGGGGGGCGGAGCGGATCGACATGGCGCCGGCGGACGGGCAGGCGCTGGTGAAGTACACGGTGGACGGGGTGGCGTACAACGGCAGCACGATGGCGATCGACGCGTCGCAGGCGGCGGTCACGTACATCAAGCAGATCGCCGGGCTCGACCTGAACGAGCGGCGCAAGCCGCAGAAGGGGAAGATGAAGGTGGCGGTCGGGAAGACCAAGCACGAGCTGGAGCTGCAGACGGCGGGGAACGCGGCGGGCGAGTTTTTGCGGGTCATGGTCGACCCGAAGAATCGGCACGCGTTCGGGCTGGACGACCTGGGCATGACCGAGGATCAACTGGCCAAGTTCCGCGAGTTGATGACGGAGCCGCAGGGGATCGTGCTGCTGTCGGCGCCGAAGGGGCAGGGGCTGACGAGCACGAGCTACGGGATTTTGCGCGGGCACGACGCGTTCATGACGCACATCCACACGGTCGAGCGCGGGCCGGACGAGGACATCGAGGGCATCACGCAGAACGCGATCCCCGCGAACGCGTCGGGCGAGGAGGAGAGCAAGCAGGTCGACTGGATCATCAGCCAGGAGCCCGACATCCTGATGCTGACGTCGGTCGAGAGCCCGAAGACGGCGCAGGCGCTGGTGAGCTTCGCCAATAATGGGAAGAAGGCGTACGTCGGTCTGCGGGCGTCGACGACGTTCCAGGCGCTGGACATGTGGCGGAAGCTGGTCGGCGACGACCGGCTGGCCGTGCAGAACCTCAAAATGGTGATCAACGGGCGGGTGATGCGGCGGCTGTGCAACGCGTGCAAGGTGGGGTACACGCCGGACCCGGACACGGTGCGGAAGCTGAACCTGGACCCGGCGCGGGTGTCGACGCTGTACCAGGCGCGGACGACGCCGATGAAGGACGACAAGGGGAACCCGATCCCGTGCGAGTTCTGCAAGGAGCTGCGGTACAAGGGTCGGTTCGGGGTGTTCGAGGTGCTGACGGTGGACGACGACGTGCGGCAGGTCGTGACGTCCGGCGGCAGCGTGAACCAGCTCAAGGCGATCTTCCGCAAGCAGCGCGGGCGGTTCTTGCAGGAGATGGCGCTGATGCAGGTTTCGGAGGGGGAGACGAGCGTGCAGGAGATGCTGCGGGTCCTGCGGGAGGACGGGAGCGGGGCGGCGCCGGCCGGCGGTGGCGGTGGCGGTGGCGCGAAGCCCGCGGCGGCGGCGGCCCCGGCGGCGCGGCAGTCGTCCGGCGGCGCGCGGCCGTCGTCCGGGGCGGCGCCGGCGCAGCGTCCACGGTCGGGCTCGGGCGGGAGCGGTGGGCAGGCGCCGGGTGGAACTGCTGGGGGGCGGCAGCGCCCACCGCAGTAGGCGGGGCGCAGTCCCCGGTTGTGACGTCTCGGTCACTGAAGTGACCAAGCCTCTCTTGCGGCGGTTTCGTACGTTTTCGGTCAGGTCACCTTCGGTAATCCCGCCATGACGCTTTCGATCATCTTCATCCTCCTGCTCCTGCTGATCGCCTACTGGCACCTGATGCAGGGGATGTTCAGCGGGTTCATCTCGGCGGTGCTCGCGGTCATCGCGGGGGCGGCGGCGTTCTCGTACTTCGAGCCGCTGGCCAACGTGCTGGCGGGCGGGAAGTTCAACGACATGGCGCACGGCGTGTGCCTGTTGTCGCTGTTCGCCGGGGTGTACCTGCTGCTGCGGACGCTGTTCGACTCGATGGTGCCGGGGAACATCCGGGTGAACTCGACGTTCGACAAGATCGGCGGGGCGATCTTCGGCGTGGTGGCGGGGATGGTCGGGCTGGGGATCGCGGCGGTGTCGATGCAGTACATGCCGTTCGGGCCGTCGGTGGGAGGGTATAGCCGGTACGCACTGCTGGACGCGCGGCCGGTGCGCGTGGTGACGGAGGGGTCCGCGAGCAGTGGCAGCCGGCAGGTGGACCGCAAGGTGAACGACGAGGTGAAGGCGGATCGGCTGGAGACGGGCGAGACGAGCGGGATGCTGGTGCCGTTCGACGACTTCGTGGTCGGGCTGTTCGGGCATTTGAGCGACGGGGGGGCGCTGGCGTCGGACAAGCCGCTGAAGTCGATCCACCCGGATTTGATCCAGGAGCTGTTCGCGCAGCGAATCGGGATCGAGCCGGGGGCGAAGCACACGGCGACGAACAAGAAGACGGAGCAGGTCAAGCTGGTCGACGTGCACGTGGTCGACGCGGCAGGGCTGAAGGGCAACCCGCGCACGCCGGGCGGGAAGTTCGCCGTGGTGCCGAGCGAGATCAAGGCGATCCGGGAGAAGGAGCACGAGAAGCCGATGGCGCCGGTCGGGCCGGACGAGAGCTCGGCGTTCGTGATCGCGGGGGTCACGTTCCACGTGGACGCGGCGGACGAACTGGACGGGCCGGAGCGGTTGGTGCGCGTCGGGGCGTCGGGGGTTCGCCTGGTTGCGAAGGGGGCGGACGGGCAGTGGCGGAATCATTATCCGATCGGGACGTTCGAGGACGGGAAGATCTGGGCGAACCGGCCGGACGACTTTTTGCTGATCAACGCCGCGAGCGGGGACGTGGGGGCGCGGTTCGTGTTCGAGGTGGAAAAGTCGGCGGTGACGATCAGTGGCGGCGGCCGCCCGACGCCCGGGCAGGCGCCGGCCCGGCCGACGGCGAAGTTCGAGGAGGGCACGTTCCTCGAAGTGAAGCGGATGGTGAAGTTCGACCTGGCGGAGAAGGAGTGGAACGCCGGGGTGCCGGCGGACAACCCCGTGTTCTGGCCGGTGCGGAAGACGGAGTTGAAGAAGCCCCGGAAGCCGCCAGTGGAGGGTGAGAATCCGCCGCCGGTGACGACGACGAACCCGCCGCCGGTGACCCCGGACACCCCGCCGGTGACGCCGGACACCCCACCGACGCCGCCGCCGCCGGTGGCGATGGAGAACGGGTGGAACGAGGCGCCGTTCGCGGACAAGCCGGCGCTGGTGACGCCGGCGGCGGTGCTGCCGGTCGCGATCAACATCGGTGAGGACAAGGCGGACGCGGAGGGGGTCGTGACGGCGGCCGGGACCGAGGCGGACGTGAAGGGGCGGAAGTTCACGAAGCTGGTGAGCCCGCCGAGCGCGGGGGCGGAGACGTCGCCGGCCGAGCTGGCCAAACCGCCGTCGGTGAGGGAGCTGGCGGCCCCGGCCGGACAGCAGATTGTACAGGTGCGACTGACGCCCAAGACGCCGGCCGACTGGGGCTGGGCGGATCGGCTGGGCGAGTTCGCGGTCGTCGACAGCACGGGCGCGCCGCACAAGCCGCGCGGGGCGTTCGTGGTCGGGAAGACGCCGGGCGGCGACCGGGTTTCGGCCCGGTTCGACCCGAACACCGAGTTGGGTAATCTCGCCAAGGTCGAGGGCGGCACGGCGAACGACGTGCGGCTGTTCTTCGTGATCCCGGCGGGGTCGCGGGCGGTCGAACTGCGGTTCCAGGAGAAGGCGGGCGGGCCGAAGCTGTAGGTGGGGCTCGCACCCCCGTTTACTTTGACTCGTTAAGGAACGCGCGCCTGACCGCGGACACGACCCCCGGAACAAGTTCCGTGGGCTTTCGGGCGGGCTTTCTCTACCGGTGCAGGATTCCTCGGGCGATCAGTGGGTCGGCACGGGCACGATGTTACCGCCTTGCACGGCCGGGCCGCGCCGCGCGCCGGGGGACTGGGGCAGCTCGAGCGTCTGGCCGGCGCGCTTGACGGTCAGGCTCAGTTTGCGGCCGCGGGCTTCGAAGACCTGGAGAATGGCCATGTCGGGGTCGCCCAGGGCGGTGGCGTCGAACGTGTTGCCGCCGACGGCGAGGATCTGGTCGCCGGGCTGGAGGCCGAAGTGGTCGGCGAGGCCGCCGCCGGCCGGGGCCTTGTCGACCATCAGGGACTTGAACTTGCCGCTGGGCGGGTAGGCCGACAGCGAGCCCTGGACCTCGGTCAGAAACTCGCGGTTGAGCGTGCCGACGCCCTTCTCTTCGAGGTCTTTCTTGGCCTGCATGCCCGTGCGGATGGCGGGGGCCTGCTGGTTCATGAGCAGGGCGATGATGCCGATCGTGACGAGGATGCCGACGAGGCTGAAGGCCATGCGCATGGTGTGCTCCGGGTTCGGGCGAGGGTGCGCGGGGATTATACGCGGGGTCTGTCGCTAAGCCGCAAGCGGCGGGGGCGGGGTCACGGTTCGGACGAGGAGATGAGTTGACCGTCGCCGCGGGTGTCGAGGTCTTGTTCGAACTTGTAGTACTGCTCGCGGCTGCGGAAAGCGACGCGGAGGGTGATGTCGACGGTGGAAAGGTCGCCGATGCGTTCGAACTTGGACTCGCTGACATGCATGGTCTGGTAGGCGCGGATCATGCGGACGGTCTCGCCGATGACGCCGGGGTGCCAGGCGCGGCGGACGGTGATGACGCGGTAGCGGACCTTGGGGAGGAGTTTTTCGATGCCGTTGAGGGACCAGAGGGCGAGGATGACGAGGGCGGCGGCGATGACGCTGACGGAGTAGAGGCCGAGGCCGCAGGCGAGCCCGATGGCGGCCATGCACCAGAGGCCGGCGGCGGTGGTGAGGCCGCGGACCTGGCCGTCGGCCTTGACGATGACGCCGGCGCCGAGGAAGCCGACGCCGCCCATGACGCCGTAGGCGACGCGGGCGGGGTCGACGTTCAGGTTGAAGCCGGCGGCCTGGGGCCAGGGGGTGTAGGCGAAGGAGACGGACGTGACCATGACGATGGCGCTGCCGAGGCAGACGAGGAGGTTGGTGCGGAAGCCGGCCTGCCGGCCGCGGACCTCGCGCTCGAGGCCGACGAGGCCGCCGAGGAGGGCGGCGAGCGTCATGCGGAGGACGATCTCGCCGGGGGTGCCGAGGGATTGGGCCCAGGCGCGGACGGCGTTGTCGATCGCGTGGAGGGAGAGGCCGAGCGTGGGCGGGAGGCTCGTGGCGGCGTGGAAGTCCATGCGGGCATCTTAGCGCGGGATCACTTCGCGGGCATGGACTTGATCCAGTCTTCGACGACGCGGACGCCGACGGGGTCGGCGTGGTAGGTGGCGAGTGGCGGCATCTGGCCGGTGCCGCGGATCTGCATGCGCTTGAGGAGGACGGACGCCTCGGGCTTGCCGGGGGCGACGAACATCGCGTCCTTGATGCCGAGCGAGTTGGCCGGGGGGACGGGCTCGAGCAGGCGGGTCTTTGGCATGTCGCTGGTGAAGGCGAGGTCGATCGAGGCGTTGCCGCCGCCGGCGTCGATGTGGCAGATGGCGCAGTTGGCGTGGAGGTACGAGCGGGCGCGGGCGGCGACGTCGGCAGTGGGGTCGGCGGGATCGGGCATGCGGGTGAGCGCGGCGGGGGGCCTGGTCAGGAGCGAGGCCTTCTCGGCCGGGCGCTGGGGGGCGAGTTTGTCGGTCATGGCGGCGGCGACCCAGTCGTTGACCTTCTTGGGGTCGACGCCGCGGGCGGCGGCGTCGCGGCGGAGCGTTTTCTTCGCGTGGTCTTGCGCGTCGACGCGGAGGACGCCCAGGTGCTCGAGCGTGCGGAGCTGGTTGTCGGTGACGCCCGAGGGGTAGGTGTAGTCGCGGTTCATCTGGAGCTCGGAGAGGCCGAGTGCCCAGTTGGCGGCGCGGCTGTGGCAGACCATGCACTCGGCGCGGCTGGGGTAGTGCCACTGCTGCTGGCGGACGCCGCCGGGGGCGGCGGGGTCTTTGATGGAGTAGGTGCGGTCGACGCCGGAGGCGGGGGCGAGCTCGGCGTCGGTCTGGTCGTCGTTCCAGACGTAGGTGTAGCCGTCCCAGTTGTTCATCTGCTTGAGCATGATGCGCGTCTCGAGGCGGCGGCGGGTCTTGGGGTTGCCGGCCTCGGTGTCGATGGCGAACGTCTTGACGAGGGCCGTGCCGTTAGGGAATTCCCACCCGTTCCGGTCGCGGTAGTCGATGGTGGCGCCCTCGGGCAGCGCGATGAAGCGTTCCTTGGCGGCGCCGTCGCTCCAGAGGGGGGAGTTGACGTCGTAGGGGATCAGGTCGGGGGCGGGGACGTGTTTGGCGGTGTCGGCGAACAGGCCGGTCTGGCTCAGTTTCTGCGGGAAGGGAGGGGTCACGGCGTCGGCGGGCCGGGGGACGAGGCGGAGGACGCCGCCGGCGTCGTCGCAGATGAAGATGTCGCCGTTGCGGTCGGCGGCGAAGTGGTTGATCTGGGCGGTCGTCTTGGCGATCTCCTTGTGGAAGGTGACGCGCTCGGCCTTGTTGTCCCACTTGGCGGCCCAGATCCGGCCGGTGGAGAAATCGCCATAGATGTAGCATCCGGCGAGGTCGGGGTACCTTTTGCCGTGGTAGACGATGCCGCCGGTGAGGGAGCGGGCCTCGCTGTGGTGGTGCTCGACGGCGGGCTTGCCGAGGGGCGTGTCGAGCAGCCGGCGGTGGGCGTGGAACGGGTGGCTGCCCTCGTAGACCGGCCAGCCGTAGTTCGTGCCCTTTTTGACGACGTAGACGGGCTCCCAGAGGTCCTGGCCGTTCTGGCCGACCCAGAGGTCGCCGGTGACCTTGTCGAAGGCGAGCCGCCAGGGGTTGCGGAAGCCGTGGGCCCAGATTTCGGGGCGCGCGCCGATACGGTTGACGAACGGGTTGTCTTTCGGCACCGAGTAGTTCTTGCCGGGCGCGGGGCGGTCGACGTCGATGCGGATGACGGCGGACCACATGCCGGAGAGGTCTTGGCCGCGGTCGGCGGTGTCGGAGTCGTTGGACGTGTCGCCGGTCGTGAAGTAGAGCATGCCGTCGGGGCCGAACTCGATGCCGCCGCCGTTGTGGCCGTTGGATTCGAAGGGCTCGATCACGTCGAGGCGCGACTTGGGGTCGAGTTTGCCGGTGCGGAAGTCCATCGTGTAGCGGCGGACGTAGTTGAACTTCTTCGGGGCCTCGAGGGGGCCGTTGGAGTGGACGTAGACGTAGCCGTTCTTGAGGTAGTCGGGGTGGAGACACATGCCGTAGGCGAGCTCGTCGGGGCCGTCGAGGATCTCGATCGCTTCGGTGGCGGCGCGGTCGTTCTTGACGCGCAGGAGCTTGGCCGGGCCGGCCCAGCGGCCGAGGTGCTGGAGGATGAGCAGGTCGCCGGTGGCGGGGTCGTCGAGGACGTGGAGGGGCTGCTTGATCTTGAGCGTCGCGAACGCGGGTTCGACGGTGTAAGGCGGCGGGGGGTCGGGGTAGCCGACGAGTTTGGAGCGCGTCCACTGCGGGCGGCTATCGATGCCGTAGGGCCGCTCGGCGCGGTCGGCGGACTTGGCGAAGGTGATCTTTCCGTACTCCTGGTGGCGGTGGAAACTCGGCTTGGTGAGCTTGGCGGTGGTCGAGAGGTCGTGCGTCTTGGCGTCGTGGTAGTCGACCCGGCAGAGGGCGAACTGCCAGGCCTCGCCCGGCGCGGGGCGGCCGCCGGCGACGGCGAAATCGACCCAGCGGAGGCGGCCCTCGACGGTCCAGCCCTTGGCGGAGTTGTCGAACTTGTTGATCTCGCCGCGGGCCTTGACCTTGCTCTCGAACTTGAAGGGGTGCTTGTTCCGGAACTCGACCCACCCGCCCTTCGCGCGGTCGGGGATGAACAGGTCGAAGTTAGTGTTGAGCGGGTTGACCTCGAACTCGAAATAGCCGGGCTTGTCGGCGGCGGGTTTGAAGAAGAGCTCGAAGGCGTCGTTCTCCCAGACGGCGCCGTTGTGCTCCGTGACGGTCGCGTAGAGATTGTCGTCCTCCATCTCCGCGCAGAAGTAGAGGTACTCGCGGTCCCAGAGGAGGCGGGCGCGGGTGGCGTGCTTCGGTTTGACGGCCTCGCCCTTCCAGTGCTGGGTGAACGAGTCGATGACGGCGGCGCGCTTCCAGGCGTCGTCGGTCGTGTCGCCGTCAATTTTGGGAGGGGTTTCGGTGAACTGGCAGACGTAGTCGGCCGAGCTCTCGGGGAGAACGGCGCCCGAGATCGGCGGCGGGGGGACGTGCGGGGGGTTGGGGATGGCCGGGGGGTTGCAGGCGGTGATCGCGACGATCAGGCCGGCGCAGGCGAAGAGGGTGCAGAGGGGGAAGGCGTATCGCGTCATCATCGAGGATCCGAAGACATGACCCCTGTCGTGGGCGTTCGCGGCCCACCACCGCGGATTCTACCACGGGATGATCGTGGCGTTCGCGGCGCATACCTCCCTCTCCCCGCCGCGAATGCGCCGCTCTGCGGGCGAGCACCATCGGCGCGGCTGGGAGAGGGAACAGAGAGGACGAACGCTACACCCTGATCCGCACGACCGCCTCGACCTCGACGCTCGTGTTACGCGGGAGGGCGGCCATGCCGACGGCGGAGCGGGCGTGCCAGCCGGCGTCGCCGAGGACGTCGAGGAAGAGCTGGCTGGCGCCGTTGATGACGAGGTGCTGGGAGTCGAAGTCGGGGGCGGAGTTGACCATGCCGAAGACCTTGAGCATGCGGTCGACGCGGTCGAGGGAGCCGAGGGCCTGGCGGAGGAGGCGGAGGACGTTGACGGCGCAGAGGGCGGCGGCCTTCTGGGCGTCGGCGATGGAGACGTCGGTGGGGACCTTGCCGGCGCTGGTGAGGACCTGGGCGTCGTCGAAGGGGAGGCAGCCGGAGACGTAGGCGGTGGTGCCGTCGATGACGACGGGCTGGTAGATCGCGCCGGGCTTCATGTGGCACTCGGGGGAGTAGCCGAGGGATTGGAGTTTGTCTTCGCGGGTGGGCATGGGGCGGGTTCTCCTTTGAGGGAGAAAGATAACCGCCACGGATGCCGAGTCGAATGCTGAGCGATCAGGACTGGAGTCAATCGCGGACGTAACGGCCGATGAACGGTCGATCGAAGCTCTCCATCCCTCGCACGTCATCCATGAACCGCGCCGTGCCGGTTCGCTCCAGGACGTAGATGATCGGCCGATAAACCGTCTTGAAGAGCCGGTTTCGCGCGTCGCTGGTCGAGCCGAACAACGGCACGGGCGCCGGCCGGGGCGGAGCGTCCAGACGCGAGACGCTGTAAATCCCGTAGTAGGTTCGGGCGAGCGCGACGAAGCTTCCTATGTAGAAAGCGATGAGGGAGAGGCCAATTAAAAGCCATTTCCGCCATCGAAGGCGGCGTCGGGTATTGCGGTAACTTGGCACGTCCGGATTCCCCATGGCGTGCTCCAAATTAGCCCGTCGTGATGCGGCGGTAGATTTCGCCTTCGTTCATGGTGGCGCGTTCGGGGCGGCCCTTGTGGAAGTAGACGAGCTTTTCGTGGTTCACGCCCATGAGGTGGAGGATGGTGGCGTGGAGGTCGTGGACGTGCATCTTCTGGTCGACGGCGCGGAGGCCGAGCTCGTCGGTGGAGCCGATGGTCTGGCCGCCCTTGACGCCGCCGCCGGCGAACCACATGGTGAAGCCGGTCGGGTTGTGGTCGCGGCCGTTGCCCTTTTCGCTCATGGGGGTGCGGCCGAACTCGCCGCCCCAGACGACGAGCGTGGAGTCGAGCAGGCCGCGGGACTTGAGGTCCTTGATGAGTCCGGCGACTGGCCTGTCCATCTGGGCGCACAGCTCGGTGTGGTTGCGCTCGATGTTGGAGTGGGCGTCCCACTTGCTGCCGGCGCCGTGGTAGATCTGGACGAAGCGGACGCCGCTCTCGACCATGCGGCGGGCCTGCAGGCACATGCGGCCGACGGTCTCGGTCTGCTTGGCGTCCAACCCGTACAGGGCCTTGGTGGCGTCGGTCTCCTTGGCGAGGTCGATCACCTCGGGGGCCTCGGCCTGCATGCGGAAGGCGAGCTCGTAGGACTTGATGCGGGCGTCGAGCTCGGTCTGCTCGGGGCGGCCGGCCAGGTGCTGCTTGTTGAGCGACGCGAGCAGGTCGAGCTTGGCCTTCTGGCGGGCCTCGCCGACGCTGGCGGGGGTGTTAAGGTTGGCGATGGCGGATGCTCCGCCCTGGAGCTTGGTGCCCTGGTAGACGGCGGGGAGGAAGCCGGCGCCCCAGTTTCGCGGGCCGTTGACGACCTGGCTGGTGGTGTCGGTCAGGACGCAGAAGGCGGGCATGTTCTGGTTTTCGGTGCCCAGGCCGTAGGTGGTCCAGGCGCCGAGGCTGGGGCGGCCGGCGAGGATGCTGCCGGTGTTCATCTGGCAGACGCCGCCGGAGTGGTTGATGCCGTCCTGGACGCAGGAGCGGATGACGGCGATGTCGTCGGCGATCGTGTGGTGGTGGGGGATCCAGTCGCTCATCCAGAGGCCGCTCTTGCCGGCTTGGGTCCACTGGCGCTTGGAGGCGAGGAGGGGGCTGCGCGACTCGCCCATGGCGGTGATGAGGGTGCCGAAGGAGTCGGGGAGGGGCTTGCCGGACAGCTCGTTGAGCGTGGGCTTGGGGTCGAAGAGGTCGATGTGGCTGGGGCCGCCCTCGAGGAAGATGAAGATGACGGACTTGGCGGTGGCGGGGTAGTGGCCCTGGCGGGCGGCGAGGGGGTTGACCGCGCTGCCGGGCTGCTTGCCCTTCATGCCGGCGATCTCGTCGGCGTCGCCGCGGGCGGTGTCGGACTTGGCGAGCATGTACGACGCCGCGAGGGCGCCGAACCCGGCGCCGGACTTGGCGAGGAACTCGCGGCGGGAGGCGGGGGTCGAGTGGTGGGGCAGGCCGGGGATGGAGGTCTTGTTGTTCATCTGTTGTGGCATGGGCTGCCAGCCCATGAATCTGCGATCGCTCGTCTCATCCAACTCATCACGGGCGGGCCGCCCGTGCCACGCGCGCGTCAGTCCACGTAGAGGAACCCGTTCGAGTTCAGCAGGACGTGGCAGAAGTCGACCAGGGCGCGGTCGGCCTTGGCGGTGGGCGTGGCGGCCGGGTGCTTGTCGTCGCCGCCCTTCGCCGGCTTCCGCGTCGCCGCGACGTACGCAGCGGCACCGCCCGCCAGCTTGTTCTTGGCCATGTCCTTCTGGACGCCGACCAGGTCCTTGAAGATGCCGGGGGTGTCTTCGAACTGCCAGTGGCCGACGACGGCGCCGGGCTTGGGCTTGCCGTCGTTGAAGAGCAGCTCGGCCTTGGTCAGGGCGGCCTTGGAGATGCGGACCTCGTCGATCAGACCGTCCCAGCCGTGGGCGGTGCCGTCGCCGCGGCCGCCGACCATGAGGGGGGCCTTGCCGCCGTTGATCGGGCCGGTGAACTTGTGGGCGACGCTGACGCTCTTGAGGACGGCGTCCATGTCGGACACGTCCTTGACGTAGAACGTGATGCCCTTGTCGCTGGTGTCCTTGAGGCGGACGGAGACGGCGACGTAGTAGGTTTTGTGCAGGTCGAGCTTGAAGTCGGACGGGATGACCTCGTTGCCGCCCTTGGCGTCGCCGGAGAGCTGGAGGATGAGGTTCTGGGGCTCGAACCGGCTCTTGGTGCTGGTCACGCCGAGCGACCAGCCGGGGTTGCCGTTCTTGCCGTCCCAGTGGGCGGCGATGACGCGGACGTTGGCGTTCTCGTAGAGCGAGTCGAGCAGGACGTAGGCCTCGATCGTGAAGTCTTCGGTGGGCATCTGGCCGGGGCTGGCGAGCTTGAGCATGTCGTCGGGGCGGGCGTCGCGGACGTAGACGGCCTGGGTGCCCATGTGGGGCATCGTCTTGACGACGGGCTTGTCGTCGGTGGTCAGCACGTCCTCGGGGTTGGCCATGGACGGCGCGACGGGCTTGGCCGTCTCGCCGGTGGCGACGGATTCGATAGCCGAGCGCTTGCCGAGGAAGTCGACGGACGCCTGCAACTCCGGATCGGTGGGCGGGCGGCCGTAGGCGAGTTCGAATGCGGTCTTCACGGTTTCGGCCGCGTCTTTGAGCTTCATTCCGGCGAGGCGGCCGGCCATCATTTCGGCGCGCTTCAGGGTGGCATCGCCGTTGATGAGCAGGAGGGATTGGGTGGCGGTGGTGGTGCGGTTGCGCTCGCCGACGCTGCCGAAGGATTCGGGCAGGTCGAACGCGTCGAGCAAGGGGTCGCGGACGTTCCGCTGGGCCTTGGTGTAGATCGATCGCTTGCCCTGCACGGGGTCGACGGCGGGGCCGAACATCGCGTCGAGCTTGAGCTCGCCGCTGACGGCGAGCATGGCGTCACGGATCTGCTCGGCGTCGAGCCGGTGGGACGGGAACCTCCAGAGCCACTTGTTGTCCGGATCTTTGAGCTTGGCCTGCTCGGGGGCGGGGCGGGCGGACGACTGGCGGTAGGTCGCCGACGTCATGATCAGCTTGTGGAGCGGCTTGATGCGCCAGCCGCCGCCGACGAACTTGGTGGTGAGCCAGTCGAGGAGCTCGGGGTGGGTGGGGCGGTCGCCGAGCTTGCCGTAGTCGCTGGTGGTGCCGACGAGGCCGCGGCCGAAGTGGTAGTGCCAGACGCGGTTGGCCATGACGCGCGTGGTGAGGGGGTGGGTGGGCTGGGTGAGCCACTTGGCGAGGGCGAGGCGGCGGCCGGTCGAGTCGTCGGTCGGCTTGATCTCGGGGACGGCCAGGCCCTTGCCGTCGAGGACGACGGGGTAGCCGGGCTGGACCTCTTCCTTCTTCGGGTTGCCCTCGACGTGCGTGGGGGGGGACTTGGGGCCGATGTCGGTGGCGACGAAGGCCATGAGCGGGGGCTTTGGCTTGATGTCGTCGAACTCGCCGAGCTTGCGGACCAGGGCGAGGTGCTTGTCCTTGTCGGCGCCGGAGACCTTCGGGTCGCCGGTCTGCTTGCCGTACACCTGTCGCATCGCGAGTTGGACGAGTTGTTCCTCGTAGAGGGTGCGCTCGGCGGCGGGCTTGTTGCAGAGGTCCTGGATGTCCTGCGGGAACCGCTTGAGCGCGCCGACGCCGGCCTTCTTGATGAACGGGCCTTCAATCTTGTCGATCTCGGCGCGGAGGGAAGCGGTCTTGGTCTCCCAGTTCTTCATTGCGGCGTCGTACTTGGCGCGCTCGGCCGGGGTCATCAGCGGCATCTCGTGCTGCTGGATCATCGGGGTGAAGAACGCCTGGAGCTTGTAGTAGTCGGTCTGGAGGATCGGGTCGAACTTGTGATCGTGGCACTTGGCGCAGCCCATGGACAGGCCGAGGAAGACGTCGCTGGTGACGTCGGCGACGTCGTCGAGGTGGGTCTGCCAGTGGGCGCGGACGTCGGTCTGGTTGTACTCGTACATCGTGTGCCGCAGGAACGCGGTGCCGATCAGGACGTCGGGGTTGCCTGGCTCGAGCTGGTCGCCGGCGAGTTGCTCCATGACGAAGCGGTCGTAGGGCTTGTCGTCGTTGAACGAGCGGATGACGTAGTCGCGGTAGGGCCAGGCGTTAGGGCGGTAGGCGTCCTGGCGGTAGCCGTCGGACTCGGCGTAGCGCGCGAGGTCGAGCCAGTGGCGGCCCCAGCGCTCGCCGTAGCGCGGGGAGGACATGAGTTTGTCGATCAGCTTGTCCCAGGCGTCGGCTGACTTGTCGTTGACGAAGGCGTCGACGTCTTCGGGCGAGGGCGGGAGGCCCCAGAGGTCGAAATAGGCGCGGCGGACGAGCGTGCGCTTGTCGGCCTCGGGCGCGGGCGTGAGGCCCTCGGCCTCGAGCTTGGCGAGGATGAAGCGGTCGACGTCGTTTTTCGCCCAGGCCGCGTCCTTGACGGCCGGCGGGGCGGGGTTGGCGACGGGCTGGAAGGCCCAGAACTGGCGGTCCTCATCGCGGATCGTGCGCTTCTTGTGGCGGGAGACGGTGATGGGCTGGGTGGCGAGCGGGAACGGCGCGCCCATCTCGACCCACTGGGCGAGAATGGCGACCTTGTCCGCCGGGAGCTTTTCGTCCGGCGGCATCTGCAAATCTTCGTCTTTATAGGCGATGGCGATCAGCAGTTTGCTCTCGGCCGGCTTGCCGGGGACGAGGACGGGGCCGTTCTTCCCGCCCTTGGCGAGCCACTCGGCCGAGTCCATGCGGAGGCCGCCCTTTTGCTTTTGGGGGCCGTGGCAGGACATGCAGGCCTCCACAAGTAGTGGCCTGACCTTCATTTCGAAGAATTTGATTTGGTCCGGAGTGAGGGCCGGACTCCCCGGACTTCCCTGAGCGGAGCCGGCGAGGAGGGCGAGTGCGCAAATGAAGCATGCGGCGACGCGGGGCATCGTCATGCGCATAAGTATTGCCGCGGGCGGCCTCTTGTTGCAAGAATAGGATTGTCGCATCTTCTATCCGTTTGACGCATCGAACGCAGCCGGCAGGGCCCCGTCCGGAAAGTGATACGGGGCTGGCGAGTGTTAGTTCCGGCACCAACCCGGATTTACATGCCCAACCCGATCGTCCCCAAGGCTTCCCGAACGTACCGCCCGCGCTTGGCGCTGGCCGCGCCGGAGTTCGGGATTCCGTACCTGGTCGAGGCGGAGATTCTGGCGCAGAAGCACCACGGGCGGCACTCGCACCGGGAATTTCAGGTCCTGTTCGTCGTCGAGGGAGCGATGGGGATGGAGGTGGAGACGACGCCGCACGACCTACCGGCCGGGGCGGTGTGCGTGCTGCGGCCGGGCGTGGTGCACGGGGTGGTGGAGCCGACGGGCGGGTCGGAGCGGGCGCTGGTCGTGGATTTGAGGTTGGCGAACGAGGCCGGGTTGCACCTGACGCAGGTCTTGGCGCGGCTGGGGGGCGGGCCGGCGTACGCGTGCGACGTGGGCGAGGTCGTTCGGTTCGCGGACGGACTTCGGCGGGCGGCCGAGTCGATGTCGGGCAACCCGGCGAATTTGCTGGCGTGCATCTGGGGGCTGATCGGGTTGATCGACGCGCCGCTCGACGAGACGGTTGCGGACCGCGCGATGCCGATCGTCCCGGCGCGCGGGCGGGCGCGGACGGACCCGGGGAACATCCCGGTCGACCCGCGGCTGGTGGCGGCCGAGACGTTCATGGCGGACCACCTCGCGCAGCCGGTGGGCGTGGACGATATCGCGGCGGCGGCGGGGCTGTCGCGCAGCCAACTGACGCGCCTGTACCTGGCGAGCAGCGGCGTGGCGCCCGCAACGCGGTTGAGGACGTTGCGCATCGAGCGTGCGAAACAACTGTTGGTCGGGAGCACGTTGTCGGTGAAGGAGGTGGCGCGGGTGTGCGGGTTCCCGAGTCAGAATCATTTCAGCCGGGTGTACCAGCAGGTGACGGGGAGAAGGCCGGTGGACGAGCGGTGAGGGGCGCAAAAGAACCCACGGTGCGAGCACCGTGGGCTTTCGTTGGCGACCATCGGATTGCGCGGGTTACTTGGTGAGGCGCCGGTACTTGATGCGGTGGGGTTGATCCGCGTCCACACCCAACCGCTGCTTTTTGTTCTTCTCGTACTCGGCGAAGTTGCCTTCGAAGAAGACGACCTGGCTGTCGCCCTCGAAGGCGAGGATGTGGGTGGCGCAGCGGTCGAGGAACCAGCGGTCGTGGCTGACGATGACGGCGCAGCCGGCGAAGTTTTCGAGGCCGTCTTCCAGCGCGCGGATCGTGTTGACGTCGAGGTCGTTGGTGGGCTCGTCGAGGAGCAGGACGTTGGCGCCCATCTTGAGCATGCGGGCGAGGTGGACGCGGTTGCGCTCGCCGCCGGAGAGGACGCCGACTTTTTTCTGCTGGTCGGAGCCGGTGAAGGTGAAGCGGGCGGCGTAGGCGCGGGCGTTGATCTGGGGGCCGGTGCCGCCGATGCGGAAGAAGTCTTCGCCGTCGGCCATGGCCTGCCAGACGGCCCAGTCGTCCTTGAGGCCGTCGCGGGACTGCTCGACGTAGGCGAGCTTGACGGCGTCGGCGACGCGGATCTCGCCGGAGTCGGGTTTCTCGGAGCCGGTGATGATGCGGAAGAGGGTGGTCTTACCGGCGCCGTTGGGGCCGATGATGCCGACGATTCCGTTGGGGGGGAGGCTGAAGTTGACGTTCTCGAAGAGGAGCTTGTCGCCGTAGCTCTTTGAAAGGTTGACGGCGTCGATGACGGTCTGGCCGAGGCGCGGCCCGGGCGGGATGAAGATCTCGAGCTCGGCCTCCTTCCCCTTGGCGTCCTGGCTGACCATGCGGTCGTAGGCCTGGAGGCGGGCCTTGCTCTTGGCCTGGCGGGCGGAGGGGGACTTGCGGACCCACTCGAGCTCGCGGGCGAGCATCTTCTGGCGGGAGGATTCGACCTTCTCTTCGATCGCCAGCCGGGTCTTCTTCTGCTCGAGCCAGCTCGTGTAGTTGCCCTTGTAGGGGATGCCGGCGCCGCGGTCGAGCTCGAGGATCCAGCCGGCGACGTTGTCGAGGAAGTAGCGGTCGTGGGTGACGGCGATGATGGTGCCGGCGTACTGCTGGAGGTGGTGCTCGAGCCACTGGACGGACTCGGCGTCGAGGTGGTTGGTGGGCTCGTCGAGGATCAGGACGTCGGGCTTCTGGAGGAGGAGGCGGCAGAGGGCGACGCGGCGTTTTTCACCGCCCGAGAGCGGGCCGATCTTGGCGTCTTCCGGCGGGCAGCGGAGCGCGTCCATGGCCTGGGCGAGGGTCTGGTCGATGTCCCAGGCGCCGACGTGGTCGAGCTTCTCCTGGATCTTCCCCTGTTTATCGAGGACCTTTTCCATCTCCTCGGGCGAGAGGTCCTCGGCGAGCTTCTCGTTGATCGCGTCGAACTCTTTCAAGAGGTCCGTGATGGGCTTGACGCCCTCTTCGACGACTTGGCGGACGGTGGCGTCGGCGGGGAGTTGTGGCTCCTGGGGGAGGAAGCCGACGGTGTAGCCGGGGGAGATTTGGACCTGGCCTTCGAAGTTCTTGTCGACGCCGGCGAGGATGCGGAGGAGGGTCGATTTGCCGGCGCCGTTGAGGCCGAGGACGCCGATCTTGGCGCCGTAGAAGTAGGAGAGGTAGATGTTGTCGAGGATGACCTTCTTCTCGTGCTTCTTGGAGACGCCGATCATCGAGTAGATGACCTTGTTGGATTCGGGGGTAGCCATGGGGTGGGGGAGTATATCGGGGTCGGACGGAAATAAAGAAACCGCGGTCCTGTGAGGACCGCGGTTTCGGGTTTTAATGCCGCGGGATGAAGAAGGAAGGGGGGGAACCTTCTTCGGGGAGTACCCGCGACAAAAGGCTCAGGCGCTTTACCAGCGACTGAGCCTTCATCGGCTTTGGTATTTCGCGTCACAGCCTTCGTGTCGCGTGCGGGGAATATTACACGGAGCGCGCGACGGGTCAAGGTGGACCGGCGAGAATTTGGCGAGTGAAAATACCTACTTGGCGGCGGAATTGCGCGGGGGCGGACATGCCTACGTTTGGTCAGTCGCTAAGCCGCAAGCGGCGGACATACGGGTCAGTCCGGCTTTTGTTGCCAGTCGAGTTCGACGCTGCCGGGGATGCCGTGGTACTCGCGGGGGAAGACGTAGTCCTTGCGGAGGGGGAAGCCGACCCAGTCGTCGGCGAGGAGGAGGTTGCGGGGGTCGGGGTGGTGGTCGAAGGCGAGGCCGAACATCTCGGCGGCCTCGCGCTCGTGCCAGTCGGCGGTGGGCCAGAGGTCGGCGACGGAGGGGAAGGTGGCGCGGTCGACGCGCGGGGCGTAGACCTTGACGGCGAAGCGGTGGCGGTGGTCGGAGGACCAGAAGTCGTAGGCGACGCAAAACTGGGCGTCGGCGACGTAGTCGATGCCGGTGAGGCAGGCGAGCCAATCGAAGCTGAGGGCGGGGTCGCGGCGGAGGTATTGGGCGATCTCACGCCAGTGGTCGGCGGTCGTGTGGACGCGCGGGTGCTTGTCGGCGGGGTGGGCGGCGGTGAGCTTGTCCTTGAACTTCGCGCGGAGGACGTCGGTGATTTCTTGAGGGGTCATGGACGGGGGCAGTATAGGGCGCGGGACGCTTGCGTGCGCCATGCAGGGCGGGCGCCGTTGGTCTTCGAAAGGTCACGTGCACCTTCGGTGCGACCGCTAAGTAGGGCCCTGGAGTTCTGGAGCGGGGTGCGCGGGCGGCAGGTCGGCTTCGACTATACCGTCGGTGACTCGCGCGGGGTAGGTGGCGACGCGGACGTGGGGGCTGGAGGTGAGTTGGCCGTCGGTCAGGCGGAACTTCCAGTAGTGCCAGGGGCAAACGGCGCAGCCTTCGTCGACGAACCCGGCGGCGAGGCTGCCGCCGGCGTGGGGGCAGTAGTTGTCCATCACGTAGGGCTGGCCGGCGTGGAGGTAGACGGCGAGGAACCTGCCGGCGGCTTCGACGTACCTCGCCTTGCCATCGTCGATGTCGGAGACGGGACACAGGGGCGTCCAGGGCATGGCAGGACTGTTAGGGCGGCGGGCGGGAATGTCAATCGGGCGGCGGCGTCCCTGTGCGGACGCGCGGTGTGATCGGCGCTGAAATGTGGTAGACCCCGCTCGCCGGCAATCGTTTTTCTCGGAAAAGTCACCTTACTTTGATGCAGGCCCCTCCCCGCGCGGGCCGATTTACGGACCATGGAGACGGTTTCAATGTTCGTCGCCGCCGCGCCGGCTCATCACCTGTTGACCGACATCGGCATTGCGGTCATCGCCGCGACCGTGATCGGGCTGGCGGCCCATTGGCTGCGGCAGCCGATCTTGCTCGGGTACATCATCGCCGGGGCGCTGATCGGGCCGATCGGGTTCAACTGGATCAAGGGCGAGCACTCGATCGAGACGATCTCGGAGATCGGGTTGGTGCTGCTGCTGTTCATTATCGGACTCGAGCTGAACATCGGGCAGATCTTGCGGGCGGGGAAGCAACTGCTGGTGTCCGGGTTCGGCCAGTTCCCGCTGTGCGTGCTGCTGGGGGTGGGGCTGTTCGCGGCGTTCGGGTACGGGCTGACGGGGAAGAACTCGGCGGGGCTGTATTACGCGCTGGTGTGTTCGCTGAGCTCGACGGCGATCGTCGTGAAGCTTTTGTACGACAAGAAGGAACTCGACACGCTGCCCGGGCGGCTGACGCTGGGGATCCTGGTGATCCAGGACATCTTTGCGATCTTCGTGCTCGCGTTTCAGCCGAACTTCGCCAACCCGTCGGTCGGGCCGATCGTCAAGGCGGTGCTGGGGAGCGCGGGGCTGGTGATCGGGGTGTTGCTGGTTTCGAAGTACGTGCTGCGGCGGGTGTTCACGTCGATCGCGATGAACCCGGAGATGGTGCTGGCGGTGTCGATCGGGTGGTGCGCGGTGGTGGCGGCGGCCGCGAGCGCGATGGGGCTGTCGAAGGAGATGGGGGCGCTGGTCGCGGGGCTGTCGATCGCGGCGTTCCCGTACAGCGTTCACGTGACGGCCAAGACGCTGCCGCTGCGCGACTTCTTCATGACGCTGTTCTTCGTGTCGCTGGGGATGAAGATCACGGCGCCGACGGCGGCGATGGTGGGGCCGGTGCTGCTGGTGACGGCGTTCGCGATCGTGTCGCGATTCGTAACGATCTTCCCGTTGATCGCACTGACGGGCGGGGGGAAGCGGGCGGCGTTCGTGACGTCGCTGAACTTGGCGCAGATCTCGGAGTTCTCGCTGGTGATCGCGGCGCTGGGCGTGAGCTTCGAGCACATCGGCAAGGAGACGGTCGCGGTGATCCTGTACGCGATGGCGCTGACGGCGGTGATCTCGTCGTACGGCATCCGGTACTCGCACCCGCTGTTCAAGGCGTTCGATCGGCTGACGACGCGCAAGGGCGCGCCGGCGGCGCACGCGGGCGAGGACGAGGGGGGCGGGAAGTTCACGCCGGACGTAGTGCTGCTGGGGTATCACCGGATGGCCCGGGCGTACGTGGACGGGTTGGAGCGGACCGACCCGGCGGCGCTGGGCAAGCTGCTGGTGATCGACTTTAATCCCGTCACGCTGGAGGAGCTCAAGGGCCGGGGCGTGCGCGGGATGTTCGGGGACATCGGGTCGATGGAGACGCTGGAGCACGCGCACATCTCGCACGCGAAGGCGATTTTGTCGACGATCCCGGACCTGCTGCTCAAGGGCGTGGACAACGTGACGCTGGTGAAGATGTGCCGGGCGATCGCCCCGCACGCGCGGGTGATCGCGACGGCGGACGACGCGGGGCACGAGCAGCGGCTGATGCGCGAGGGGGCGGACGGGGCGGTGCGGCTGTACGAGGCGGCGGCGGGGGACCTGGGCGGGCTGATCGCGCCGGCGACAGGGGAGCTCGAAGGGCATGGGCACCGGGCACACACGATGGCGCTGGCGGTCTAGGGCCGCGGGTTTGACGCGGGCGGTTGGCGGGGGCGACCATGCGGGCGTGTACCCGACGATCCACGCCGCGCTGATTTGTTATTTCACCGCGCTCGTGCTGCTGTTGGCGGCGCGGCGCGACGGGGTTGCGCGGGTCGCGTATTCGCTGGGCCTGGCGCTGCTGGTCGCGCACGTGCTGCTGGCGTATCACGGATTTCACGGGTGGTCGCAGGCGCACGTGCTGGCGCACACGGCGGGGCAGACGTTCGCGGTGGCGGGCGTGCGGACGTCGGTCGGGGTGTACGTGAATTATGCGGTGATGGCCGTGTGGCTTGCGGACGTGGTGTGGTGGTGGCGGTCGGGGGCGGGGGCGTATCGGCGGCGGGGCAGGGGGGTGACGGTCGCGGTGCACGCGTTTTTGTTGTTCGTCACGTTCAATGCGACGGTGGTGTTTGCGAGCGGGGTGGTGAGCTGGGTGGGGGTGGGGGCGTTCGCGGTACTCGCGGGCCTGGTGGCGCGGGTCGCCTTGCGGGGATCCACGGCGACTCCTGTGGAGTCGGAGTCGCGCGGGGCGGGATGACGGGCGCGGTGGGGCGCGGCGCGCTCGCCTTCGGACGGCGCTGTCGCTTGCCCTTCGGGTCGCGGCTAAACGTGAATTACTCGGATTCGTCGGGGAGGGTGATCGGTTGTTCGGTGAGGAGGGCACGGAGCTCTTCGGCGGTGAGGATCGGCTCGGTGGGGGAGAGGTCGGAGTCGTGGGACTCGTCGGGCGGCTCGGTGGGGTCGGGGCGCACGGCGGCGGGGCGTGGGGTGCGGGCGTCGTCGTCGCGGGGTTCGTAAGAGGCGGGAGTGGGGGCGAGGGCGGTTCGGTGGAGGCCGTCGTCGCTGAGGAGGCCGTCGGCGCCGAGGCGCATGGCGTCGGCGAGGGCGGCGTGGCGGCCGTCGGTGTGGGTGAGCCAGACGTCGACGTGGGGCCAGCGGCGCTTGACGGCGGCGATCAGGGCGAGTTCTTCGCGGTACAGGCTCGTGAGCGAGAGGATGATCGCGCGGTAGGCGAGGGGCTTGCGGCAGAGCTCGGCCATGCCGGCGAAGGGGTCGTCGACCTCGGCGCAGGTGTAGCCGAGCCGCTGGAGGGTGGCCAGCGGCCCGGGGCGGCAGGAGGCCGACCCAACGATCAAGGCGCGACCGGTCGGCCGCGTCACAGGCATGCTTACACCTGACATGTCGATTCCGGTAAGCCCCGCGCGGGGTTGCGCGGGTTCAGACCGGTCAATTCTACCCCACGCGGGGGGCAAGGCAATTCGGGAAGTTTGCGGGGGAGGAGTCGCAGTTGACGCGCGGAGGTTGCGCCGGGTGAATCGCGACGACGCGAAGCGGCTGCCGGGGGCCGTTCGAGGACGTGGCGTCGCGGTCGTGCGGGGGCAAAACCTGATTGACGTCGGGTGTGGTCGGGGGCGTATTGTCGGGTATCGCGATGCCGATGCCGACGCCGCCCGAGTTTCCGGCGCTGTTCAACGATTACCTGCTGCACTTCTGCGGGCAGGGGAAGTCGGCGGAGGAGGCGCAGGCGGTGCTGGAGGCGATCTT
>DASPKW010000087.1:0-16184 GCA_035627895.1 Tepidisphaeraceae bacterium | reverse complement strand
CCCCGCTCGCGATCGGGTGGGAAGCCCCGCCTCCGAGTGCACAAGAGGATTCGGCGCCGTGACGTGATGCAACGGCTTCGCGCACCGTGCCTGTGGTGCGCGCGCGTGCGCCACAAAGCCCTCGACACTCGCCCCGCCGCGCCGGCATAATACTGGCGCCACGTCGGCGCCGCTCCGGATCTGTCCGCCGCCGTCTTTCAACCGAGCTCGTACACATGCGCCGTCCCCGCCGCGCGTTCACGCTCGTCGAGTTGCTCGTGGTGATCGGCATCATCGCGCTGCTGATCTCGATCCTGCTCCCGTCGCTGTCCCGCGCCCGCGAGCAGGCCAACTCGGTCAAGTGCCTGAGCAACCTCCGCCAGTTGGGCACCGCGATGGTCATGTACGCGAACGACAACCGCGGCCGGTACCCGTTCCACGCCGACCGAAACGCCGAGTTCCCCGAAGACTGGATCTACTGGCAGCCCGCCCGCGACGTGAACGCGTCGGCGATCGCCAAGTACGTCCCGCCCGGTTCGGGCGACGCGTTCCGGTGCCCGTCCGACGACCCGAACCACCGCCCGCGCATGCTCAGTTACCCGTACCGCTACAGCTATTCGATCAACATGCTCTTCACGAGCAACCCGACGGTCGCCAACCGCATCACGTACGCGGTCGTCAGGCGCCCGTCGGAGAAGATCCTGCTCCTCGAAGAGGACGCGAGGTCGATCGACGACGGCAACTTCCACCCCACGCTCACCGGCCAGCCGCTCGAGAACTTCCTCGGCGTCCGCCACGACGCGAAGGCCGCCAAGGGCACGGGCGCCGACGACGAGTGGGTCGGCAACGTCGCGCTCGCGGACGGGCACTGTGAGGCGGTGACGCGCCGGCAGTCGCGGGACGCGATGCGGTACGACCCGCGGAAATGAGACCGGTGCCCGCCGCCCGCGGCTTAGCGACAACTCCCCTCGGATTTACGACGGCGCCGACGACTCCGGCTTGGCCCCCGCCGGCGCCTTGCGTGCGCCGCCCGCCGCTGGCGTCTGCCCGTCACCGAGCTTCGCGAAGATCATCCGCCCCGCCGACGTCTGCAGCGCGCTGGTGACCAGCACGTCCACGTCCTGGTTCAGGTGCGGCCGGCCGTGGTCGACGACGACCATCGTCCCGTCGTCGAGGTACCCGACGCCCTGGTCCGCCTCCTCGCCGCGCTTGACCAGGTGCACGCGCATCCGCTCGCCGGGCAGCAGGACGGGCTTGAGCGCGTTGGCCAGGTCGTTCAGGTTCAGCACCTGCACGCCGCGGAGCTGGGCGACCTTGTTGAGGTTGAAATCCGTGGTCAGCACCCGCGCGTTCAGCTGCGTCGCCAGGGCCAGCAGCTTCTGGTCCACGCCCTCGATGTCGGTCTCGGCGTGCACCGAGTGGTCGTACACGATCACGTCGACGGTCGGCGCCCCGCGCAGCTTCGTGAGCATCTCCAGCCCGCGCCGCCCGCGGTTGCGCTTGAGCTTGTCCGCGCTGTCGGCCACGGCCTGCAACTCGTCGAGCACGAACCGCGGCACGATCAGCTGCGTCTCGAGGATCCCGGTGGCGGCCACGTCGTTCACCCGCCCGTCGATCAGGACGCTCGTGTCGAGCAGGATCGGCCTGGCCCCCCGGCTCTTCTTGGCGAACTCGACGTACGGGATGATGAACCGGAAGTCGTCCTTCGTTTGCAGGACGAAGCTGATCGCCAGGTAGACGCAGATCACGCCCAGGATCAGGTTGACGTTGCGGACGACGATGTCGCGGTTGGTCGCCGTCTTGTGCAGGCCCGTCGGGTCCGCGACGTACGGCCCGGCCGGGTTGCCGAGCCAGACGGCCGCGTCCGAGCTGATCGCCGGGATGTAGTTGTCGATCACCAGCGCGACGACGAACGACAGCGCGTACGCGATGAACACGCCCACGAGCAGCCCGAGGAAGGACCCGGAGAACACCGCCAGCTTTCGCCGCGGGGACAGGATGTCGACGCAGACGATGAACACGCCGATGCCGACCGCGATCGCCATGGTCAGCCACGTGTGGGCCCCGAGCACCTGCTGCGGCTGCAGGAGCAGGAAGTACCCGACGGCGCCCATCAGCAGGATGAACAGCGCTCGGAGGACGTGGAGGACCATGCGTGGTTTACCCGGGACAAGGCGTGTGGGACGAGCGCGCGCCACACCCGATCGGCGAACGTCGACACCCCCCCGAGTATATCCGTCGGAGCGAAGTTTCGTGGAACGCCACGGCCGGAATTGTGGTCGTCCCGGCCGCCGGCGCGACCGCGGGCCACGGCCGCCGCCATATTCGGAAAATTCCGCCCATTTTCCCGCGAGCCGTGCCGCCGGGTTGTCAGAACTACGCGGTGGGGTACTGTACTCCCGGTCGCGCGCCCCGATGCGCGACCGCGCGGAGCGTGCCCGATGATGCACAGCGTCACGATCGAAAACGAAGCGCTGCGGATGGAGGTCTGGCCGCAGCTCGGCGGGAAGGTCTCGTCGCTGGTCGACAAGGCCGACGGGTTCGACCTCCTGTTCAGTTACCCGGCCGAGCTCCCGGAGGAGCCCCAGTACGACCTGCCGTATCACAAGGGCTGGTACGCGGGGTGGGACGAGTGCTTCCCCGCCGTCGGGCCGAGCCGGTACGCCGGGTACCCGTACGACGGAATCCCGGTCCCGGACCACGGCGAGGTGTGGAGTCTGCCGACGGTCGCGGCCCCGATGCGGCACGGCATTACGACCGTGTCCGAGGGGCTTCGGTTCGGGTACCGCTTCACGCGCGCGCTTTACCTGGACGGGTCGGCCGTCGTCGCCAACTACACCGTTCAGAACCTCGCCCCGTTCGCGCTGCGGTTCGTCTGGGCCACCCACCCGCTGCTCTCGATCCGTGTCCCGGTCGTCCTAGATCTGCCTCAGGGGACGATGATGCGGCTGAGCCACGACGCGGCGGGGACCGAGATCGGCCGGGAGTTCGCCTGGCCCGTGACGGCCGACGGCGACGACCTCGCCCGTCCCAACGACTTGCGCACGGGCGCGGCGTGGAAGGTGTACTCGAACCACCCGATCGGGGGGCCGCTGACGGTTCGGTACCCGTCGCGGGGTCGCCGACTAACGGTCCAGTACTCGTCGGACGACGGGGTGGCGGCGTACTGGGGCGTTTGGGTCAACACCGGCGGTTGGGGGACGCACCGCCACTTCGGCGTCGAGCCGACCACGGGCCGGTACGACCAGATCGACCGGTCGATCAAGGACCACTCCGCCGGCACGGTGCCTCCGCTCGGCAAGAAGACGTGGACTGTCCGACTCGCGGTCGGGTAATCGCGCCATCGACTCATTCCACGCTCGCGGCGAGCGCTCCCGCCTTCCCATGCCCTCTTCAGGGCACCCCCCCACCTTCGCGAGTTACCACTGTCATAACCGCCGTACCCGCGGCGTCCTTGGTGTTAGAAATCGGACGCGGGTTTGTACCGGCTAACCGATCGCCGCAATCGTTGTCTTTCGGGTAGAACTTAACCGCACCGCCGGTGTCCAAGAAGCGGACGCCGACCGGCGCGCGGGAAGGAACGTGGGTCGTGAGCACGCAAACGCACGGAACACTGATGGGCTGGATCGCCGCCTTCGGGTACGCGGTGCTGGTGGCCCTGCTCTGGGCGATGCGGTGACCCACGCGTGTTGAAACTCGGCAGGTGCGACCCGATCCCGTCGCATCTGCCTACAGGCCCTTCCCTCCCTTGCCCCGGACGCCCGTCCCAGCGTCCGGGGCTCTTTTTTGCGCCAGACTCGGTCACGCGCGCCGCGACATCTCCCGGAACATCATGAACTGGTACCCGGCCATGACGACCCCGAAGATGAACGCGATCGCCGACATGGGGAATAGGCCGTAGTTGCCGCCGATGATCGACGCCGTCGGGTTGACCGTCGTGTACCCCTTGATGACGACCCACAAATTCAGGATGGCGACGCCGGCGATCAGCAGCGCGGAGAATCCGATCACCCACCGGTTCCTGACCAGCGCGATGATCAGCCCTTCGAGGATTAGCGTCAGGGCGAACGCGGTGACCGCCGTATCGCTCCAGAAGCCGTTCACAAGCTCTTTGTATGTCGGCCGGGTGATCTGGCCGGTCTGGAGGTTTTTCATCTCGATATAATCGACCGCTTTTCCCTGCTCGGTCGGGTGGGCGTACGGGAGGTAGGGCTGGCCGGCGAGCGTCGCCTTCCAATATCCCAGCCCGCCCGGCGACATGAGCAGGAGGAAGATGCCGACGCCGATGCACAGGAACGCCTCGACCCAGAACCCGCCTTCGGGCTCACGCGAGGGGCGGTCGCCCGTCGCCTCGCGGTAGCTCGCCCCGCAGTGGGAGCAGAACCGCGTGCCGGCCGGTAGGGGGGCCCCGCACCGGCAGAACACGTCCGCGCCCTTCTTCGATTCATTGGTCGGCGTCGATTCGGGCGCGCGATCGTTCGGCGGCGGAGGCGTCTGCGAGAACCGCGGAAGTTTCGACAAGTCCATGAGCGCCTCCTTGGAACCACGGTTAACGCGATTGACCGCCGAAAACCCACGAAACTTGTTCCGTGGGTTCGGGCCGACCTCGTCACCGCTTGACCGACACCCGCATCGCGACAGAATACCCCGCAATCTACCCGCGGACGCGCCCGGTTCAAAAGAGACGCGCTCCCGCAGTGCCAACCCTTATGACCGACCTCCTCCAGAAGATCGACGACCTCCGCCAGCGCTCGACGGCCGAGCTGGCCCAGGTCTCCTCCGCCGCCGACCTCGAAAAGTGGCGGATCAAGTTCCTCGGCTCGAGCGGCGAGGTCAAGCTCGCCTCCGACCTGATCAAGCTCGCCCAGGGCCCGGACAAGAAGGCGGTGGGTCAGGCCGTCAATGCCGTCAAGCAGGAAGTACAGACCGCGTTCGACGTCAAGAAGGCGGGCCTCGCCTCCGACGTCAGCGCGTCCAAGGATTACATCGACGTGACCGAACCCGGCCTCGCCCCCGCGATCGGCCGGACGCACGTGATGACGCAGGTCACCAACGAACTGACCGACCTCTTCGCCCGCATGGGCTTCGCCGTCGCCGCCGGCCCGGAGGTCGAAGACGATTTTCACAACTTCGTCGCGCTCAACATCCCGGCGAGTCACCCTGCGCGGGATCCGCTGGATAACTTTTATCTGACGACCGGCGGAGAGAAGTCAGAAGCCAGAAGTCAGAAGCCGGAAGGGGAGGCGGCGGCCTCGCCGCTCTTGCTGCGCACCCAGACCTCGACCGTGCAGATTCGCGTGATGGAGCAGCAGCCGCCGCCGATTCGCGTGGTGATTCCGGGCAAGGTCTACCGCCCGGACACGATGGATGCGACGCATTTGCCGATGTTCCACCAGCTCGAGGCCCTCGTCGTCGACAGCGACGTGACGATGGTCGACCTCAAGAGCACGATCCTCCAGTTCGTCCACGCGTATTTCGGCGCCGACACGCAGGTCCGCTTCCGCCCGAGCTTCTTCCCGTTCACCGAGCCGTCGGCCGAGGTCGACGTCTGGTTCCCCGACAAGCAGAAGTGGATCGAGCTCGGCGGGTGCGGCATGGTCCACCCCAACGTCCTCAAAGTTCTCGAACGGCACGGCCTGAACCCCGACGACTACACCGGCTGGGCGTTCGGCTTCGGCATCGAGCGGATCGCCATGCGCAAGTACGGCATCCCCGACATCCGCATGCTGATCGAGAACGATTTGCGTTTCCTCCGCCAGTTCTGAGCGGGGGACTTTGACGCCCAGGACTGGCACTCCCCTCGGGACAGCCACGGCGGTTGGCCGCGACGCCCGACGGGCATTTACAGAATTTGTCATTGCACAGCTGCGCCGCGCTCCATAAGATAGTAGTCACTAACAAGGAGTCCTCGTGAGCGCCGTCGATCCCCCGCTGCTGGGCGTGATTCTCTCCCGCCTCGATGACCTGGAGCGGCGCCTCGGCGTCCTCGAGAGGTCCTCCGCCAGCCCACCGCTCCCGGCCGAGTTGATCGACGAGACAAGGGCGCAGTACGCGCCGGCTCCCGAACAACCGCCGCCGCTGCCGTTCCCGGCGCCGTCGCCGGTGCCGGTCGTGCCGCTTTCCAAACTGGATCGACTTCGTGCGGCCCGACCGTTCCCCACCGCTCCCGCCACTGCCGTCTCGCCGTCGCGCGACCTCGAGTCTCGCATCGGCCAGAACTGGACGAGCCTCGTCGGCGCGCTCGTCGTCGTCCTCGCCGTGTTCTTCTTCCTGAAATACGCCTGGGACGAGGGCTGGCTGCACCTCCCCCCAACCGGTCGGGTGATCGCCGCCCTGATCGCCTCGGCCGCGCTGATCATCGCCGGTCAATGGACACACCGGCGGCGGATGGGGGCACTCGCCGCGACGTTGAGCGGCGCCGGCGTCGCCGTCGCCATGGCCGCCTGCTTCGCCGCCAAAGCGCTCTTTGACCCACCGGTCTTCTCCACGCCCGCCGCGTTCGTCGGCGTCGCGATCGCCGCCGCCCTCGGCATCCTCCTCGCCCTCCGCCTCGACTCCCTCGCCGTCGCCCTCGTTTCCCTGATCGGCGCGTACGTCGCCCCGCTGATCCTCCGCACCGGCGCGGACCGGTCCGCCGCCCTCATGGCGTACCTCGCCGCGCTCGCGGCCGTCGGCTGGACGCTCACCTACTTCCGGCCGAGTTGGCCGGCGCTGCGGTGGTTCACCTGGTGCGCCAGTGCGGCTTGGGTCGCCTTATGGATGACGGCGTACGGAACGCAGCCGGCGCACCGCGCCCTCGCGGTCGGGGCCATCACCTTCTTTTTCGCCGGTACGCTCGTCGAACTACTCGCGAGCCTCCGCCGGGCCCGCGCCGGGGCCGCCGACTCCGCCGCGCTCGACGGTGCGCTAAGCGTCCTCTCGCTCGTTAACACCGCCGCCGCGTTCGTCGGCCTGTACGTCGTCCTCGACCCGCTCGCGCCGGCACGCGGCACGTGGCTGTCCGCCCATCCCGCGGCCGGCGTCGCGCTCGTGCTCGCGGTCCTCCACGCCGCCGTCGCGAGCGTCACCCGCGGGTCACACGTCGCGACGTCGTCCCTCCTCCAGGCGGCAGCACTCGTCACCCTCGCGATCCCGCTCGCGCTCAACCAACTCGCGATCACGCTCGCCTGGCTGCTGCTCGCGACCGTCCTGGCCGCGCTCTGCCTGATCACCCGGTATCGCCCGATCCGCGTCTGGTCGCTCGTGCTCCTCGGTCTCACGCTCGGCCGGCTTCTCGCGTTCGACGCCTTCGACGCCGACCTCACCGCGACGTGGCTCACGATCGCCGGCCTCCCCGTCTCGCGCTGGCTGATGCTCGCCTGGGCGATCGCCGGCATGTTCCACGCGATCGCCTGGCTCCTGGCCGCGCCCGTCTCGGTAGTGCCGGCGGGCTTCACACCACTGATCAACGGCGCGGACGACGTTGCCCCGCCGCAGCGCGACGCACCACCGCCCGCACTCGCATCCTCCACCGCCACGACCACCGCCGCCGTCGGCACAGCCCTCCTTATCGGCGCTACTGCCTGTTACTGGTCCGGCCACGCGCTGACCCTCTTCGCGACGCTGTGGGCCGCCCTCATCCTCGCCTTGCACGTGCCGGGCCGCCGGCTGAACTACCTCGCGCACGCCGGAGTGCTGCTGATGGTCGCCGGGATCAAGTGGATGTTCGCCGACAACCTCACCCCGCTGATCGACGACTGGCGGCCCCGGCCGGGCTCGGACGCCGCGCCACTCGCGCCGATCCTCAACGCGTCCGCCTTGGCCGGCGTCGCCCTGATCGCCCTGACGGCATGGCTGGCCGTCGCCGCGCGCAATCGGCTGGGTGCGGTCGTAGCCGGCCGCTCGTGGGCCGCGCCCCTCGTCTTGCTGTTCGCGCTGCTCAACTTCGAGACCCTGCGCGCGATGGACTCGGCCGCCGGTTCGTTTGCCGATCCGGGGACCGCCAAGCAAGTCGCCCTGAGCGCCCTCTGGGCGATCGTCGGGCTCATCGCGGTGGTCGCCGGCTTCGCCAGGCAATCGACGGCCCTGCGCTACGCCGCCCTCGCCCTCCTCGGGGTGACGTTGGCCAAGATTCTCCTGATCGACCTCTCTCAGGTGAGGCCCGTCTATCGGATTCTGTCTTTCCTGGCGGTGGGCTTAATGCTCTTGGGCGTCTCGTACGTGTACCACCGACAGGCCGCCGCATCCGAGCGGAGATGAAACACACCGTAGCCGTCGCCCCACTTCAGTCGCAGTCGTGCGCCGCCGCTCCGAGCCTGTCTAACTTGAAAGTGCGATTTGACTTACACGCGGATCCGCGGCGATGTCTAACCTTTGAAATCGCGTTGCAACTCAGTCTCAATTCCTATACATTCGCTCGAACGATCACCAGCGCGGTGTGTATTGACCTTCGGAGACTCTGACCCATGCAGAAAGCGTGCGATCTGGCGGGGTGCGAGCATTCGGCAGCCGTGACCACCTGCGAGCTCAACACGCTCGGCATCGGGTGCAGCGGCAGCGTCGTGTCCGTCGGGGGGGACCCGGACGTCCGTCGCCGACTGCTCGAAATGGGCTTCTGCAACGGCGCCGCGGTCGAGGTCGTCCGGCGCGCGCCGCTGGGCGATCCGATCGAGTTCCGCCTCCGGGGATATCACCTGTCACTCCGTCACGAACAGGCCCGGTTCATCCAGGTATCGCCGGCCGCCACCCCGGTCGTCGCCGTCCGGTCGTAGACGACCCGGCTCGGCGCCCGTGTCGATCACTTAACGCAGGGGTGCGTGGGCTCCCGCGGTGTTGTGGGGCGCCGCGTGCCGTTCCCCCTCGCCGGTGACCGCCGTTCGGTCGACGGCACGGAAGTTTCTGCCCCATGTCGACCACTGCCCTTCCGCCCGATCATCGCCGCATCCACCTCGCCGACATCAAGGCCAACCCCGTCGTCGCGCTGGCCGGCAATCCCAATTGCGGCAAGACCACGATCTTTAACGCGCTCACCGGCCTGCGCCAGAAGGTCGCCAACTACCCCGGCGTTACCGTCGAGAAAAAGACCGGCCGGACGAATCTGCCCGACGGCCGCACCGCCACCGTCATTGACCTCCCCGGCACGTACAGCCTGATCAGCCGCTCGCCGGACGAAGTGGTGGCGATGGAAGTCCTCCGCGGCCTGCGCGCCGACACGCCCGCGCCCGACGCCGTAGTGGTCGTCGTCGACGCCTCCAACCTCCAGCGAAACCTCTATCTCGTCAGCCAGCTGCTCGAGCTGGGTCGGCCGATGGTCGTCGCGCTGAACATGATGGACGTCGCGCGCCGGCGGGGGATCGACGTCTCGCCGGAGAAACTCGAACGAGAGCTGGGCGTGCCGGTGGTCCCGGTCGTCGCGCACAAGCGCGAGGGCATCGAGCAGCTCAAGGCCGCCGTCGAGCGGGCGCGCGTCGGCACGATGCCCGAGTGGCCGCTGTCCGACGTGATCAAGCACGAGCTCGCGACCGTGAGCAGGGGGCTCGCGGAACTTCACCCGCAGGCGCCGTCCGCCCGCGACTCGGGCCTCAACCCGCCCGATTACCGCGCCCTGGCCGAGCGCCTGCTGATCGGCGACCACGCCCGCGATTTAGGCGAGATCGCCACGTCCGATTCCGTCCGCACAATCGTCGCCGCCTCCCGCGACCGCCTGGCGACGCACGGCATCGACCCGATGCAGGCCGACATCGAGGCCCACTACCGCTGGATCGAAGGCGTTGCCAGTCGAGTGACGACGGTCGGCGAGCCGCCCGCCAACGGTGACGCGGCGCCGGCCGACGGAAAACTCAATTACGCGGACGCGAAACTCGGCAAGGCGAAGCGCCGGCACCTGAGCGAGCGCGTCGACGCCGTCCTGATCCACAAAGTTTGGGGCCTGCTCATCTTCGCCCTGATCATGGCGACGTTGTTCGTCACGATCTTCTGGCTCGCCGCCCCGATCATGGACGCGATCTCGGGCGGGATCGAAGCCGCCGGCGAGTGGGTCGCGGGCCTTATGGCCGAGGGCCCGCTCCGCGACCTCGTGAAGGACGGCATCTTTGCCGGCGTCGGCAGCGTCGTCGTGTTCGTCCCGCAAATCGCGATTCTGTTCCTGTTTCTGGCGGTGTTGGAAGACAGCGGCTACCTCGCCCGGGCCGCGTTCATGATGGACCGACTGCTCCACAAGGTCGGCCTGCACGGCAAGAGCTTCATCCCGCTGCTCTCGAGCTTCGCGTGCGCGATCCCCGGCATCATGGCGACGCGCACGATCGAGGACCGCAAAAGCCGCCTGGCGACGATCATGGTCGCGCCGTTCATGAGCTGCTCGGCGCGGCTCCCGGTCTACACGCTCCTGATCGGCACGTTCTTCGCCGGGTACGGGGCGCTCACGCAGACCGGCGTAATGCTCGCCCTATACGCGCTGGGCGTCGTCGCCGCTGCCGTCACGGCGTGGTGCTTCAAGCGCACGCTCCTGAAGGGCCCGCCGCCCGCGTTCATCCTGGAACTGCCGACGTATAAGGTCCCGCAGCTCAGCCAGGTCGCCCGGCACGTCTGGACGAACACGTGGGCCTTCCTCGCCCGGGCCGGGACGATCATCTTCGTGCTCAGCGTGATCCTGTGGGCGCTGATGTACTACCCCGGCCCGACCGACGCCGGTCGCGCCGCCGCGACCGTGAAGGGCCAGGCCGAACACAAGGCCGCGCTCGCCGAGTTCGACGAGAAGAAGTCCCAGGCCGCCGCCAAGGGGGAGGAACTGAAGGACGCCGAGGGCGAGCCGATCGAGGCGCCTACGGAAGAGGCCTTCGTCGAGAAGGCCGTCGGTGGCGAGCGTCTCCGTACGAGTATCGCCGGGCAGTTCGGGCACCTGATCGAGCCGGCCATCCGCCCGCTCGGGTACGACTGGAAGATGGGCGTCGGACTGGTGGGCGCGTTCGCGGCCCGCGAGATGTTCGTCGGCACCATGGGGATCGTCTACAGCGTCGGCGACCCCGGCGACGAGACCGGCGACCTCGTCGCCCAGATGCGCGCCGACACGTACGACGCCGGCCCGCGCAAGGGCCAGCCCGTCTGGACCATCCCCGTCGCGCTCAGCCTGCTCGTCTGGTTCGTCCTGGCCATGCAGTGCATCAGCACCGTCGCGATCGTCAAGCGCGAGACCGGCGGGTGGCGCTGGCCGGTGTTCATGATCGTGTACATGAACGCGCTGGCGTACGTCGCGGCTCTGGGGGTCTACCAGGTGGCGCGGTTGGTCGCCTGAGGTGTTCCGGTGCCGGGGTGCGATCACGTTTATCCGCGACCCGGAGGGCAAGCGACAGCGCCGCCCGCAGGCGAGCGCGTCGGGCGCGAAGCCCGGACACGCCTTCGGAAAAGTACGCCCGTCGTCAACCCTCGCGGTATAATCTCCGACCATGGTCCACGGCCGAATCGATCTTCCCGAAGCGCCCCGACCACCTCGCCCCAAGCGGTGGACAAAGCAGGAGTATTACCGCGTCATCAAAGAGAGTCCGGCCTTCTCTCAACAACGCCTCTATCTCTTCCGCGGAGAAGTGATCGAGATGTCCCCGCAGTACCACCCCCACGCGTACACGGTGACCGAACTCACGACCGTCCTGTTCGAGATCTTCGGCGTGCGTCAGGGTCGGCGGGTGCGGGTCCAACTTCCCTTCGAGACGCCCGGCGACTCCGTGCCCGAACCCGACCTCGCCGTCTGCACCGACGAGCAAGCGGCACGGCATCCGCACCCGAATCGAGCCGAACTGTTGATCGAGGTGGCCGACTCCAGCCTGTCCGATGACCGCGAAGTGGCGTTGGAATACGCCGCCGCCGGAGTTCCCGAGTACTGGATCATCGATGTGAACGAGCGCCGCCTGGAGGTGTACCGCTCGATCGTTGCCGACCCGACAACGGCACTTGGGTTCCGTTACGTTGAAATCTCGCACGTGGCCGAGAACCACCCGATTCGCCCGCTCGCAAAACCCGAAACCTCGTTCGTGCTCGCCGCCGTACTCCCCAAGTTGAAGTAACCCGTCATGCCCCTCTGGCTCCAGCACACCCTCGTCCTCACGCTCGTCACCGCCTGTTTTGCCTACGTGGTCTTGGGTGCCTGTCGCACCCTCGCGGGCCGCCGCAGCAAGCTCGGCAATTGCTGCTCCAAGGGCTGCGGCAGCAAAGCGCAAAACGAACCCACGGCGACGACCGGCAATCGCCGTATCGTCTTTCTGCCAGTCGAGATATTGCGCAAGCGGCGGTGAACCGGACCCGGGATGAGGTCGCGCGAAAATTCTTCGCGACACCCCTTGACGACACTAGCCAGACGGATATTATTCGCGACCCCGTTGGACGACGTGACTCGCAACGAGCCCGACGCCGACGGAATCACGAGATCGAGGTAACGCGCGATTGATTCGAGATCGACGGTTACACATCCCCATCCGGTAAGACCGGCTCCCTGAACAAAACTCAGGTCGCCGGGACGTCCGGTGATCGATCGGCCAGCGAAGCCGAACTCGAGCAAGATCGTCGTCGACCAGACGGTTGTCTTGCCCGCGTTTCGCGGGGCTCCGATTGATTTCGGGGCGCTCTTTGACAAGTGAATAGAGGTTCAACACAAAAGGTTTTCTTTTGTAGGTTCGTCCCTCGCATACGGTTCCCTGTTTTCCCGGTCGGCGGCAAGCCGGCCGGGCGGATGGGGAGTAGGCCGTACGAGGGATTCCGAGGGCCTATCGGCAAGTTTTGATTTCTCCGGTCGTCCGCGATCCCCGCGGCGGTCGGGTGAGGTCTTTTCGTCTTGAGCCGGTAGGCCGTCGAGCACCTTTTCGGCGAAGGATTCGCCCGGTCGGCCCACACCTCCCGGCGGCACGGTTCGAGGTCACACTCGGATGCGGTGGCGTGCGTGAGGCGCGGTCTTCCCAGCCCTGGGAAGCGCGATTGGCGGGGTTCGACAAGGGCGGTCAAGCTACTAAGGGTGCAGGGTGGATGTCTTGGCATCGAGAGGCGACGAAGGACGCGACAGCCTGCGATAAGCCACGGTTAGCCGGCAAATGGGCGTTGACCCGTGGATGTCCGAATGAGGAAACTCAGCGGCGGCTCATACCCGCCGTTACCCACCGCTGAACGCATAGGCGGTGCGGAGCGAACGCGGGGAACTGAAACATCTCATTACCCGCAGGAGAAGAAAGAGACCATCGATTCCGTCAGTAGCGGCGAGCGAAAGCGGAACAGCCCAAACCGGGGTTCGCCCCGGGGTTGCGGGCGCCTCGAGCCGAAGTAGCCCAACCGAACGGCCTGGAAAGGCCGACCACAGCGGGTGACAGTCCCGTAGGTGACGGGCGAGATAGGCGTCGAGAGGCGTACCAGAGTAGCGCGGGGCTCGTGGAACCCCGCGCGAATCCGGCCGGCCCACCGGCCAAGGCTAAATACTCCTCGATGACCGATAGTGAACGAGTAGGGCGATTGAACGATGAAAAGTACGGCGACGAGCCGTGTGAAAAGTACCTGAAACCCTGCACTTACAAGCGGTCGGAGCCCTATGGCTGTAGCAATACAGCAACGGGTGACGGCGTACCTTTTGCATAATGGGCCGGCGAGTTATTGTCCGCGGCAAGGCTAAACGAGGAAATTCGTGCAGCCGTAGCGAAAGCGAGTGCGAAACGCGCGTCAAGTCGTTGGCAATAGGCCCGAAACCCCGTGATCTACCCGTGGGCAGAGTGAACGACCCGTAACAGGGTCGGGAGGCTCGAAGCCGTGAACGTTGAAAAGTTCTGGCATGACCTGCGGGGAGGAGTGAAAGTCTAATCAAACGGGGAGATATCTGGTTCTCTCCGAAATGCCTTTAGGGGCAGCCTCGGGGAACTACTCATGAGGGGTAGAGCTACTGAAAGGGGACGTGGGGCTACCCGCCTACACGCCCCTATCAAACTCCGAATACTCATGAGTCTATCCCGGGAGTGAGTCCGCGAGGGATAATCTTCGCGGTCGAAACGGAAACAACCGAGACCGCCTGCTAAGGTCCCGAAATTCAGCTCAGTTCGGTAGGAAGTTATCGTTCGGTGACAGCCAGGATGTTGGCTTAGAAGCAGCCACCATTTAAAAAGTGCGTAATAGCTTACTGGTCGAGAACGGTAGCGCCGTAAATGATCGGGAATAAGCTGAATACCGAAGCAGCGGACGAACGGCTTTGCGGCCGTTCGTGGTAGGAGAGCGCCGCACGCCGCGTCGAAGCCATACCGTGAGGAGTGGTGGAGCGCGTGCGGGTGAGAATGCCGGCATGAGTAACGATAACGCAGGTGAAAATCCTGCGCGCCGAAAGCCTAAGGTTTCCTGGGGAAGGTAAATCCGCCCAGGGTTAGCCGGGTACTAAGTCGAGGCCGAAAGGCGTAGACGATGTCCAGCGGGTTAATATTCCCGCGCCGGCCACGAAGGTTGAACCCCAGCATGCGGTCATTCAAGGCGGATCTCCCGACTAGTCGTGGGAGTTGTCGCAAGACTCGAGGGCACTTTGTTCCCGAAGTCCGTGGCGAATGGCTCGAGAAAAGTGCTGGGTGGACGACGTGGTCGCCCGTACTAAAACTGACACAGGTAGGCGAGGAGAGTATCCTCAGGCGCTCGAGAGAACTGCGGTTAAGGAACTAGGCAATCTAACCACGTAACTTCGGGAGAAGTGGTCCCTCCTCCTTTATTGGAGAGGGCGCAGAGAAGCAGCCTGGGCGACTGTTTATCAAAAACACAGTTCCGTGCCAACTCGTAAGAGGACGTATACGGAATGACGCCTGCTCGGTGCCGGAAGGTTAAGGAAGTCGGTCAGGGGTTCGCCCCGAAGCTGGCGACCGAAGCCCCGGTAAACGGCGGCCGTAACTATGACGGTCCTAAGGTAGCGAAGTTCCTTGTCGGGTAAGTTCCGACGCGCATGAACGGCGTAACGACTTGGGCGCTGTCTCGACCGCAGACTCGGTGAAATTGAAGTGGCGGTGAAGATACCGCCTTCCCGCAGCAAGACGGAAAGACCCCGTGGACCTTTACTGCAGCCTGGTACTGATGCCGGTTGTGAACTGCGTAGGATAGGTGGGAGGCGTCGATCCGCTCGTTCCGGCGAGCGGGGAGCCACCGGTGAAATACCACCCTGTTCGCATTCGTCATCTCACCCGATTCCGTGAATCCGGATCGGGAACCGTGCTAGGCGGGCAGTTTGACTGGGGCGGTCTCCTCCGAAAGAGTAACGGAGGAGTGCAAAGACGGGCTCAGGCCGGTTGGCAATCGGCTGTCGAGCGCATGGGTAGAAGCCCGTTTGACTGTGAGGGCTACGGCCCGAACAGATGTGAAAGCAGGCCCAAGTGATCCTGTGGTCGCGTGTGGAAGCGCCATAGCTCAACGGATAAAAGGTACCCCGGGGATAACAGGCTGATCTCCCCCGAGCGTCCATAGCGGCGGGGAGGTTTGGCACCTCGATGTCGGCCCATCGCATCCTGGGGCTGAAGGCGGTCCCAAGGGTTTGGCTGTTCGCCAATTAAAGCGGTACGCGAGCTGGGTTCAGACCGGCGTGAGCCAGGTCGGTCCCTATCTGCTGTGGGCGCAGGAACCTTGACGGCACCTCAACTATAGTACGAGAGGATTTAGTTGGACCGACCCCTGGTGTACCGGTTGTCGCGCTAGCGGCACGGCCGGGTAGCCATGTCGGGAACGGATAAACGCTGAAAGCATCTAAGCGTGAAGCCTATGCCAAGACGAGGGTTCCGTGGCCTTTACTGGCCGAGAGACCCCGGGTAGACCACCCGGTTGATAGGCCGGAGCTGTACGGGCTGAGAGGCCTTGAGGTTACCGGTACTAACGGTCGATCGCTTGGCCGCTTTTGTCGACTCCCGCCGCGTGTAACAAGCGTGGCCGGGCCAGCCGATCGAAGCGAGTCATTCACGTCCGAAAAGTTGTTCGACAGAGACGCCCACTTCCATCCCGGCGAGGGATGGGCGGTGGCGGCACTCGGCGAACCTGCACACTGAGCAATCGATAAGAAGAAAACCCGAGTAGCGTTGAACCTCGATTCACGGCAATCACGCCCGGCCGGGGCGATAAGCCTCGGCCGGGTGATCGCTGGTGGCCATACCCGCGGGGTCACACCCGTTCCCATCCCGAACACGGCCGTTAAGCCCGCGGGGCCGATGATACTGCGTCAGCGGGAAAGTAGGTCACCGCCAGCACTA
>DASPKW010000086.1:0-47065 GCA_035627895.1 Tepidisphaeraceae bacterium | reverse complement strand
ACGGTCGTACGTCGACCGGACGGGGCATCGTAAGGACGGGGGGGACGCGATGCAACGGACGTCCTCGCCCCTCAGGTTGTCGTCATGCGCGGTACCTGCGTTACAGACCTCATCCCCCCACGTCCGGCCGTCCGATACGGTGTTAAGAACGCATGACCGACATCGTGGCCACATCCCGGTTCCTCGAACTCGCGCAGGGGTTCGCGCAGAACCTGCAGACCGCCCTGGGGATCGGGACGGCGATGCCGTGGCTGGCGGCGGGGTTTATCGCGATGTCGGCGGTGCTGCTGGCGTGGGTGCCGCGGCAGCGCAAGCGCGTCGGCACCGCCCTGCTGCTTTTTATCGGAGCCGCCGGGGCGCTGGTGGTCGCCGCGGCGCTGCTGACCGACGGCTTCCCCGTCGACGGCGCGGCATACCGGTGGACACGGTTCGTCGGGCAGCTGTTGCTCGGGGCGGCGATCATCAACGTGGCCGCGGTCTTGCTGTTCGACGTGCTGTTGTCGGCCGTGCGGCTGCGGCCGCCGGCGATCGTGTCCGACATCCTGATCGCGGTCACGTACATCGTGGTGTTCGTGGCGCTGCTCTCGGGGGCGGGGGTGAATTTGACCGGGATCGTCGCGACTTCGGCCGTGCTGACGGCCGTCATCGCGTTCTCGCTGCAGGACACGCTGGGCAACATCATGGGCGGGATGGCGGTGCAGCTCGACCGGTCGATCGGGGTGGGCGACTGGATTCGCGTCGGTGACGCGGAGGGGCGGGTCGTCCAGATCCGCTGGCGGCACACGGCCGTCGAGACGCGCAACTGGGACACGGTGCTGATCCCGAACAGCGCGATCGTCAAGTCGCAGGTGACGGTGCTGGGTCGGCGCACGGGCCAGCCGACGCAGCGGCGGCAGAGCGTGCTCTTTCACGTGGACTACCGGCACTCGCCGACGCGCGTGATCGACGCGGTGGAGGCGGCGCTGCGGGCCGAGGCCGCGGCCGGGGCACTGCCGGACGCCGCGCGCGAGCCGGCGCCGCAGTGCGTCATGACCGAGTACCGCGACAGCTACGCGACGTACGCCGTGCGCTACTGGCTGACGAACATCGCGAGCAACGACGGGGCCGACTCGATGGTGCGGGCGGTGATTTACGGGGCGCTGCGCCGGGCGGACATCCCGCCATCCATGCCGGCCCAGCAGGTGTTCTTCACCGAGCAGGACGCGGCCCGGCGCGAGCGCAAGGCCGGGGAGGAACTGGCCGACCGCGCGGCGGCGATCGCGGCCGTCGATTTGTTCGCCCCGCTGACCGAGGACGAGCGCCACCAGCTGGCCGGGCGGATCAAGACGGCCCCGTTCGTGCGCGGGGAGACGATCACCCGGCAGGGCACGCGCGGCGACTGGCTCTACCTGCTGGTGACCGGCAGGGCCGAGGTGAAGGTCGCGGCCGACAACGGCGGCGGGCGCGATTCGCGCCACGTCGCCGACCTCCGCCCCGGCGATTTCTTCGGCGAAATGGGCCTGATGACCGGGGGCGAGCGGACGGCGACCGTCGTCGCCACGACCGACAGCACCTGCTACCGCATCGACAAGGCCGACCTCGAACCGATCCTGGCGAGCCGGCCGGAGGTCGCCGAGGACGTCGCCCGCATCCTGGCCCGTAGAAGAACGGAGCTCGACGCCGTGCGCGAAGACCTGAACGAGGACGCGAAGCGCCGGCGGATGAGCGAGGCGCAGGGGGATCTGCTGCAGCGCATCCGGCGGTTCTTCACGCTGGGTGAGTGACGACGGGAGGGTCCACGCCGGTCCTCCCTCTCCCAGCCGCGCCAGTGCGTGCGGCGAGCCCGACATGCGTCCTCGCGGCGGGGAGGGGGCGGGGGTGAGGGGCGGTTTTCCGAATGGCGCACGTCGCCCCGCACGAACGGCATTGCACGTTTCACTGTGATTCCCGTGAACGCGATGGCGAGGCTATGAACGTTCGCGCGTGTCGCGCGCATCTGGTCATTCACCCCTCACCCCGCCCTCTCCCCGCCGCGAGGACGGGTATTGCGCGAACGGATAGAGACTGGCGCGGCCGGGAGAGGGAGGACGGGCTCGGCGTGAAGAGGACGCGGGTCACTCCGGCTGCTTCGCGGCGCCCGGGACGACGACCCCGCCCGGGTCCGCGGTCTTCCCGCCGATGACCGATTCGCCCGCCTCGACCGGCTTGCGCGGCGTGGCCGCCCGGCCGGCGTCGATCAGCGCCTTGGACGCCTGGTACGCCTCGCTCCCGCCCGGGCCCTTCGTCCGCTTCTTGATCGCCTCCTCGCGCTTGCGCATGTGGTCGGCGAGGGTTTCGAACGTCTTTTTCTCGGCCTTCTTCTCGCCCTCGTCGCGGACGACGCTGGGCATCATGTAGTACCACGTCAGGTCGTCGCGCGGGGCCTCGTCTTCCGACCAGCTCGAGTAGTCGTAGTAGTGCTCGTCGCTGTCGGTGAAGACCCAGTTGACGAGCACGAACCCGACGCCCATCAGGACGAACGCGACCAGGATCAGGGCCGACGTCCGCGGCGCCTCGACCGGGTCCAACTCGATGATTCGCGCGTCGCGCATGTCCATGGGGAACTGCCGTTACGTGATTATACGAGTCCGCGAGGGAATGCGGTTGGTTTTCCCTGTCGCTAAGCCGCAAGCGGCGGGACCGCGCGTCACTTCTCCCATAAGATATCGGCTACCCCCGCCCGTTTGTTCGCCAATCGGGCGACGACGAACAGCCAGTCGCTCAGGCGGTTGAGGTAGGTCACGATCAGTTCGGGGATCGGGCGGTCCATCGCGAAATCGACCGCCAGTCGCTCGGCCCGCCGGCAGACCGTGCGGGCCAGGTGCAGGCGGGCGGCCATCTCGCCCCCCCCGGGCAAAATGAACTGACGCAACGGCTCGAGCTGCTCCTCGGCCGAGTCGATCTCCATTTCGAGCCGGTGGACCATCTCGTCGTCCAGGGGCGGGAGCTTGGCGGCGTGGGGCGAATCTTCAGGGGTGGCCAGGTGCGACCCGACGACGAACAGCTCGTTCTGCACGCGCTTGAGCATGTCGGCGACGGGCTCGTCGCCGGCGGGCGCGCAGCGGGCGACGCCGAGCACGGCGTTGAGCTCGTCGACGGTGCCGTAGACGGCCAGGCGCTTGTCCGACTTGCGCACGCGCCCCCCGCCGAACAGGCCGGTCGTGCCGTCGTCGCCGGTCTTGGTGTAGATCTTCATCGTCAGCATCATTGGGGCGGGGCCACGGACGATCAACCCGGGGGCGACCTCCGACTGGGGTTTGTTTACCGGTTTTCCGGAGGCGGACGGCCGGGCCCCGGCACTTTCTTTGCGGGCCAAGTCGGCAGGCGAAAGGAGCAACCATGCCGCAAGGTGACAAGTCCAGCTACACCGCCAAGCAGAAGCGCAAGGCCGAGCACATCGAGGAGGGGTACGAGAAGCGCGGGGCGTCGCCGAAGGAGGCCGCCCGCCGGGCGTGGGCGACGGTGAACAAGGAATCGGGCGGCGGGAACAAGTCGGGCTCGGGCCGGGGCAAGGCCGACACGAACGTGTCGAGCAAGCGCGGCGGCCAGAAGGGCGGCGCGGCGTCGTCGAACCGGTCGGCCGCGGCGCGCAGCGCCAGCGCCAAGAAAGCCGCGGCGACGCGCAAGGCGCGCGGGCACTAGGGCGGCGCGGCACACGCGCGCCATCTATCAATAGCTGCAGGTCAACGACCTGCCGACGCGCCGTTGTGGAAAACGGTCTTCCTATTCCAGACGGCGCGTCAGCAACGCGTTGCGGTGCAGCTGTCCTGTCGCTTCGCGCGGTACACTTCCCGCATGAAGCGCACCCTCGTCGCGCTCTCGACGCTCCTCTGCCTCGCCGCCTGCACGATGTGGGTGCGCAGCCACCTCGTCGCCGACCTGTGGCGGTGGGCGGATGCCGCCGGCAAGACGGTCCGCCTGTCCACCGTTCGGTCGTCGGCCGGCGAGGTCACCTTGGTAGACTCGAACCTCGAGCTCGCGGAACCGGCGCCCGGCATAACGACCGGCGTCGTCCACACGACTGACGACGCCGACGGCGCCCTCGTCTTCGACCTCATTCGCGCCAGCAGCCCCCGATCAATGTGGGAGCGCTTGGGCTTTGCATACTCCGTGCACCAATCGCGCGACGGCTCGTCCACCCGGGTCGTCAACGCCCCCTACTGGTCTGTCGCGGCGGCGACCGCCCTTCTCCCGGCCATCGGGCTCCTCGGATTCCTTCGTCGCCGCCGGGCCGCGCGCCGCCGTCTCGCCAATCGCTGCGCCGAGTGTGGTTACGACCTCCGCGCGTCACCCGACCGCTGCCCCGAGTGCGGCGCGATGCGCGACAAGGCGGATCGTCGCTCGACATGACGCGCCCCTGAACTCCGTCCCGCGACAAGTCGCCGGGCTCCCTGAATTCAACTCCTCTCTCTCCCTCTGTGGCTCTGTGAGCTCTGTGGCGATCTGAAAACCGTTCGGGCCCACCGTGTCGCCCGCACACCCCGCCCATCTTCACCCGCGCCTCGCACGGATAATCCCCCACCGATAACGACAGCCGCCGGGGTTTCCGTATAATCGCCCGGTCTTATGGCCAGCATCATCGACGGCGCCGCGCTCGCGAACCAGATCCGCGAGCAGGTGCGCGCCGGCGTCGCCCGGTTCGCCGCACAGGGCCGCGCCGTCCACCTCACCGCCATCCTCGTCGGATCCACGCCCGCGGGCGAGCTGTACGCCCAGCGGCAGAAGGAGACGTGCGCCGCGGTCGGGATCGACTACGAATTGCTCACGCTCCCGGCCGACGCGACGTTCGACGAGGTCGCCAACACCATCGAGCGCCTGAACAAGGACCTGTCCGTCACCGGGATCATGCTCCACCTGCCGCTCCCGGCCCACCTCGACGCGACCGAGCTCCAGCACAGGATCGACCAGGTCAAGGACGTCGAGGGCGTCAACCCCGCCAACATCGGGTACGTCGTCTACGGCCACACGCTGATCGCCCCGTGCACGGCCTTGGCCGCCGTCGAGCTGATCAAGTCGACCGGTGTCACGCTGCGCGGGGCCGAGACCGTCATCGTCGGCGCATCCGAAATCGCCGGCAAGCCGATCGCCCTACTGCTCGCGGAGGAAATGGCGACCGTCACCCTCTGCCACATCGCCACGCGCGACGTCGCCGCCCACACGCGCCGGGCCGACATCGTCGTCGTCGCGGTCGGCAAGCCGAATTTGATCACCGCCGACCACGTCCGCGAGGGCGCGATCGTCATCGACGTCGGCATCAACCGCGTCAAACAGCCCGACGGCACGCGCAAGACCGTCGGCGACGTCGACTTCGACGCGGTCGCGAAAAGGGCCGCCCACATCACCCCGGTCCCCGGCGGCGTCGGCCCGATGACCGTCGCCATCCTCCTCCGCAACACGCTGCGCTCCGCCGAGCTGATTTTCGCCCGGCCCAAGGACCTCTACTGACCTCTTGTAGCCGCCCCGCTTGCGGGGCGCGTCCAGACGCGCCATGGAGGCTCTCCTCACACTGGATCCGGAAGCGGCTCCCGCCGAGCCAACCACTCCGCCGGCGGCGCTCCCCGTTCCTCCGCGGCGATGATCCCGCCGACGATCGCGCACGTCGTGTCCATGTCGCCGCCCGCCTCGACCGTCGTCCACATGGCCTCTTCGAACTGCCCGAGACACCGGGCCGCGTTCCAGATGCAGAACGGCACGGTGTCGGGCGCGATGATGCCCGAGCCGTTGCCGACGGCGGCCACGACGGTCTGCGCCGACATTTTCGGCCCCATCGCGCGGGCCTGCGCGACGCGCGCCCGCGTCTGACAGTCGGGCATGTGCGCCAAAACGTAGTCAAAGAGCGCGTCCCACGCGTCGACACCCGCGCCCGGGTTCAACGCCACCCACGCCGCCGCCAGCGCGACCCCGACGGCGCCGGCCTGCCCGTCCGGGTGCGCGTGCGTCACCTCGGCCGACAACCGCGCCTGCTCCGCCACGATCGACGGCCCGTCCGTCGCGAAGTGCGCCCCGATCGGCGCCGCCCGCATCGCCCCGCCGTTGCCCATCGAGCCCATCCCACTCAGTACGGCGGGCGAGACTTCACGCCAGTCCCCTCCCGCGCCGATCGCCATCAAGATGCCGTGCGCAGTCCCGCCGTACCCGCGGCGGTCGTCCCACGCGTACCGCCTCGCAAAGGTCTGGGCCAGGTCGTCCTGGTCGATCACCCCCTGCCGGTCCAGCACCTCCACGATGCTGACGGCCATCGCGGAATCGTCCGTCCACCGCCAGCGCCAGTTCGGAAGCGTCCGCGTCGACAGGTGCAGCTCCCACGAAAGCGGGTCCGTGGCGAGCGGGAAGAAGCACTCCCCGAACGCGTCGCCGACGGAGAGGCCGTCGAGAGAGCGCCTTGCCGCCGCCATGCGGTCGTTGTGATCCATCACCGTCTCCTACGTGGTCCGCGGTGCCGAGCTGACGCTATCTCCCGCGCATTGCCGCCCGCACTTCCTCCTCCGTCACCTCCACCGACCCGGCCAGGATCTTCTTCGCCAGCAGCTTCTGCACGGGCCGGAGCACGCTGAAGTGGTTGGCCCCCGGGACCTCGTAGAACCGCACGGCGGGGTTGTCCGTCGCCCGCTTCATCGCCCGCAGTGAGTCCACGTTTCCCTGGTTCACGCCCTCGATCACGAACGTGGGGCTCTTGATGTCGGGAAGCCAGTACATCGGCGAGCGCACCGAGACGGCCTTGGCGTCCGTCGCGTCGAACGGCAGGTATTCGGGGCCGTAGCCCGACACGTCGCCGACCGGGCCAAAGCTGAACACCGCCTTGAACCGCGGCGAGCACTCGGTCACGAGCAGCGCGAGCGTCCCGCCCGTGCTGTGCGCGCCGAGGTAGATCCGCTGGGGGTCGACGCCCGGCTGCCTGGCCAGGAAGTCTGCGGCCGCGAGCACGTCGTCGACCTCGCCGAGGTACCCCTCGCGCCGGCCGGGCGCGTCATTCCCGCCGCGGAGCGTGGGGAACATGATCACGATTCCCGCCTCGCGCAAGGCGGTCGCGTTCTGGTCGTTCTCGGCCGGCGCCGGGCTCCACACGTCGCCGATCGTGTTGCAGTCCCCGCCGGTGATCCAGACGATCGCCGGGCGGCGCTGGCCGTCGCCGGGCGTGACGCTCAGGTACGCCGGCAGATCGCCGACGGGCGACGGGTACTTCACGATCTTGAACAGATTCGCGGGCGGCGTCGCGACGGGCTCGCGCGGGCCGGTTTGCGGACCGGTCGGCGGCTTCACGCCGCGGCGCGCCTCCACTAGCGTCTGCGGGGCAGCCTGTTCCCGCTTGGCAGGCTTGGCGACGCGCTGCTCGTCGCAGCCGATGACGAGCGCGACCGACAACAACACCAACAGATTCGACTTGATCACAGTTTCCCTCCGCGCGCATTGCGCTGATTGGTCTCCGTCCCGCGACAAGTCGCTGGGCTCCCTCATACCCCTTTGTCAGGTTTCACGTTTCGTCCGCGCTACTTTACCCGCTCCGCTTTGCCGGTCGCCCCGTCCATCACCGCCGGCAGCCGGAACACGTCGCCGTCGCGATTGCAGTAGTACAGGAACGACTCGGAAAACTCGTCCGCGTTCCCGTCCGCCCAGATGCCGTAAAAGTCCGCCCGCGCGCCGACGGGCCGGCGGACGTACGAGTGGTTCCGCGGGCTGTTCTGCGTCATCTGCCTGACCTTCTTCCACCCCGCCCCGTCGCCCGTGCTCTCCCACAGCGCGATCTCGCCGCCGGTGCCCCACTTCTGCGGGCCCGGCTCGGTCGGGCCGATGATCCGCCACGGCCCGCCCGCCTCGACGTACAGCGCGCCGACGTCGTAGTTGCTCGTCGACTCGCACACCTTCGTGAACGCCCACTGCTTCGTCGAGTCGTGGTACCGCGCGATCTGCCACGTCCGCGGCGTCTCCTGCGGGCCCGGCCTGTGCGCGCCGCTCTCGACGTACAAGACCACCGGCTGCCCCGCCGCGTCGGCCGACACGTCCTGGATGTACACCATCCGCCCCTCGGCCTCGTAATCGCGCACGAGCGCGGCGTTCTTCTTGTCGTTCAGCGGGATCTCGACCTTGTCGCCGCCCGCCGTCGTCCAGGTCTTCCCCATGTCGTCGGTCTTGAGGAAGTACAAGTTCGTCCGCTTGTCGACGTTCCCGCGGGGGTGGTAGTTGAACGCGGTGTAGAGCGACTGCCCGCGGAGGAGCGTCGTCTGGTAGTGCCCCCCGAACCCGGCCAGCTTCCGCGTCTCGCCCCAGGTCTTCCCGTCCGCGCTGGTCTCGAAGTACAGCTCGCGCCCCTTCGTGTACTGCACGTAAAAGTGGAAGAACCCCTTCCCCGGTACGACCCACGGCTGCGGGTAGGCCATCTTCTGTTTCGTCTCCACCAGCTCGAACGAATCCACGTCGTACGGCTTCGTGCTCCGGTACTTGAACCCCGGCCGCACGTTCCCGCGCCCCGCGACGAACACCCACACGTGCCCGGCCTCGTCGATCGCCAGACTCGGGTTGTCGTGCGGGTCGTCGACCGTCTGCTTGTCGTGCACGATCGTGGGTTTGGGGAACGACTGCGTCGCGTGATCGAAGTACGACGCCATCGCGAGCAGGTGGCGCTTGCCGGGGACGGTGCCGCCGTAGACGAAGAAGGTCTTGTTGACCTTGGGCGCGTAGATCGCGATGGGCGTGTGGCTCGTCGTGTAGGTCGCGAGGCCACCGGAATATTTGTCGCCGTGCTCGGACTTCTGGCCCAGGGTGAACCAGATGCCGGTGTAGCCCGCGGCCTTGGGGAAGGGCTTGTCGTCCCCGCGCGCGGCGGCGCCGAACAAGAGGACCGCCAAACACGAGACGAGCGCGCCGGTTCGCATGGGAAACCTCCCGAGTGGATGGGGGCGATGGTACCGCGGGGCGGTGTGCACCGATACCGGCCGTCGACGCGCGCCCTGCTTCCCACCGCTGACGGGGCTCGCCGAGCGGCCGGATGCTGGTAGAATGCCGCGGGAACGTCCGGCTCACTTCTTTTGTGGAACTCGACATATGCAGCTTTCCGAGGTACGGGGTGCGCGGGTCGTGTGGGCGGTCGCCATCGCGGCCGTGGCGGCGGCACTCTCCGCGGGCGCCGCCGACCCCTCGGCCCCGCCGAGCGCCGAGGCCCAGGCGATTGTCGGGCGGCTCAAGCGCGACTTGACTGCGGGCATCGCGATCGGGCACGGAGAGCCCATGCGCCGCCTGCGCGAGCTCGGCGAGGAGCGCCACGCCGTCCCCACCCTCGTCTGGTTCCTCGCGCCGGCCAACGGCGAGGGGCTCCGCGCGTCGGCCGCCGCCGAGTGCCTGCACGACCTCGGGCCCGGCGCGTCTGCGGCCGCGCCGGCGCTCCTCGCGGCGATCAAGAACAACGACCGGTTCGACCGCGACAAGTTCGCCAAGGCGTTGGTCGCCGTCGCCCCCCCGCCCGACCTCGTCATCCCCCCTGCCCTCGAATTCCTCGCCTCGCCCGACCCCGACCTGCGTACCCGCGGGGCCGCGCTACTCGGGTCGGCCGGCCCCGCGGCCGCCAAGGCCGCACTACCCCGCCTGTCCGCCCTCGCCGCCGACAAGACGATCACCGACAGCCGCGACCGCACGAACGTCGTCCGCGCCCTCGCCCAAATCGCGTGGCCCGACTGCCGCGACCTGTTCGTCCGCCTGATCGCCGGAGCCGACGGCGACCCGGTCGGGGCCGACGCCGCGATCTCGGCGCTCGAGCAAATGGGCCCGGCGGCCGCGCCGATCGCGGCCGACCTCGCCGCCCACATCGTCCGGTCCGACGTCGCCCGCACGCTCGGTGCGATCGGCCCCGACGCCCGCGCCGCCGTCCCCGCGCTGGTCAAGGCGCTAGGGGACCCGGCCACCGCGTCCAACGCCGCCGAGGCCCTGGCCGGGATCGGCCTGCCCGACGAGGCGACCGCCGCCGCCGCAATACCCGCCCTGGCGCGCCTCGCCGCCGGGACCGACGCCTTCGCCGCGTACGGCGCGACCGGCGCGCTCGCCAAGGTCGGCCGCCCGCTCCCCCCGGCCGTCGCCGCCCTCCGCGCCGCGCTCGGCCACGCCTACATGCCGGCGCGCCGCGAGGCCGCGCTAGGCCTCGGAGCCCTCAAGGCCGCGACGCCCGAGGTCGTCGCCGCCCTGACCGACCGCCTCGCCGACCCGGAGGAGCAGATCCGCGCCGCCGCCGCCACCGCGCTGGCCGAGTTCGGCGACGCCGCCCGCCCGGCCCTCGCGCGGCTCCGCGAGCGGGCCAAGACCGACACCGACCCCGCCGCCCGCGTCGCCGCGGCCGAGGCCCTCTGGCGCGTCGGCAACGAGGCCGACCTCGCCGCCCCCCTCCTCGCCGCCGCCGTCTCCGACAACGACGGCCCCGAGTGGCCCGCCGCCCACGCCCTCGGGCGGATCAAGTCCGCCCGCCCCGACGTCGTCGCCGCCCTGATTAAGGGCTTCGCGTCCCGCTCCGACCACACCCAGACCTACGTCGCCCAGGCGCTCGCCGAGATCGGCCCCGACGCCAGGGCCGCCCTGCCCGCGCTGCGCGCCGCGCTCACCGGCACGTACGAAGAGCCCAAGCCCGAGGCCGCCCGCGCGATCTACCGGATCGTCGGCCAACGCGCCGCCGGCGGCGCGGCTAACGACGACCTCGCCCGCGCCCGCCGCGCACTCGCCGAGACGCTCGCCCTGCGCGGAAGTCTCTTCATCGACTCGTACCGTCGCCGCGCCGCCGAGGTGCTCGTCGAACTCGCCCCCACCGACCCCGCGGCCGCGGCGCTCATCAAACCGCTGTCGACCGACTCCGACCCCGCCATCCGCGCCATCGCCGCCAAGGCCGCGGCGGCAAAGTAGCGCGACCGGCTGACCGAGCAGATGTGTCCTTCGACGTCGCCGGCCGCGGGCGCGGGGTAGAGGCTCGCCCCCGCCTTACGTCTTTTCGGTTGTCGTTTGCCGCTTTCCCGTACCATCCCCCTCCCGCATGTCCCCCTGGTGGCTCCTCATCCTGCTCGCGGTCTTCCTGATCGGCCTGACCAAGTCCGGCTTCGGGTCCGGCGTCGGCCTGATGATCGTGCCGATGGCCGCCACGGGGTACGCGCACCTGCCCGGCCAACACGCCGACGCGGCGCTCGCCCTCCTGCTCCCCCTGCTCGTCGCGGGCGACTTCATCGCGATCTACCACTGGCGCACGGCCCCGGCGTGGCGGATCATCCGCCGGCTCATGCCCGGGACGATCGTCGGCATCGCGCTGGGCGCCCTGCTCCTCAAGTGGTTCAGCGAGCAGAAACAGCTGGCCGAGGCGCTGATCAACATCGAGATCGGCGCCGAGTCGATCTTCCTCGTCGGCCTGGCGTGGTACCGCGAATGGCGGGCGACGCACAACCCGCCCGCGTACCAGCCGAGCCTCCTCAAGTCCACCGCCGTCGGCACGTTCGCCGGGGCCAGCTCGACCCTCGCCCACGCCGCCGGGCCGATCATCGCGCTGCATTTGCTCCCGCAGCAGTTGCCGCGCGCGACGTTCGTCGGCACCGGCGCCGTCTACTTCGCGATCGTCAACTCCGCCAAGCTCCCGTTCTACTACCAGGCCGGGTTGTTCGAGAAGGTCAGCCCGCTGTTCTCACTCCAGTTCCTGCCGCTGGTCATCGTCGGCGCGATCCTCGGCGTGAACCTGAACAAGCGCATCAGCGACAAGCTGTTTACCCGAATCGTCTACGCGGCGACGTTCGCGCTGGGTTGGTACCTGCTGTTCCGGGGGATCTCGGGGTTGCGGGCGTAGGTGAGCGTGGAATGAGGCGTGGGGCTGTCATCCCGAGGGACTCCGAGGGATCTGGCCACGAACGACGAGGCCTTCTCAACGTTGGCGATCGGCGTCTGAACAACAATCACCCGGATCGTTGCGGCCCTGACGCGCCAGCCAGATCCCTCGTTCTTCGGGATGACAGTTGGGAACGCACCTCGCGGGATTGGGCCCGTTCGTCGTTCGTGTTTCGTCACTGATTCGAACTTCTAGTTTCGACATTCGTCATTTCACCCGGCGCCGCGCGTTACCATCCCACCATGCCCGCGCGCCTTTTCCACGCCCTCGCCCCGCCCGCGCTTTACTTCGTCCTCTACTGCGCCCTCACGTGGCCGCTGGTCACGAGCTTCAACACCCACTTCTTCGCCGGCTCCGAAGACGGCTACCAGAACATCTGGAACCTCTGGTGGACGCACCACGCGTTGACGAACCTCCACCAGCTCCCCTGGCACACCACCCACCTCCACTGGCCCGCCGGCACGTCCCTCCACGCCCACACCCTCGCCCCCCTCTCCGGTCTGATCGGCTCGATCCTCCAGACCCTCGGCCTCTCCCTCCACCAGGCCTACAACACGATCGTCGTCGCCTCCTTCGTCCTCACCGGCCACTTCACCTACCTCCTCGCGCGGCGAGTGACTGACCTCGCCCCGCCCCTCCCCACCCCCTCATCCCCCCCTCCCTTCTTTGCCTCCCGCAACCTCGCCTGCCTCTTCGCCGGCGCCGCCTTCACCTTCTCCCACTTCCACTTCGCCCACGCCCACAACCATTTCCAGCTCGTCCCCCTCCAGTGGGTGCCCCTCGCCGTGCTCGCGCTGATCCACCTGTTCACGCGCCCCGGCGTCCTAGCCGCCGTCTACGCCGCCGGCGCGCTCCTGCTCGTCGCCCTCACCGACTACCACCTCACGTTCTACACCGTCCTCGCCGGCGTGATCCTCGCCGGCTTCACACTCCCCCGCCCCCTCATTGCCGCCATCCGCCATCGTCGAAATACATCGCCCCCTCCCCTTGTCTCCCCCTCCCCCCCTCTCCGCGCCTTCGCCACCGCCCTCCCCCTCTTCGCCCTCCTCGCCTGCTGCACGACCGGCCTGCTCGCGTACCAACTCCTCTCCCTGAACAAGCACGACCCCCTCACCCACAACCACGACCCGCGCACCTGGTCGACCGACCTGGTCGACCCGCTCGTCCCCGCGTGGCAGTGGCGCTTCCACGACCTCACCCGCCCCCACTGGCGGCCCCTCGTCGCCGACCCCGACGACGCCGGCAAAGAGTTCGTCTACATCGAGCACGCCCTGTACGTCACGTGGACGCTATTCGCACTGTTCTGCGTCGGCGTCGTCAAGGCGCTCCACCGCATCGTTCGCCGCCAGCGCGTGACCGACAATCGGCAATGGGCAATCGGCAATGGGCAATGGTTAGCCCTCGCCACGCTCTTCTTCCTGTTCTCCCTCGGCCCCACGCTGCACGTCGCCGGCAAGTACGACCCCGACCCCGCCGCGCCTTCGAACATGCCCTACGCCCTGCTCGAGCGCGCCCTCCCCTTCCTCAAGATGGCCGGCGTCCCCATGCGCATGATGGCCATGACCCTCCTCGCCCTTGCCATCGTCGCCGCCGTCACGCTCACACACCTCACCCGCCACGCGCGGCCCGCAACGCGCAACTCGCTCTTCGCCGCCCTCTTCGCCCTCTGGCTGTTCGAATCCCTCCCCCGCCCACAGGCGACCGTGCCGGCGGCGTTCCCGAAGTGGACGCTCGCCCTCCGCGACCAGCCGCCCGGCGCCGTCATCGACATGACCTACCGCCAACACCTCTCGCTCCCGATGTTCCACGCGGCCGGCCACCGCCACCCGATGGGCGAGGGCTACCTGTCCCGCTACCCCGCGTCCGTCGACGCCCGCCGGGGCGAGTTCCGCGGCCTCGCCGACCACGGCCAGTTCGACGCGCTCGCCAAGCCGCCGTGGAACTTCCGCTACTTGTATATCGAACTCGCCAACCCCGCCCAGAACCCGTTCGACTCGACCGCCGAGCTGCCGTACCACGCGGTCTTCTCGGACACGGAAAAGCAGGCGCGGGTCTACGACCTGACGAGACCTCGCCAATGACGGGCTGTTAAACCGCCCGTTCTCGCAGGGCACGTCCCCCCTGTCATTCCGAGGTGCTCCGAGGAATCTGGCCGGCGCGTCGGGGCCCGCTCGACGTTGGCGGTTTGTGCTCGAGGACGAAGCCCCAACGTCGGAACGGCCTTGACGCTCCTGGCCAGATCCCTCGTTCCTCGGGATGACAGTCTCGACGATCGGCGAAGCATTGGGGGCCCCTCCCGTAACAACGTCGTCACGTCTCCCAACGCCCACGTGGCGCGCGGTACGCTACCCACCGGTGCGAAGCGCCCTCCGCATCCTCCGCCGCTCGCTCGTCGCCCTCTCCCTCGTGCTCTGTTGCGCCGCCACCTTCCTCTGGATCCGCGGCCGGACGACCGGTGACCTCGTCTACTGGTCCTGGCAGCGCGCCGACGACGCCGGGTACTCGTTCCACTGGCTCTACCTCGAGTCCGGCGGCGGGACGCTCGGCCTCCGCCGCCACACGATCGCCGGGCCGCGCGCCGACATGGTCGCGCCGCCGAAGATCGACGACGTGATCGCCGGGCGGACGCCGCCCCCTACCGTCCTCCCTTACACCCCGCGCCCCACCGTCAAGTTCGGTCACACGCCCGGCCAGTCCGAAGGCACCGCCCGCCGCTGGGGCGTCCTCTCGCCCCACCCGGGCCAGACCGGCGACACCGTCCACCGCGCCGGCGTCATCCTCGCCCACACCCGCCGGCCCACCGTGTTCCGCATAGAACAGGCCCACTTCTACGCCGTCAGCGACGAGCGGAACCTCATCCTGCCGACCTGGATGGTCGCCGCCGCCACCGCGGTCCCGCCGCTGTGGTCGATCACCGCCCAGCTCGTCCGCCGCTCCCGCCGCGAGCCCGGCCACTGCCCCAAGTGCGGCTACGACTGCCGCGCCACACCCGACCGTTGCCCCGAGTGCGGACACGCCCTGGGACCCCGGCCGCCCGTCGTTGATTCTGCGACCGATGCCCGTTAATTCGTTTGACTTTACGGGCGCGGCGTGGAATCGTTGCGGCCCAACCGGAGGTATCCCGTGCGCACGATCCCACTCGTTATCGCGTCGGTGCTGCTGCCGCTCCTCGCCGCCCCCGCCCGGGCGGCCGACCGCGACGTCGACCTGACCGGCGAGTGGAACCACAAGGCCGAGTTCCAGGAGGTCGGCATCGTCCTGCTCCCCGACGCGCGGTACGTCGCCCAAGCCAAGATCGGCGACCAGACGATCACCGAGATCGGCACGTTCAAGGTGCGCAAGGGCACCCTCACCCTGACCCCGAACGAGGGCCCCGCGCGGCCGTACAAGATCGTCGTCGACGGCGAATCCCTCACCCTCACCGACGCGGACGGCATCGCCATGGCCTACGCCCGCCGGCCCGGGTCTGCGAAGGAAGTCGTCGCCGAGGCCGCGCGCGTCGACGAGCAAAAGCTGCGCGTGGACGCGGGCTGGATGGAGCGCTTCCCGATCGGGAAGCAGACGCCCGGCAAGAACGCCGCGGTCGGCGACGTGCCCGAAGACACGACCCCCGACAACGTCCTGCCCGGCGCGACCGTTTTCCAGCACCTCGAGACGTACGTCAAGTACCGCAGCCTGAACACCCGCTACACCGTCGTCCGCGGCGAAGACCCGGGGAACGGGATCGCCCAGACCCGCTACTACTTCTTCCCCTCCGGCCGCTTCCTTTACATCAACATCGCCTACACGCCCACCGCCGCGGCCGGGGCCGTCGCGCACCCGGCCACCGTCGAAGTCACCAAGGCGTGGGGCAAGTACAAGATCGACTCGGTGCCCAAGCCCCGCCCGGGCGACCGCCCCGGCGACAAGCCGGACCCCGCCTCGGTCACCGAGACCGTGACCCTCGTGACCGACAAGGGCGAGACGATTCCCATGCGCCTGATCGACGGCCGCCGAAACCTGGAGTGGGCCGCCGCCGACAAGGTCGATACGAGCACCACGATCTATTCCAACGTGACCTGGAGCAACGAGAGCCTGAAGGCGGAGAAAGACCGGAAGTAGGGCCCGCGGAGTCGCCCGCCGGGTCGGCGTCGCGACGTCGCCCGCCCCGTCGTCCCGCGCCAGCTCCTCACCAACGCCGCGCACCGCCCCCTCATTTCGCCCCCATCTCCGCCGCGACCCGCAACACGTGCGCGTCGATCATCCACACCGACCACGCCGCCAGCCCCGCCATCACCGCGTACGCCAGGATCACCTTCCACCGCGCCCACCGCGCGTGCCCCCGAGCATCCGCCGGCGCAACGCCCGCATCTGCTACCGTTGACATTTGACTCTCAACGCCGGCCATCACTTCCCCCCCTCCGGCTTCTTCGGCCCGGTCCCGAAATCGAACTTCGGCCACTGGACGTCCATCATCGGCCGGACCGCCTTCGCCGCCTCCTCGACTTCCTTCTCCGTCGGCGCACGCCCCGTCAGCGCCGGCGCGACCACGATCCGCACGAACCCCTCGGCCATCCACCCGATGTGTCCGCCCACGTTCCCCAGCTTGGACCACCCCGACTCGTACTCCCGCGACACGAGTTTGGCGTACTGCTTATCGTCCGCCCCGGCCGGCTTCGTGAACGCGACCTTCCCCGCCGACTCCACGTGGTGGCCGTCGATCGTCCCGAACAGCTTCGTGCCGGTCCCGAGCACGAAGTCGTCCGCCGGGCTCCAGTAGCAGTACGCCTTGTCCGTCACGTGCGATAGCGCCTTCGACAGGTCGTACGTCGGCGAGATCGCCGGCCCGAGCATGACGAAGCTATGCACTTTCACGTCGGCCGGCAGCTTTTCCAGCGCCCACACGGCCGGCCCCACCCCCCCGCTGTGGCACGTCACGTAGATCGGCTGCTCCGGGTGTGCCCGGAACTGCCTGGTGATCTGCTCGGCGATCCGTTTGGCCTGCTCGTCGTTCCGCTTGCGGTTGCGCAGGGCCGGAATGCCCGGGTCGCCGCACGTCCAGTCGAAGATCTCGAACGGCCCGTCGAACCCCGCGGCCTTCATCCCGTCGCGCAGCGTGTAGTCGACGATCGACGTGCCCGACACGCCGGGCATATGAATGACGTACGGCGAGACCTTCCCGGCCGGCGGTTTGGGAAGCGCGGGCTTGTCGTCGGCGGCGGGTTTGTCCGCCACGGCCGGAGTTTTGTCGGTCGCCAGGCGCGACTCGTCCGACGCCGGAGCCGTCTGCCGCGAAGCCGCCGGCAAGTGCGGTTTGTCCGCCAGCGCTGCCCCGCCCCCCTGCTGCTGCTCGGTCGGCTGACACCCCACGAGCACGCCGCACACTGTGAAGATCAACCACGTTCGTGTCATGAGCACCTCGCGCGCCGATATTAGCACGCGAACGGGCGCACGGGCGAACAGATTGTTCCGCCAAGCGGCGAGGAACTTCCCACCGCCCCCGCCGTCCAATGCTGTCGGAGCCCGACAGATGTCCAACCGTACCCCCCTGTCCGTCGTGCGCGTGGAGAAGCCCTGCCTCGCCGACTGGGATCAGATGAGCGGCGAGGGCGCCGTCCGATTCTGCCAGCACTGCCAGAAGCACGTGCACGATTTGTCCGCCATGCCCGCCGGCGCGGCGGAGCGACTTGTCTGCCTCTCGGCGGACAAAATGTGCGTCCGCTACGCCGCGGGCGCTGACGGACAACCCCTCACCCTCGAGTACCTTCGGCAGACACCGCCCCGGTGGCGCTGGCGGGTGTGGACGACGGTGGCCGTGTCGCTCGCGCTGATTTCGGGGAGCGTCCAAGCGTTGTTCTTTGGCAAGCGCGTGGCAGTTGTACCAGCCGCGCCCCCTCCGCCACCGACTGTCAGAATGGTTATGGGGAAAATCGGGCCGGCAGCACCGTGTCCGACGCCGGTGCTTGGCACGGCGGCGCCTTCACCTCAATAAGTGCCTGGTAGAGTGGCAACCCCGCTCGCGCCTGCCAACTCGTTGATGACACTGATGGACGCCGACATTCCCAGGCGGTCCGCCCCCGCGTCAATCATGGCAAGGGCTGTTGCCAGGTCGCGGATCCCGCCGGACGCTTTGACGAGCAGCCCCTCGCCGTACTTCTTCATCCGTCTGACAACGTCCACACTCGCCCCCCCTGCCGGGTGGAAGCCGGTCGAAGTCTTGATGTAGTCGCAGCCGGACTCGCGGACGGCTCGACACGCGGCCTCGATCACGCGATCCGTGTCAGATGACAGTTTGACGAGCAGCGCCGACTCGGCGATCACCTTGACTGTCACGTCCGGGCGAACGGCGCGGGCGGCCCTGACAATTTCCGTCAGCTCGCGCTTGGCACTGTCAACGTCGCAGTTGATGAGGAACGGCAGGAACGCCACCACGTCGATCTCGGTCGCCCCCTCTTTGACAGCGGCCGTGGCTTCAATGGCTTTGACAGTTGGCCGATTCGTGCCGTTGGGAAAGCCGATCACCGTGCAGCACGCCACGCCCGTTCCGGCAAGCATGGGTGACACCTTGCCGACCCATGCTGGTGCCACGCAGACACTGGCGAAGTCGTGTGTCACCGCCTCTGTGACGACCTGGTGCACCTCGTGCGCCTGCGCGTCAGGTCTGAGGATCGTGTGGTCAATCCGGCGTGCCAGCTCAGTGGACGTCATGCGCGGCACTTGTCGGTGAGGATTGGCAACGTGTCAACGGCCGCGCGTCCGTCAAACGCCTAGCTGCCTTAAGGACGTTCCCGCCACAGCCGCGACGGACGCATGCCATTGGGTGTCAGGGCTACACCTCGCCCCTGACTGTCAACTTGCCGGCCTGATATTGGTCAATCTTCGACAAGCACTTATCGGACGCGTCCCGGAATGACATCCGTGCTGTGGCCGGGGAAGAGCTTGGCGGAGGGGTCGATGAACTTGCGGGCATGATTGACAGCCGTAGCCGCCTCGCCAAAGCCGACGGCGATGAGCTTAAGTTTTCCCGGATAACTGGCGACATCACCGGCCGCATAGACGCCATCGCGGCTCGTGCGCATGGTGTTGTCGACCTTGATGGCCGAGCCTTCGAGGTTCAGGCCCCAGTGGGCGATCGGGCCGAGCGTGCTTTGGAAGCCGATGTTGACCAGGATGACGTCGATGGGCAACCGCTCGTCAACGCCAGCGCGGTGATCGCGCACGACGGCGGCTTCGACGCGCTCTTGGCCCTTGATCGCCACCAACTCGTGGGACGTCAGGATGCGGGTGGGCCCGTTTCGCATCCGGTGTACTGAGTCTTCGTGAGCGCGGAACGCATCTCGCCTGTGAATCAGGACTTGCGACTGGGTTCGGTCGGCCAGCGTGTTGGCCCAGTCGACGGCCGAGTCACCGCCGCCGATGATCAACACGCGCTTGCCCGCGAGCGCATCGACGCTGGAGACGGAGTACTGGAGCCCCCTGCCCTCGAAGCGGGCGGCCTCGGGCAGGGGGAGGCGCTTGGGGTCGAAGGCACCGACACCAGCCGCGATGACGATCGAACGGGCAATGTGACAGCGCTTTGATGTGTGCACCGTGAAGAGGCCGGCAGGAGGGTCCCAACCCAACGTCTGCACCTGCTCGTTTAGGCACACGGTAGGGTGGAACTGAAGCCCCTGTTGAATGAGATTCACCACAAGGTCCTTCGCGAGCACCTTGGGGAAGCCGGCCACGTCGTAGATGTACTTCTCGGGGTAGAGCGTTGCGAGCTGACCCCCCAATACGTGAAGCGAATCGACAATACGGGTCTTCATCTCGCGCATTCCGGCATAGAAGGCGGCAAAGAGACCTGTAGGGCCGCCTCCGATGATGAGCACATCGACGGGATCGTCGTCCGCCATGGTGGGCAGTGTATCGTGGTGCAGGGGATTGGAACAAAGAAACGCCCCAATGTTCCACGTGGAACATTGGGGCGGATTTGGGTTCGTTTGGAACAGGGGACTATTCGGCCTTCACGCCTAGCTTGTCTAGCAGGCTATCGAACTGGTCGAGCGTCGAGTAGTGAATGACGAGCTTGCCCTGGCCCTTCTTGGCGGCCTGGCGGAGCTGCACCTTCATCCCGAGGGTAGAAGTGATGTTCTTCTCCAAGTCGCGAATGTGCGCAGATGCGTCGCCAACCCCCTGCTTGGCGGGGGTGGGCGCATCTGGCGTTTGAAGCAGACGCTCCAGATTTCGGACTGACAGGCCTTGGGTAACCGTCTTCTCGGCCAGCGCTGCCTGGGCGACAGGGTCGGCTACGCCGGCCAAGATTTTGGCGTGGCCCAAGGAGAGCGCACCGGATCGGAGATGCTCGCGCACCGTCTCGGCAAGATCAAGCAGGCGGAGGTAGTTGGCGATGGAGGAGCGTTCTTCGCCGAGCCGCCCGGCGAGCTCGGCTTGGGTGAGGCCGAGTTGGTCCATGAGCGCACGGTAAGCTTGGGCGCGGTCGATCGGGTTGAGATCTTCGCGCTGGATGTTCTCGATCAGCGCCATCTGGGCTTGGGTGAACGCATCCACCTCTCGCACGATGGCGGGGAGTGTGGCGAGCCCGGCGGCCTTGGCGGCGCGCAGGCGGCGCTCGCCTGCGATCAGCTCGTACTGTGGTTCGCCGTCAGTGGTCGGGAGAGCGCGGACGATAATCGGCTGAACGAGGCCGGTGGTCTTGATGGAGGTGGCCAGCGATGCGATGGCGGCCTCATCGAACTGCTTGCGCGGCTGATGCGGGTTGGGCGCGATGGTGGCGACTGGAATCTCGCTGGGCGTGCGCGTGAGGGGCGCTTCGAACCCTTGGCGGTCGGCGACAGGGTGGGTCGAGAAGGGGGGGGCGATGATCGGCTGGTTCGGATCGCCGGTCTCCGCTTCGATCGGCAAGTCTGATACCGAGATCAAAGAGGATAAACCGCGGCCTAGACGGGATTTTGTTTTGGGAGGTTGCGGCGTGGACATGCATCCGCTCGCTGTGAAAAGTGCGGTGGGGGTCGTTGATGTTCCACGTGGAACATTGCGGTGATGCAAATTTAGTCGTGCCCGGCAACACCAGCAAGCGCAGACGCACATGAACGCCGTCAACATTGCCACGCCATTTGCTAACAAACACCTTATTACTCTCCGTTTCAGACCATAAATAGAAATTAAGAGTGAATCTCTATTCTATTGCGACCGCGTCTCATCCTAAGTTGTTGATTAACAAGGGTTTTCAGTTGCTTAGACGGCGGTAAACGGCGATATCATGAGTGGGTCAAAACAGAAGGCCAAGCAGCGGGTGATGGCATCCGGCTCGCTAGGACTCGATCAACGAAACTCACAGAAGGAGATTCCCATGCAAGCAGTTCATGACGGTCAATGCGGTCTGTGTGCCCACTTCGGCGAGCACGACATGCAGCACCAGAATCAGCTCATCCAGATCCGCACGTCGAAGCAGGCGCCCGAGACGATGGTCGAGGAGTGCGGCCACCCGCAGCACCGGCCGCTGCACCTGATGGTCACGCCGGTCAGCGGGTGCGCGGGCTTCGCGCCGGCGACGAACGGCAACGCGTAAGCGCTCCGCTTCGTACATCTCATCAATAGAAACGCCCACGGAGCGAGCGCTCCGTGGGCGTTTCGTTTGGCGCGCGGGCCGGTCAGGGGGCCGAGGTGGATTGTGAAAGGCGGAACGAGGCGCGTATACTTCGCGCCGGTTGGTCCGCGCGACGGTCGTGTTCGCGGCGTCGGTCATGGTCAGCAGAGCTGACCAAGCCGCGCACGTCCCCCGCGCGCTTCCCGCGAGCTGATTCTCATGCCTTACACGTTGACGCAGGAGTCGCCGGAACTGTTTCCTCGCGAGCGGAGCGGCGCCGACGGGGGGGACGGGGACAACCGGTGGACGCTGAACTTCGGGCCGCAGCACCCGGCGACGCACACGACGTTGCGCCTCGTGCTCGAGCTCGACGGGGAGCGCATCGTGCGATGCGAGCCGCACATCGGGTATTTGCACAGCGGGTTCGAGAAGCTCGGCGAAGCGCTGAACTACAACCAGTACGTGACGATCGTCGACCGGATGGACTACAGCGCGCCGATCTACAACGAGTTGGCGTGGCACGGGGCCACGGAAAAGCTGATGGGGATCGAGCTGACGCCGCGGTGCAAGGTGCTGCGGACGATCGCGGGGGAGCTCGGGCGGTTGCAGAGTCACCTGTTGTGCGTCGGCGCGGCGGGGCTGGACCTCGGGGCGTTCACGGCGTTCATCTACGGGTTCAACGAGCGCGAGGTCATCTACGACATCGTCGAGTACATGTCGGGCCAGCGGTTCCACACGTCGTGGACGCGCGTCGGGGGGCTGAACATGGACCTGCCGGACGAGGCGGTGTTCAAGCGGATGGTGAAGAAGCTGATCAACGAGAACCTCCCGCGGGCGCAGGAGGACGTGGAGAAGCTGCTGAACAAGAACCGGATCTTCATCGACCGGACGAAGGGCGTCGGGGCGATCAGCAAGGAGGACGCGATCGCGTGGGGGATGACCGGGCCGCTGGCGCGGTCCGCGGGCGTGCGGCGCGACGTGCGGAAGGACAGCCCGTATTTGTGCTTCAAGGACAACTGGGACGGGCAGGGGACCTCGGCCGTCAAATTCAAGGTGCCGATCATGCACACGGGGGACGTGTATGCGCGATATCTATGCCGATTGGAGGAGATGCGACAATCGGTCGAGATCATCCGGCAGCTGATCGACGACATCCCGGGTGGGCCGGTGAACGTGTCGCCGGAGGGGAAGGAAACCCTGCCGCCGAAGGATCAGGTGTATTCGTCGATCGAAGGATTGATCCAGCACTTCGAGCTGATCATGACCAACCGCGGGTTCACGGCGCCGCGCGGCGAAGTGTACGACTGTATCGAGTCGGCGAACGGGGAGCTGGGGTATTACATCGTCAGCGCGGGCGAGAACGTGCCGTGGCGCGTGCGGACCCGGCCGCCGATTTTTATCAATTACCAGACGTTTCCGAAGATGATCGAGGGGCACATGCTGAGCGATGTGGTGGCGGTGTTGGGGAGCATTAACGTGATCGCGGCGGAGTTGGATCGGTAGGGGGGGAAGAGAACTCACGATGAGCGGACTGCCCGAGCCAATGCGCCTTGAAGAGATCCTGTCGCGCGCTTCCGCGAGCGATCTTTCGCCAGGCTGGCTGTTTCTACCGATCGAGTGGCAGTCGTGGGGCGCGGACACGCTGGGCTACATGATTGCGCCCGGCGATTCGGATGAGGTGGAGGATCGGCTCGGCGCGATCGGATACGACGGCACCTTGGACGACGCGACGATCGTCGATGTCGTGCGTGGTGCAGGATCGGCACTGAAGCTCGACACGTTCGACGGCCGTCTCGAAGCATTCGTCTACTACTACCGGCACGACGCATTTCTCCCTCAGCGAAACGCGCCCGAACCGCCACCGCCCGAGGTGGCGTTGGCGAAAATGGACCGCGCGTTTTATGACTCGCTAGGCACTGAGCGGGTCGAGGTGCCGTGTCGCGCGCCGGGGTGCGGTCGTGGGGCCGTAAAGTTCAGCGCCTTTTGCCGGGTACACCAGTTCGAGCAGGTTCAGGGACGGACGTGTCCGTTCAATGACTGAGAGGCTCGCTTGAATGACCGAATCACGGTGAATCCGAAGCAGTGCGGGGGCAAGCCGTGCGTTCGTGGGATGCGGATTCGGGTGATCGACGTCTTGGAACTGTTGGAGGCGGGAATGACTCAGGACGAGATCATACGGCAGCTACCCGACCCGGAAATCGATGATGTTGCAGCGTGCGTGGAATACTCGAAGACGTCCGAGAATCTGCGCCGTTAGTCTCCGTCCCGCGACGAGTCGCTGGGCTCTCCTTTTGTGATCTGACGGAATGGGAGGTGCGCGGTGGACCAGTTCGAGACGAGCATCCTTGTGCGGGCGGAGGAGGCGGTCGAGGAGGGGTTTGCCGAGCCGATGGAGGTCGTGCGAATCGCGTGCGAGGTGTTCGACCGGGTGGCGATCGACAAGATCGAGGGGCGCGCCGGCGCGATGAAGTTGTTGGAGAAGCTCGGGGAGCTCACGGCCGATCGGGGGGTGATCGAGGCGGCGCGGGCGAAGGCCGAGAAGGCGGTGCTGGTCGCGGTGACGGGGGCGGACGAGCAGCCGGTGATGGTGTTCGAGGTGCGGGTGGGGGAGCCGGTGTGGATCAGCCATGCGCGGGACGCGCGGGCGATGGTGAAGAGGTTTGCGGGGGCACTGGGGTGCAAGGTGGTGAAGGATTTGTAGGGCGGGGTCGCGCACCACGCGCGGGGCGTCAGAGAAAGCAACGCGGTCTGGTCTTCGTCCCGCGACAAGTCGCTGGGCTCCCTTTTTGATGTCCGCGCGGTTTTGGGAAGGGGGGTGCGGGTAGGATGCATCTCGTGGCTATCGACCTTCGGACGCCGCTTTCGATTCGGGATGCGTTTTGGTTTCCGTTGCAGTCGCGGGTGGCGCGGCGGGAGGTGGTGTGGGGGGCGGTGTTGCTCCTCGTGCCGGTGGTGGGGTGGCTGCTGAACATGGGGCACCGGATCGAGATGGTGCGGCGGATGCAGCGGGGGGATTCGGCGTGGCCGGCGTGGGGGGATTATCCGCGGTTGATGAAGTACGGGACGGTCACGTTTCTGGGGATGGCTGCGTATCACGGGCCGGCGGTGGTTTGCGGGGTGGCGGCGTGGTGCGTTGGGGTCGGGTGGTTGTGGTGGTTAGCCGGCGCGTTGTGGGTGGGGGCCACGATCCTGGTGCCGGGGTACATGACGCATTACTGCCATTCGCTGGAGGCGCGGGAGATATTCAACCCGGCGCGGGCGCTGTCCCACGTGGCCGAGGGCGGGCGCCGGTACTGGAAGGCGTGGGGCGTCGCGCTGGCGGCGCTGGCGTGTTCGTTCCTAGGGTTGCTGGCGCTGGGCGTGGGGTTTCTGGTGACGAGCGTGTGGTTCTGGCAGGTGGCGGGGTTTGGTTTTGCGACGGTGTTTTCGGAGAAGTTCGGGTTGGTGAGGGGCGTGGGACGGTCGGGCGCCGTTGATGGTGGCATGCGTACGGCCGTGAGGCCCTACTCGTGATCGGCGCTAGTTGTCGCCCGACGCGCTCGCCTTCGGGCGGCGCTGTCGCTTGCCCTTCGGGTCGCGGCTAAACTGGGGTCATGATGCGCGTGGTGAGTGCGTTCTCGATTGTGGCGATGTTGCTCGGCGGGTGCGCGGAGGTCGATAAGTTCGCCAAGCCGGGGTACGCGGACGAGGCGGTCGCGTGGGGCGAGGCGAGGGATGGGCTGCAGATCGGGGTGGCCCGGCGGACGTACGAGCCGGGACGGGAGCCGGCGGGGAAGTCGGCCAGCACGGTGTACTACGCGATGGTCGTTCGGAACGTCGGGAAGGGGGAGCTCAAGTTCATGTGGCCGGGGGAGCCGTCGTTCGGGTCGCCGGTGTTTCCGCTGGCGGGGGACGAGAGCGTGCGGGTGGCGGCGGTGTTTTCGCCGGCGGCGGGTGGGAAGGATCGGTTTTCGGAGGTTCGGCCGACGAAGAAGCCGGCGATCGCGCCGCTGGGGCCGGGCGAGCAGCGGGAGTTCGAGTTTCGGTTGACGCCGGGGAAGTTCGGGGTCTCGACGTTCAGTGGCGGGCGGTTCTGGGCGGTGTACTCGAACCAGCAGGATCGCATTGATTACGGGGAGGGGAATGGCGGGGTGACGAGCGGGGTTTGGACGGGGGAGGTGAAGAGCGGGGAGATTGTGGTGCCGTAGCAGATGTCAAAAGGCAAATGCCAAATGTCAAAAGTGGGGATCGAGGGGTGAGCGGGCGCGGTGGGTTCTGATGCGTCGGTGGGCGCGAACGCGTCAGCAGGTCGCTGACCTGCAGCTATCGAGTGGGGATTGAGCTTTCCCCCCGTCTCCCTATCATCGGGGCGTCACGTTCGTGAGACTTTGACCGGGGTCTGCTTATGCCGTGGATTGTCGAGGATCGTCGGAAGAAGGTGGAGACGGCGGGGGGGCCGTACCTGACCGACGAGATGAAGCGTCACCTGACCGAGGTCTACTTCCCGCGGTACCCGACGAAGCGGGCGGTGCTGCTGCCGGCGCTGCACCTGGTGCAGCACGAGTACGGGTGGATCCCGGTGCCGGCGATGGAAGAGGTGGCGGCGCTCCTGGAGATCGCGCCGGCCGAGGTCATGGACACGGCGACGTTCTACGAGGAGTACTGGCTTAGGCCCAAGGGGAAGTACCTGATCCAGGTCTGCCGGTCGATCTCGTGCGAGCTGTGCGGGTCGCGGGAGCTGACGAGTCACTGCAAGAAGCGGCTGGGGATCGACCTGGGGGAAACGACGCCCGACGGCCGATTTACGCTGGTGGAGCTCGAGTGCCTCGGGGCGTGCGGGACGGCGCCAGTGGCGCTGGTGAACGAGGTGCTGCAGGAGGAGCTGACGGTCGAGAAGCTCGAGAAGATCATTGCGGAATTGCCGGAGGATTCGGCCGAGTACAAGGATCCGGTGGTGACGTGGGATGAGCACTGACGCGCGCGTAATCCAGGTTTTGAAGGAGGCCGCCACCAAGGCGTTTTCCGATCTGCGCGCGGCGCATTCGGGCGAGCAGTTCTACGCGTTCGCGTTGTATACCGACGACGATGCGGCCGGCATCGCGCCGGCGGCGAACACGGAGGGCGCGCTGGCCGAGCGGCTTGCTCAGTACAAGTTTAAGAATCCGCTCGACGTCCTGTCCGTCCGTTGGAATACGGGCGAGTGGAAGTTCGCGATGGTCGGCGCGGAGCACTTCGGCCCGTCCGACGCGCTGCTGGCGGAAGTCGAGAAGGCGGCCGGTACGTTTAAGAAATACCGGCAGCGCGTATTCGACGCCATGATCGGCGCGCTGGCGGCATTGGATCGCGAGGGCTTCTTTGGTGTCGGTGCGGATCGTGAGCGCGCGACTCTGTTGTGCGCGGTGACGGACGCCGACAAGGCGGGCGAGCAGTTCAGCGAGCGGTCGATCCGCGAATTGAACCCGCCGTCGGTCATCGCGGCCTACGAGGACGCTTGGAAGAAGGCGGAATCCGCGCCTCGCGTCGATGGCGGACCGCCTTGTCCGAAATGTGGGCAGCCCCTTCGAACGGCGAAGGCCCAGCAGTGTTTCAAGTGTGGCGCGAAGTGGCACGGGCAATCCGCACCGAAGTGAGGAAGTACAGATGCCCGACCCAACGCCCCAAACCCCAGTTCGCGGAAGGAATCGGATGTTCTGGGTTGCGCTGGTTGCAGTGATCGTCGCCGCGGGGGCCGGCGTTTGGTGGAAGTGGTTCCAGACGTACCACCTGGTCACGGTGAAGGAGGGCGTGCTCTACCGGACGGGGAACCGGGGAATGCGGGAGTTCGAGAACACGGTGCGCGCGGCGAAGCCGAAAACCGTGGTGTGTCTGGTGGATGACAATGAGCTGGCGGACCCGAAAAAGCAGATGTTCAAGGCGGAGATCGAGTGGTGCGCCGCTAACGGGGTGAAGGTCGAGCGGATCCCGGTGAAATTGGGCGGGTGGCCGACGACGGCGGACGTGCAGAAATTCCTGGACATCGTCGCCGAGCCTGAGAATCAGCCGGTGATGGTGCACTGTGCCCAGGGCGTTCGGCGGACGGGCATGTTCGTGGCGGCGTACCAGGAGTCGGTCGAGGGCAAGGGCAAGGAGCAGATTAAGAAGGACATGCCGACGTTCGGGCACAGCCGGCGGACGGTGAAGGACATCGAGCGGTTCGTGGACGTGTATGATGGGAAGGAGCGGGCGGTGACGGCAACGTTGGAGCCGTCGAAGGAATAGGCCGCGGGCGAGCAGGGGGTTAACCCCCTGATTTCCAGACAATTTTGCCTTTCCGATCGATGTACGCGGACCCGCGACCGATCTCCACGAAGGCGAGGTCGCCGTCGAACTTGATCGCTCTCTTGAACGTGGGCGCGATTACGAATTCGCCGTCGGGGCCGATGAACCCGAACTTTTGGGAATCTTCCGACACGCACGCCAGGCCGCCGCGGAACGGGCCGGCGTATCGAAAGCGTGGGGCGATCGCCCAGCGGCCGCGCTTGTCGAGGTAGCCGCGGGGGTCGAGGAAGGCATCGGGCTTGCGGCTCGCCGGCCGCGCCGCCGCGAGACCTTCGGAGAAGTCGTTCGCGTCCCCAAGCGCGAGCTCGAACGCGGGCTCGCCGGTCTTGTCGATGTAGGACATGTCGCGGCCAGCGCGGACGACCGCCAGCCCATCAGAGAACGGCGTTGCGATCGTGAACCTGGCTGGGATCGCAACTCGCCCGTCTCGGGCTATGTAGCCGGACTTGCGCCTCTCTTGGAACACGGCCAGCCCCTCGAAGAACTGGCTGACCACCTGGACGTTCGGCGCCAGCACTTCGCGCCCGGTGCGGTCGATGAAGAACGAGCGCTTGTCCCGGGTTACCAGCGACAGGCCGTCTTTGAACGGCGTGACGCTCGAATACTCGAGAGGGATCACGGCGTGGCCGATGCGGTCGATGAACCCGGCCCGGCGGTCCTTGCTGACCGCGGCCAAGCCGTCGACGAAGTCGCCCCCTTCGTCGTACTGCGGCTCGACGACGATTTCGCCCGCCTCGTCGATGTACCCGTGTCGCGCGAGCGGCCGCCCGCCGACGCGCACGACCTTGACGAACCCGGCCAGGCCCTGGCTGAACTTTCCGCACAAGTCGAATTTGGGCTCGATGACGACGGTGCCGGACGCGTCGATGTAGCCTTCCCGTCCGCGGCGGGTGATGACGTACAATTGGCGGGCGGGGGCGGGCTTTCCGCGTTTGGGGGCGGCAGGGCGGGGTGGCATAGGGTTCCTCCTCTTTGGACTTGGCGATGCATCGCCCGCCCGTGCGTGCGTCGTAGTGTCGGCGCAAGGCGTGATTATAGATGATCGCGGCAGGTGCCGCGAAAACATGCGGAAGCTGTCGTCAGGCACGGCCGTACGGAGTCGCGGGTTGGGCGGTGGGTCGTGTATGATGGAGGCGGCGGCGCGGACGGCAGTAGTGCAGAACGGCGTGGTGCGGTATGGCGAATCAAACGCCTGGCGATGGGTTCATGGGGTGGCTGGGGCGGCAGATCGGGTACGTGAAAGGGGCGGTGAAGACAAAGCCCGCAGCAGGGCACCAGCAGGTGCTTCCGCAAGGGCAGGCGGGGGCGCCGGGCGCTGGCGGGGGTGGGGCCGCAACACCGCGAGCGACCGCGAGCGCGCCCCCGGCGGCGAACGCGAGTCAACCGACGGCGGCGGCTCCGCAGCAGACGGCAATCGTGCCGCAGGTCGTTTACCGGGACGAGAAGGTGGAGGAGATCGAGCACCCGGATCGGCCGGGGGTCGTCCTGCGGCGGACGGTGATCGACGAGGCGATCGTGGACCCTCAGAAGGCGAGCGGGGGGAACGGTTGATCGCGATTCGGGATTACGTGGCGTCCGACGCGGGCGGTTGTCTCGGGCTGTTCGACGGCAATACGCCGGGCTACTTCGCGCCCGGCGAGCGGCCAATGCTGGAGGCGTTTTTGCGCCGGGACGATCACGAGTTTTTCGTGGCCGAGGAATCGGGCGTGGTCGTGGGGTGCGGGGGGTTTAAGGTCAACGAGTACGGCGTGGGGTATCTCGTCTGGGGCATTGTGTCCGCGTCACGGCACGGGCAGGGGGTCGGGACCGCACTGCTGCGGTGGCGGATGGCGCGGATGCGCGAGGTTCCGCACGCGTGGTGCGCGTTACTCGACACGAGCCAGCGGACGATAAGGTTTTTCGAGCGGTTCGGGTTTCGCGCGTACCGGAAGGTTGCGGACGGGTACGGGGCGGGGCTGGATAAGGTGTACATGCGGCTCACGTGGCAGGGGGATCGCTTGTCGACCCTCTTGTAGCCGCCCTGCTTGCGGCGCGCGTCCAGCAGTGCAAGTCGCAGGATCGATTCACCGACGACGGGCGCCATTAGACGCGCCCCGCAAGCGGGGCGGCTACAAGACGACACGGCGGCCTCGTTCGGTCGAACGGCTCGGACGGAGCCTCGCCCTCCCCGTCCTCGCGCCGTAGAATGAGTTTGCCATGGCCTTCACCGAACCCGTCCTCCTCAAGCGCATCCCGCAAGACCCTTCTCAGCGGAAGATCTACTGGTACGACGACTACGTCGCGACCGGGGGGTATTCGGCGCTGCGCAAGGCGCTGAACATGTCGAGCGAGGAGATCATCAAGCTGACGATCGACTCGGGCCTGCGCGGGCGCGGGGGGGCCGGGTTCAGCGCGGGGCAGAAGTGGTCGTTCATCCCGAAGGAGAAGAAGGGGCCGCACTACATGGCGGTCAACTTCGACGAATCGGAGCCGGGGACGTTCAAGGACCGGTACCTGGCCGAGTGGGACCCGCACCTGGTGCTCGAGGGGATCGCGATCGCGTCGCTGGCGACGCAGTGCGACGTGGCGTACGTGTTCATCCGCGGCGAGTTCCACCGCCAGGCGAAGATCATGGAGCGGGCGATCGCCGAGTGCTACGAGAAGGGCATTTTCGGCAAGCAGGGCATCTTCGGCGGGAACTTCAAGCTCGAGGTGTACCTGCACAAGGGCGCGGGCGCGTACATCTGTGGCGAGGAAACGGGGCTGCTCGAGGCGCTGGAGGGCAAGCGCGGGTGGCCGCGGAACAAGCCGCCGTTCCCGGCGATCGCGGGCGCGTTCGCCCGGCCGACGGTGATCAACAACGTCGAGACACTCGCGTGCGTGCCGCACATCGTCGAGCGCGGGGCGGCGTGGTTCAAGACGATGGGCACGAAGACGGCGGCGGGCCCGAAGCTGTTCGGGATCAGCGGTCACGTGAACAAGCCCGGCGTGTACGAGGACGAGCTGGGCATCACGGTCGACTACGCGATCAACAAGCTGGCCGGGGGCATGAAGGGCGGGAAGTTCAAGGCGTGCATCCCGGGCGGGACGTCGATGGGCGTGCTGAACGCGAACGAGCTGGACATCCGGCTGGACTTCGACGACGTGCGCTTCCGCGGCGGGTGCCTGGGCCTGGGGACGGCCGGGCTGATCGTGATGAACGAGCACACCGACATGGTCAAGGCGCTGCGGAACATCGTGCGGTTCTACAGCCACGAGAGCTGCGGCCAGTGCACGCCGTGCCGCGAGGGGAGCGCGTGGATGCACAAGATCATGAACCGGATCGTAGACGGGGGCGGCCGCCCGCGCGACATCGACATGCTGCTGGAATTGGAGAAGACGCAGGGCTCGATGCCGGGGACGACCATCTGCGGGCTGGCGGATGCGACGTCATGGGCGACGAGACTATTTATCACCAAGTTCTACGACGAGTTCGCGGCGGCGTGCCCGGAGCCGAAACAGTACGTGGGCGTGAACGTGAAGCGCGCCCACGGCAACGTGGCGACGCCGATGGGGAGCAACACGAGGTAGAGGGGAATGACGAATGTCGAAATTCGAATGACGAATCAATGACGAAGGTCAAAGGTCGAATGTCGAAACGAAAAGCGCGCGTCGCGCGACGATCGTTTCGTCATTCGTCGTTGGTCATTCGTCGTTGATTCGAGCTTCGGGCGTCGTGGGCATTCGTCATGCGGGGGAGTTCAGTCGATCCAATCGTCCGCCGCGTCATCCGCGGCGACCGCCACCAGCTCGGGCTGACGTTGCTCGCCCGGCATCACCGCCTCGACCAGCGCCCGCACGTGCGCGGTCAGGCGTTGCCGGCCGACGGGGCTCAGGTGGAACGTGGTGACCGGCTTCCCCTCGCGGAAGGCCTTCTCGATGTCGACCAGGCCGGCGGCCTGCAGGCGCCTGGCGTGCGCGGAGAGGTTCCCGTCCGTCAGGCGGGTGGATCGGCGGAGGCGAACGAACTCCTGCGCCCCGTCGGCCGCCAGGGCGGTGAGGATGCGCAGCCGGCCGTCGTTGGCGACGAGCGCGTCGATGGACATGAGGGGGTTATCGGACGGGGAGGCGGCGGGGCTTGAGTCGCACAAGTGCGTTCGAAACTGTCATCCCGAGGAACGAGGGATCTGGCCGCGAACGTCGAGGCCCGCTCGATCCGGGTGATCCGTCTTCGGACACCGGTCGCCAACGTCGGGCAGGCCCCGAAGTGCCGGCCAGATTCCTCGGAGTACCTCGGAATGACAGTGGGACGGTTTCGGCGAGGTATCCGCTGTTCTTCATTCGCCCTTCATCATTGATTCGTTCTTCGAGTTTCGTCTTCGTCGTTCCGCGAGCACCCGCGTCATCTTGTAATGCGGCCCGACGTCTTCGATGTGGAACTCGGCCGAGGCGATGCGCCAGCCTTGTTTTTCGTAGAACCGCGCGGCCTCTTTGCGGCCGTTGCACCAGAGGAGGCGGATGCCGTGTTTCGCGGTCTCGGGGGAGGCGCGGGCGAGGTCTTCCAGAGTGGTCAGGAGGAGTTGGCCGACGCCTTGGCCCTGGAGACTGGCGATCACACCCATGCCACGGAGTTGCCAGGCGGGCTGGGGGGGGGTGTGCTCGCCGAGGGCGTCGATGGGTTTCCAGTCGACGCGCGTGAGCGTGGCGCAGGCGACGTTGCGGCCCTCGGCGTCGAACGCGCCGGCGTGGATCGATTCGGGGGCGTCGTCGCCGGGAAAACACGCCACCTCGCGCGGGCGGTTCGGACGGAGCACGTCCCAGCGGACCTGGAAAACCTCATCGAGCGTGGCCCGGCGCGCGGTGATCGGCATGGGCGGACAGGATAGGTCACGCGGGCGGCGCGGGGAAGCGCCGTCCGCGCCCGCGCTGATGGGTGCCATGGCCACGCGCCCGGGTGCTCTCGCACACGAGCGATGGAGTCGCGTGGCCATGCTTTTCGGGGACCGGCATGGCCACGCGACTAACGTCGTCGGGCTTCGAAAGGCCGTCGGGCGCGTGGCCACCGCACCCGCCATCCGTGAAATCTCGCTGCGGACGCCAGCCACACGGGTATCGCCCTGCGGGCGGTACCCATGCCACGAGACGTCAGTCGAACAGTTCCGACCAGAACGATTTCTTCTTCTTGTACGGGTACTGCTGCTGCGGATACCCCTGCTGCGGGTAGGGCTGCTGGGGATAGGGCTGTTGCGGATACGGCGCCTGCCCCGGTGGGGGGTACGGCTGGCGATACTTCCGGCGGTCGTCGTCGTCGTCGTCGTCGTCGTCATCACCCCGGCGGTAGCCGTAACCGCCGGCGGGCGCCTGGGCCATGTATGCGTTGGAGCGTTCGATGATCTTGTCGAGCTCGCCGCGGTCGAGCCAGACGCCGCGGCACTGGGGGCAGTAGTCGATCTCGATGCCGTCGCGGTTGGTCATCATCAGGTCGGGGGTTTGGCAGTGGGGGCACTTCATGGCTCGGGTCTCCTCTGGTCGTTGCCCGCCGGTGGTGGCGGGTGCGTAGTTGTAGGAGGAGTCCGGGGGCGGGGCGATTAGAAGAGTGGGGTGGTGTTTTGAATCGGGCACACGCGGTCGCGCGGCCACACGGTGTTCTCCGCGGCGTGCACGTCGCCGATCGCGGGGAAATGGGCCTGCAGCCCCCACCACAGTCGGACGAGCCAGTCACGCCACCACCGGGCGCCGGGCTTTCCCGTCAACCGCAGGCGGAGACGCCCGTCGCGGAGTTCGACCGCACGCGGGAGTTCCGTGAAATCGTCCGCATAGTGGAGGACGACCGTCTCCTCGCTGGGCAATCCGCGATTCCACACCTGCACCCATTGCACGTTGCGCGGCCCCCATTCGCTTTGGATCCAGTCTTGAATCGCACCCACGTCCGGCGCGTTGAGCGCGTCGACCTCGACGATGATGTCGACGGAGAACGACCCGTCTGAAGCGAGTTTGGGAAACCGATTCTCGGTCATGATCAACCCGCACCAACGAGGACGGACTCGGCACTGCACGCGCGAGCGGTGGGCAGAGCCCACCCTACGAAGTCAGCTTCCCCAGCGTCTCGATCGCGCGCTCGAGCGTGTCGGACCATTCCGCCTCGCAGTTCAGGCGGAGGCAGTTGGCGTACTTGCCGGACGGGCTGAAGATCGGGCCGGGGGCGATCGAGATGTTGTGCTCGAGCGCGCGGTCGTGCAGGGCGAGCGTGTCGACGCCGGCGGGCAGCTCGACCCACAAAACGAACCCACCCTGGGGGCGCGTGAGTTTGGTGCCGGCGGGAAAGTATTCCTGCACGGCGTCACTCATCCGGGCGATTTGCTGCTGGTACGTCCGGCGGATCCGGCGAAGGTGGTGATCGTAGCCGCCGGCGGCGAGGTACTCGGCGATCGCGAGCTGCGGGATCGTCGCGGTCGCGATGTTGCTGAACAGTTTTGCGCGCTCGAACTGGGCCTGGTGCTTACCGGGCAAACACCACCCGACGCGGTAGCCGGGCGCGATCGTCTTGCTGAACGACGAGCAGAGCAGGACGTTTCCGGTCTTGTCGTAGGCCTTGGCGGCGGACGGGCGCGCGGGGGCGAAGCCGAGCTCGCCGTAGATGTCGTCCTCGATCAACGGGATCTCACGGGCGGCGAGCAGCTCGACGAGCTTGCGCTTGTCGTCGTCCGGCACGAGCGACCCGAGCGGGTTGTTGAAGTTGTTGACGAAGAGGCAGGCGCGAACGGACTTGTTCGCGTCGAGCAGGCCCTGGAGCGCGGACAGGCAGACGCCCGTGCGCGGATCGGTCGGGATCTCCAGGGCGCGCAGGCCGAGCAGCTCGAGGAGCTGGAGGATGCCGTAGAACGTGGGGGATTCGACGGCCACGGTGTCGCCCGGCTTGGTGACGGCGCGGAGGCATAGCGCGATCGCCTCCTGGCAGCCGGACGTGGTGACGACGTGGTCGGGCGAGACGGTGATGCCGGCGTCGAGGGCGCGGCGGGCGATCTGCACGCGGAGCATCTCGCACCCGGGCGGGACGTCGTACGTCGCGCCGGCCTTGGGGCTCCGCCGGCCGACCGCGGCGGCGATGCGATTGAGCTGGCGCACGGGCAGCACGTCCGACCCGCTGAGCGCCGCGCCGAGCATGACGATGCCCGGCCGCCGCGCTTCCTGGAGCACGCGCGTCGCCATGTCGCCGATCGTGACCTTGGTGGTGCGCTTGGGCGGCTGCGTGCGCTCGGGCTCGGGTGGGCGCTGCCAGAAGCGGCTCTTCACGTAATAGCCCGACTGCGGCTTGGCCTCGACGTGGCCGCGGTCTTCGAGCAGGCGATAGGCCTGGAGGACGGTGGAGATCGACACCTTGAATTGGCGCGAGAGCTTTCGGACGGACGGGATGCGCGCGCCGGGGCGGAGCGTGCCGGCGGTGATCAGCGCGGTCACGCGGTCGGCGACGTCGGTGTAGAGCGTGATCTGGGCGGGGCTGGGGGCGGGTGCTGTCAGAGTCGCCATAACGATCCGTCCTTGTCGCGACACAGTCGTTCGTCGCGTGAACCGGTACAGTTTCTCCCCTTCCGAACTGTACCGGTCACAATTATCCCATCGTGCATCTGTTCCGCAAGGCTGCTCACGCGAACAATACCACCGTCATGAGAAGCCAATGCGTTAACGTGCTGGGTCGTGGGGGATTCGGTCTGCCGGGCCAAGACGCGGCGACGCCGCGCGGCCTGACGCGGCGGGCGGTTGCGCCCCCGCTCGCCGGGACGATCGCGATCCCCGACGGCGGCCTCGTCGCGCTCCCGGGCCGGGCGCCGCGCGTCGGCTGCGTCGAAGGGACGGTCTGGGTCACCCAGGCTGGCGACGAGCGCGACGTGATCCTCCGCGCGGGGATGACGTTCGCGGCGCGCGGCCGCGGGCGGGTGGTCGCGCAGGCGGTGGACGGGGTGGCACGGGTGCGGGTGGGGTGATCGGGACGGATTCCCCGCGCGCCGTCACGCCGGGTGCGGAGCCTGAGGCGACGCCCCGGATCGCCGGATCGTGTGTGTTTAGACGATACGCAGAGCGGACCCGCGCGAGCCTCGCACCTCGGGTGCGAGTCCGACTCCACAGGAGTCGGCGTGGAGCGCGCGTTCGACCTACTTCTCCCCCGCGACGATCGCCCGCAGCTCCGGGTTCGCGTTGATCCGGGTCATCTCGTTCTGCAGCGCATCGACTTGCGGGCGGGCGTCCTGGAGCATGTCGCGGATCCGCAGCCGTTCGTCGCCCGGCACGCGGCTGCCCGTGACGGCCTCCTTCAGCTTCTCCACGTTGGCGACGGCCTCGCGCAGCTTGGGCGTGGCGGCCCGGGCGCTGTCCGGGTCGCGCACCGACTTGGCCAACTCCGACGCCTCTTCCACGGCGCTGATGTACTTCTTCGCATCGCGCTCGGTGTCGCTCGTGCGGTCCTTCATGACGAACATGAGGTACGCGATCCCGCTCATGAGCACGACGAACAGGGCGACGGCCCCGACCTTCTGGATCGGCGAGTACTTGGACCAGGCGGACGGCGGATTGTTGGCGGGCATGGGGCTGCTCCCTTTCGCGCAAGTGATGAAGGAATAACGGGCTGAGAGAATATCGCACGCCGGCAAAAACGCACGTGAAAGTCTGTACTTGACAGAGGCGGGACCTGCTTCAACAATATATCCGGATTAACGGATGGTCGTCCCCCGGTGGTGTGTGGCTGTCGGGGAAAGGTCGGCCGGCGTTAAAATTGGCAAGATGGTCGGTTTATGCCGACTCAGATGCCATCGGGGGGCGTCCGATGAGAAGGGGGTTGGATGGACGCGCGGGGTTGCGCCTGCGCGCCGGCGTGCTCACTTCAGTGACGCGCGATTGCGGTTTCGGAAGTCTCGATTTCAGGGAACGTTGTGATGCGAAAGCCTTTCCTTCAGTTGGCGCAAGAGCGGGTCGTGGTCATTGACGGGGCCATGGGGTCGAACCTCCAGGTGCGCCCGCTCGATCTGGTGAAGGACTGGCTGGGGCAGGAGAACATCTCCGAGGTGCTGAACTTCTCGCGGCCGGACGTGATCCGGGAGATCCACGAGGAATTTCTGGCGGTCGGGTGTGACGCGGTCGAGACGAACACGTTCGGCGCGAACATCATCGTGATGCACGAGGCCGAGATGGCCGACCGCGTGTTCGAGAACAACAAGGTGGCGGCGGAGAACGCGCGCAAGGCGTGCGACAAGTTCGAGACGCCGGGCCGCCCGCGGTACGTGATCGGGTCGATCGGCCCGGGCACGAAGATCATCACGCTGGGCATGACCGACTGGCGGACGATGGAGGCGAGCTACTACGAGCAGGTGCGCGGGCTGCTCGCGGGCGGGGTGGACGTGCTGCTGATCGAGACGCAGCAGGACACGCTGTGCGTGAAGAACTGCATCGTCGCGGCGCGGCGGGCGTTCAAGGACATGGGCCGCAAGGTGCCCATCATGGTGCAGTTCTCGTTCGACCAGGACAACGGGAACCAGACGCTGACCGGCTCGAACCCCGAGGCGGTCGTGGCGACGTTCACCGGGTACGACGACGTGGACGTGCTGGGGGTAAACTGCGCGTTCGGCCCGTACGAGCTCGCCGAGAGCGTGCGGACGATCGCCGAGCGGTGGCCGCGGATGGTCAGCGCGCTGCCGAACGCCGGCCTGCCGGTGATGGTCGACGGCAAGAGCCACTTCCCGATGGGCCCGGCCGACTTCACCAAGGGCGTGATGCGGTTCGTCGACGAGTTCGGCGTGAACATCGTCGGCGGGTGCTGCGGGACGATGCCCGAGCATTTGGCGGAACTGTGCAAGGCGCTGGAGCTGGGGGGAAGAGGTCAGAGGTCAGAAGTCAGAGGTCAGAGTGAGGTGATCGGGCGCCGCGCCAAGGAGCGCAAGGTCGACACCAAGCCACAGATCTCGTCGCTGTACAACGCCGAGGACATCCGCCAGGACAACAGCTACCTGATCGTCGCCGAGCGGACGAACACCAATGGGTCGAAGAAGTTCAAGACGCTGCTGCAGGCGGAGGATTGGGACGGCTTGGTGTCGATGGCCCGCGACGAGGTGCGGGATGGGTCGCACATGCTGGACGTGTGCGTCGACTTCGTCGGCCGCGACGGCATCAAGGACATGCACGAGGTCGTCAAGCGGTACGTGAACTCGATCAATGTCCCGCTCATGCTGGACAGCACGAACCCGGCCGTGATGGAGGCGGGGCTGCAGCTCGCGGGCGGGCGGTGCATCCTCAACTCGATGAATCTGGAAGAGGGCGAGGAGAAGCTCGGGCAGATCTGCGAGCTGGCGCGCAAGTACGGCGCCGCCGTGGTCGCGGGCACGATCGACGAGGACAAGCTCAACGCGATGGCCCGGACGAAGGAGCGGAAGATCGCGATCGCCACGCGGATCCGGGACTTGGCCGTCGGCAAGTTCGGCCTGCACGAAGAAGACCTGATGTTCGACCCGCTCGTGCTGCCGATCAGCACGGGCATCGAGGAGGACCGCCGGAACGCGCTGGAGACGATCGAGGGCACGCGGCTGATCTCGCAGCAGCTGCCCAGGTGCCACACGGTGGTCGGGCTGTCGAACGTGTCGTTCGGCCTCAAGCCGGCGGCGCGAATCGTGCTGAACAGCGCGTTTTTGCACGAGCTGCGCGAGGCGGGCCTGACGGCGGCGATCGTGCACGCGAGCAAGATCCTCCCGCAGAACCGCATTCCCAAGGAGCAGTGGGACGCGGCGATGGACCTGATTTACGACCGGCGGCGTGAGGGCTTCGACCCGCTCACGCACTTCGTCGGTTTGTTCCCCGACACGGGCGCGACCGCCGCCGCGACGCTGTCGAATGACGAGTACGAGGCCCTGTCGATCGAGGAGAAGCTCAAGAAGCACATCGTCGACGGCGAGAAGCGCAACCTGACGGCGCACCTCGACGAGGCGATGAAGACGTTCCCGCCGCTCGAGATCATCAACAACATCCTCCTCGAGGGCATGAAGGTCGTCGGCGAGCTGTTCGGCTCCGGCCAGATGCAGCTCCCGTTCGTGCTGCAGAGTGCCGAGACGATGAAGCAGGCCGTCGCGCACCTCGAGCCGCACATGGAGAAGGTCGAGGGCCAGAGCAAGGGGAAGATCGTGCTCGCGACCGTGAAGGGCGACGTGCACGACATCGGCAAGAACTTGGTCGACATCATCCTGACGAATAACGGGTACACGGTCTACAACCTGGGGATCAAGCAGCCGGTCGCGGACATCATGAAGGCGGCCGTCGAGAAGAAGGCCGACGCGGTTGGGATGAGCGGGCTGCTGGTCAAGAGCGTCGCGGTGATGAAGGAGAACCTCGAGGAGATGAACGCGCGCGGCGTGAACATCCCGGTGCTCCTCGGCGGGGCGGCGCTGACGCGCGATTACGCGGAAGAAGACCTGGCCGGGCTGTACAAGGGCCCGCTGCTGTACTGCAAGGACGCGTTCGACGGGCTGCACATGATGGACGCGATCAGCGGCAAGGCCGTCGGCGCGGTTGTCGACGAGCAGCGGGCGCGGTCGGCCAAGCGCAAGGCGCTGAAGGAGAAGGCGGTCAAGCCGCAGTCGGCGGACGCGGCGAACGTCCAGCCGGTCGCCAAGGACAACGCGGTCCCGTGCCCGCCGTTCTGGGGCCGGCGCGTGGTGAAGGAAAACCTCTCGCCGCGGCTCATCTTCCCGTTCATCAACACCAACGCGCTGTTCCTCGGCCAATGGGGCTTGAAGAAGGGCGCGCTGACGGACGAGCAGTACGAGCGGCTCATGGAAGACAAGGCCGTGCCCGTCTTCAAGGAGTTGCAGGAGAAGGCGCTGAAGGAAGGCTTCCTCGAGCCCAAGGTGGTGTACGGATACTTCCCCGTGCAGGCCGACGGGGACGATTTGATCGTCTACCACGTCGAGGAGTTCCAGCAGGCCAAGTGCGGGTGCGGCGTCGACCACGGGCGGAAGATCGTGCCGCACGGCACGCCGCGCGAGTGGCTGCGGTTCAAGTTCCCGCGCCAGGAGGGCCGCCGCCGCCTGTGCATCAGCGATTTCTACCGCACCAAGGCCAGCGGCGAGTACGACGTCCTGGGCATCCAGCTGGTCACCGTGGGCGACAAGGCGACGGAGATCGCCGAGGAGCTCCGGCAGAAAAACGAGTACCAGAAATACCTCTACCTCCACGGCTTCGGCGTGGAGTGCGCCGAGGCGCTGGCGGAGTACTGGCACAAGTACATGCGCACCGAGCTCGGCCTTGCCGGCGAGGACGACCCCTCCGTGAAGAAGCTCTTCCAGCAGAAGTACCGCGGCAGCCGTTACAGCTTCGGCTACCCCGCCTGCCCGAACTTGGAAGACCGGGCGCTCATTGCGCAGCTTCTCAAGCCCGAGGAGATAGGCGTGGCGCTTTCCGAGAACTTCATGCTCGTTCCGGAGCAATCTACGGACGCGCTTGTCGCCCACCACCCGCAGGCCAAGTACTTCGACGTGTAAGCGCCCTCATCCATTGAAAACACAGTGGCATGTCGATCGCTTATCGGGGACGGAACGAGCGTTGACGAGATCGGGAGATACCCGATACGGTAGCGCCGTCGCTCGGATGTTTCGCGCGGAGGCCGTACCGATGTTGCCGATGACCAAGGTGCTGATCGTTGACGACGAACCGGACAGCAGCGAGTTCGTCGCCAAGTACCTCGCCCACGAGGGGTTTCGCACGCAGGTGGCCCCGAACGGTCGCGACGCGCTGGCGACGCTGATCAACACGACGCCGGACGCGCTGGTGCTGGACGTGCGCATGCCCGGGATGGACGGGATCGAGCTGCTCCAGATTTTGCGCTCGTACCTGCGGTGGAAGGACCTGCCGGTGGTGATCCTGACTGCGCACGCGAACGAGGCCCAGGAGGAGTTAGTTCGCTACCTCGGAGTTCGACGCGTGTTCCGCAAGGCGAACTTCAAGCTGGGCGAATTGGCGGACGAGATCCGCGCGGCGGTGGGCCCGCAGGTGGGACGGCAGAACGCGTAGACGTTCGTGACCAGAACCAAGATCGACGTTTGGCCGGTGGGCTTGCCCACCGCGCCCGAGTGCGTTCTCGCGCGTGCCCCACGGTTGCGCGAACGATGGTCTGCGCGGTTCTAAGAAGACACGACCCGACGCACCGCCGCTTCGAGGCGCGCGAAGTCGACGGGTTTGACCAGGTGTTCGACGAACCCGGCGGCGCGGGACTCGCGGACGTCCTCGTCCTGGCCGTAGCCGGACAGGGCGATGCCCTTGAGGCCGTACTGGTCGCGGAGCTGGCGCATGAGGGACAGGCCGTCGCCGTCCGGGAGGCCCAGGTCGGAGACGACCAGGTCGAAGCGGTTGCCGTGGGCGGCCTGGTGGGCGGAGGCCACGTCGGGGGCGGGGGTGACCTCGTACCCGAAGTCGCGGAACAGGCGGCTCATGACCTTGAGGGTCACGACGTTGTCCTCGACGAGCAGGACGCGGAGCGGGTGGGGCTCGGTCGCGGGCGCGGGCTCGGGCATGCCCACTGAGGTGGGCACACCGCGCCCCCCGTCTTCGGTTTGGGGAGCGGTCGTCTGTGCGTCCGGCGCCGCAGTGACCGGGAGGGTGACGGTGAACGTGGCGCCCTTGTCCTGGCCGTCGCTGTCGGCGCGGATCGTGCCGCCGTGGAGCTCGACGATCGCCTTGCAGATGGCGAGCCCCAGGCCGAGTCCGCCGAAGGTCTTGGTGACGTTTCGGCCGCCCTGTTCGAAGGGGTGGAAGATGTGGGTGAGGTTGGCGGGGTCGATGCCGACGCCGGTGTCGTGGACGGTGATCGCGATGCCGCCGGTAGACGGGTTCTCGGTGCGGATCAGGACGTGGCCGCCCTCGGGGGTAAACTTGACGGCGTTCTTGAGCAAATTCCAGAGGACCTGGGTCAGGCGCGCCCGGTCGCCCCAGACGTGGTGGCGCCCGGCGGCGAGCCGCTTGTCGCACTCGAGCCGCACGGCCTTGGGGTCGGCGGCGCAGGTCGTCTGATACGCCTGTTCGATCAGCTCGTGGAGGTCGACGACCTCTTCCTCGAGCTCGAGCTTGCCCCGGCCGACGCGGGTCAGGTCGAGCAGGTCGTCGATCAGCTTGCCCTGGATCTGGACGTTGCGGCGGATCGTCGCCAGCTCGTCGGCCAGGCGCGGGCCGAGGTGCGGGTCCTTCTCCAGGCCCGACACGGTCATGATGACCGGCATGAGCGGGGTGCGCAGCTCGTGGCTGAGCATGGCGAGGAACTCGTCCTTGGCGCGGTTGGCCGACTCGAGCTCCGCCCGGGCGGCGCGCTCGGCAAGAAGGGATAGGCGCTGCTCCTCGGCCTTGCGCGCGGCGACGGCGTACCGGATCGCCCGCTCGATCAGGTCGGCCGTGAGATGCGTCTTGCTCAAGAAGTCGGCGGCGCCGGCGGCCATGGCGGCGTAGTCGATCGCCCGGTCGTTCTCGCCCGTGAGCAGGATGACCGGGGCCTTGCACCCGCGGGAGACGATCTCGCGCGTGAACGCGATGCCGTCGCCGGCGCCCAGGCGGTAGTCGACCAGCACCACGTCCGGGCCGCCCGGGCCGTCGCACGCCTTTTGCAGACCCTGGGCGTAGGTCGGGGCCCACGTGACGACGTACCGCTGGCCGTGCCCGTTCTGGGCGGGGCGCGGGTCGGCGTCGCGCAGCAGGTCGCGGACGATGACGAAGTCGTCCTCGTCGTCGTCCACCATCAGCACTTTCACGTCCTCTTGGGCCATCGGCGGGTACGGCTCTTTCGGTCGAAAGCGGCGGATGAGGTCGCGGTGCCGGCGCGTAACGCCACCGGACACTCCCACGGTACTCAAGAATACGGCGGGGCGGCGCGAATGTGCGAACCGCGGCGGGCCGTGAGGAATTATACCGTGCCGGGCGGTTTCTCGCCCGACGCCGGACTCGTGTTTTCCGGAGGCAGCTCGACGATCTCGAACCAGTACCGCCCCAGGGCCTTCATCACGCCCACGAGCCCGTCGAACGTGACCGGCTTGGTGATGAAGCTGTTCACGCCCAAATCGTACGACCGATAAATGTCCTCCTCGGCCTTGGACGTGGTCAGCACGACGATCGGGATGTGGCGGAAGCGTGGGTCGGACTTGATCTCGCGCAGCGCCTCGCGGCCGTCCTTGCGCGGCATGTTCAGGTCGAGCAGGATCAGCCCGGGGACGGGCGAGAGGACCGGGTTGGCCCACTTGCCGCGGCGGTTGAGATATTCGAGCAATTCCTCGCCGTTTTCGACCTCGCGCAGGTCGTTGGCGAGGCGCGACTCCTTGAGCGCGTCCCGCGCGAGCATGCGGTCGTCGGAGTCGTCGTCGGCGAGCAGGATCGTGATGGGTTTGATGGCGGGGGACATGGGGGGGCACGTGACGAGTAACGAGTAATGCTTAAGGAAGACGCTTCTCGGCGTTACTTGATGTTCAGGACTTCGAACGCGGGGCGGAGGGCTTTCGCCCAAGTATCGTAGCCGGGCGGGGCGAGGTGGAGGCGGTCCTTGGCGAACGATTCGGGCTTGGGCTTGCCGTCGGGGCCGGTGAGGGGGGTGTGGAGGTCGACGAGCTTGAGGTGGGCGTCGTTGGCGGTCTCGGCGAGTTTGGCGAGGCGGGCGTTCAGGTCGGCGACGGCGTTGGGCTTGGTCGGGGCGTCCTTGTGGTCGCGCGGGGGGATGGTGCAGAGCACGACGGGTAGCTTGGCATCGTACTCACGTACCCGGGCGAGGATGAGAGAGACGTTAGAGGCGATGATTGCCGGGTCCGCGTGCGTGCTCAAATCGTTGGTGCCGATGCACAGGACGACCGCGCGGGGCTTGAGGTCGAGCACGTCCTCCTTCAGGCGGAAGAGCACGCCGCGGGTCACGTCGCCGCCGATCCCGCGGTTGGCGACCTTGAGGCCGGGGAAGGACTTGGCCAGGTGGTCGGCCTTCCACCCGCCGGTGAGCGAGTCGCCGACGAAGACGACCGCGCCCTGGTCCTTGGCCCGTTGCGTCCAGAAGTGCTTGCGGTTGTCGACCATCCAACCGTGGAGGCGGATCGGGCCCTTGCCGGGCCAGGCGGCATCGGCCTTGGGGTCGGGGTAGGGGGTGGGGCCGTCGGCGGCACGGGCGGCCGGGGTGAGCAGGGCGGCGAAAACGTAAACGATCAATATCGGGAGGTGGCGTCGCATGATCGGGTGATCGGAGGGTACCGGCGCGGGCCGGGGCGTACCAGTGGGGAATCTTGCGGCAGTTTGTAGGGGAGCAGACCGACCATGTCGACCCGTTTAGCCGCGACCCGGAGGGCAAGCGACAGCGCCGCCCGCAGGAGAGCGCGGGGGGAGCGCCACGATCCGGGGCGTCGCTTAGGCTCCGCCTCCGGCGTGGGGCGGTGCGGTCGCGGGAGACGCGGCATGCGCGAGGGGCAGGGTGAAGACGAACGTCGCCCCGTCGCCCTCGCGGGAGTGGGCGGTGATCGTCCCGCCGTGCCGCTCGACGATCTTGCGGACGACGGCCAGGCCGATGCCGGTGCCCTCGTACTCGTGGCGGCCGTGCAGGCGCTGGAAGACGTTGAAGATCCGGTCGAGGTACTTCTCGTCGAACCCGATGCCGTTGTCGGCGACGGAGATTTCGACCATCGGGCGGGCGGCGGGGCTCGAAGACGCGCTCGCCTCTGGGCTCGCCTGAAGCTCGCCCTTCGGGTCGCGGCTAAACGGGACGAGGCGCGCGGTGACGCGCACGTGCGGGGCTACGTCGGGCTTGCGGAACTTGAGCGCGTTGGAGACCAGGTTCTGGACGACCTGGCGGACCTGCGTAGGGTCGCCCTCGACTTTCGGGAGGTCGGGGGCGACTTCGATCGTCCCGCCGGAGGATTCGATGCGGGCCTCGAGGTCGGACACGACGTCGCGCGTGACGGCGTTGAGGTCGATGGGCACGAACGGCTGCGCCTTGGTCGTGACGCGGGCGAACGCGAGCAGGTCCGAGATGAGCGTCTGCATGCGGCCGGCGGCGTTCTGCATGCGGTCGACGTAGTCCCGGCCGTCGTCGGCGAGCACGCCCCCGAACCGCTTCTGGAGGCGGTCGCCGAACGCCTGGATCTTTCGCAGCGGCTCCTGGAGGTCGTGGGAGGCGACGTGGGCGAAGTCCTGGAGCTCGCGGTTGGAGGTCTCGAGCTTCTGATTGAGGTCCTGGAGCGTGCGGGCGACGCGGTGGCGCTCCTCGACCTCGGCGGTCAGCCGGGCGGACCGCTCGCGCTCGGTCGTCGCGGCGGCACGGGCGGTGAGGTGCCGGTGGACCGCGACGCCCAGGCCGACTAGCAGGACGACGTTCAGGCCGCCCGCCCCGAGCAGGGTCGCGGTGGCGGTCGTGCTGGCCGCGTCCCGCTCGGCCGACCGTGCCTCGAGCTCGCGCTTCTCGGTCGCCCGCAGGGTCTCGGCGACCTGCCGGGCGTCGTCCATCACCCGCTTCCCGTTCCGCGCCGGGGCGCCGGGCCGCCCGTCCAGTCCGTACTGGATCGCGTCCCGGGCCGCCTCGAACCCCAGCCGGTCCCGCAGCTTGACCACCTTCAGCAGGATCTCGAGCTTCTCGTCGGCCAGCCCCCTCAGGGCCGTCACCTGCGCCTGCTGCGGGGTCTGGTGCGGCACCAGCTCGTCGAGCGCCCGGCTCTCGGCCGTGATCGCCGCGATCGACTCGCGGTACGGGTGGAGGTACGTCTCGTCCTTCGTGATCACGTACCCCCGCTCGGACGTCTCGGCGTCCTTCAGGGCCGACAGCAGCCGGTCGAGCGCGAAGATCGTGTCGCGCGACCGGGCCACGTGCGCCGAGTGGTCGATCAGCTTGCGCACGTTCACGTAGCAGACGACCGAGTTGGCGGCCAGGAGCACCGCGACGGCGACGAACCAGAGGAGCAGGGCGGTGCGTTTCATGTGGGGCGACGGGGTTGTACAACGGGCGGACGTCCATCGTCCATGGTCAATCGTCCGTCGTCAGTTGCGGGTGACCCCGTCGTCAGTTGTCGCGGCGCAGGAACGGTCGCAAAATTGCGCCCGGCGGGGGCCGCCTCGGCGGCTCCGTTGCCAGAGGATCCACGAAAGTCGCGGACTATGAACATCCGAGAGCTACTCGAGTTTCACGCAACGGGCGACTGGTCCGAACCCCACGTCCGCGCGACGTGGGCGTCCGACCGGCGACGGCGGGTGCCCGACGTCGAAGCGCTCATCGACGCCGCGTGGGCCCGCGCCTCGGCGCGGCCGGGCGTGCACCTGTTCGACGGACCGATGTGCCGGCTCGAGCGGTGGGCGGCGACCGCGGACGATCTGCGGCTCGAACTGTCGCCCACGACGTACAAGGCGTTCCTCGGCACCAACCTCAGTCACCCCGAGTTGGCCGACCGGTACGGGCGGGACGTGCTGGCCAACCCGGTCGGCGTGTCGCCCGCGCTGGTGACGGCGGACGGCTGGCTGATGATGGGCCGGCGGAACGACTCGGTCGCGTACTACCCGCGGCGCGTGCACCCGTTCGCCGGGGCGCTGGACCCGACGGACGCGAGCCCGTTCGCGGCGGTGCGGCGCGAGCTGCGCGAAGAACTGTCGCTTGCGGAGGACGAGGTCACGGGCGTCCGGTGCACGGGCATCGCGGAGGACCGGTCGATCCGCCAGCCGGAGCTGATCTTCGCCGCCCGGACGACCGTGACGCGGGCCGAGCTCGAGCACCGGCTGGACGCCACGGAACACCACGGCGCGTGGGCCGCCCCGGCGACGGCGGCGGGCGTCGAGACGGCGCTGGCGAGCGGGGAGGCGTTCACGCCGGTCGCGGTGGCGGCGCTGGTGCTGTGGGGGCGGGTGGCGTTCGGGGAAGGGTGGTTTGCGGGGATGACCGACAGGTAGGGTGGGCACTGCCCACCGTTTGCGCGACCGACGTGCGATCCGTGACGCTGCGTTTGCCTGCTGTGGCGCGTATAGTCCCGGCGGATGAAGCGCTACACGGTCACCGACGGGAAGATCGTCCTCACGCTCGAAGAGGCGGAGGAAGGCGGATACGTGGTCACATCGCCGGTCGATCCGGGCGTGATCACGCAGGCTGAGACGGTCGGCGAGGCGTTCGAAAACGCGCGCGATGCGATGAAGGAGCTCAAGGCCGCCCGGCGCAGGCACGCGCGCCTTGCGTGCCGCGGGAACGGCGCGTAAGGTCCGACCGATGTCCCTCCAGCACGATCTGCAGTTCGCCGTCGACCTCGCGCGGGGGGCCGGGCGGCTGATCCTCGAACATTACGGGCGGGTCGAGCGCCTGACCAAGACGCACGTCGCCACGACCGACGAGGCCGTGACGGATGCCGACCGGGCCAGCCAGCGGTTCATCGTCG
>DASPKW010000085.1:0-12442 GCA_035627895.1 Tepidisphaeraceae bacterium | reverse complement strand
TGACGCACGAGTCGGTGGCGGGCGTGTCGGTGGCTGACGGCAAACTGCTGTGGCGCGCGGCGCGGCCGGGGAAGACGGCGGTCATCCCGACGCCGGTCGTGAAGGTCACGGGCGACACGGCCCACGTGTTCGTCACCTCGGGCTACGGGGTCGGGTGCGATTTGCTGAAGGTGACGGCGGCGGGCGGCCAGTTCAAGGTCGACCGGGTGTACAAGAACACGGCGATGGTCAACCACCACGGCGGGGTGATCCTGCTCGGCGACCACGTGTACGGGTACTCGGACGGGCGGGGGTGGACGTCGGTGAACCTGATGACGGGCGAGAACGGGTTCAAGGATAAAGACCTGACGGACAAGGGGACGATCACGTACGCGGACGGGCGGTTTTACCTGCGCGGGGAGAAGACGGGCGACGTCGTGCTGCTCGAGGCGACGCCGGACAAGGCGACGGAGCGCGGGCGGCTGAAGCAGCCGGACCGGACGAAGCTGAACGCGTGGGCGCACGTGGTGATCGCCAACGGCAAGATGTACGTGAAGGATCAAGGCACCCTCTATTGCTACGATGTCAAGGCGAAGTAAGTAGACGCAGTCGATGGCCGCACGCGGGTCCGCGGGTAACGATTAACGATCGATGCGTAAGCGGACCCTTACGCATCGATCGTTAATCGTCATCCCCCGACCCGCGTGCGGTCGTTTTCAGTCGAGGAGGCCTCGGGCGATCAGGGCGAGTTCCTGTTTGGGGGTGAGGAGTTCGCGGAGGTGTTCGCGGGCGCGGGCGAGCTCGGCGGAGAGCATGCGGTCGACGTCGGCGCGGGCGCGGCGGAAGGCGGCGAGGCGGGACCCGATGTCGGCGGCGCGGGCGTCGGGGTTGTCGAGCTCGGCCTTGAGGGCGGCGCCGAGCTCGGCGAGGTTGGCCATGGCGGCCTGGGTCTGGGCGGGGTAGACGACGGCGGGCGGGTCGTCGGGGTTCTGCGGGGTCGGCATGCGGAACAACTTGCCCTCGAGCGCGCGCTCGGCCTCGCGGGCGTCGCGGACGTGGCGGGTGATCAGGGCGACCTTCGTAACCCGCGGCGCGAGCAGGGCCCACTCGGCGTCGTCGGTCACGCCCATCTTTTCGCGGACGGACAACAGGAAGCGTTGCTCGGGCGGGAGCTTGACCTTCTTGGGCTTGGGGTCGGTCGGCTGCGCGCCGGCGAGAGTCGAGGCGAGCAGGAGGGTGAGGAGGATGGGGAGGTGCGAGGACATCACCGGATGAAAATACGCGCGGGGCGGGAGGCGCGTTGCCCGTGAGATCGCTGTCGGCTGGGGCGGGATACGGGCGGGGCGAGGCGGTGGCGAAAAATTGGAGTTTGCGGGCTGGTGGGGCGGGTCAGTGGCGGTAAGGCGTGGGGCGGGAAGGGGTTAGTGTTCCGGGGGCGTGCTGGGAAAGCGGGGAAAAGCGGTACGAATCGGTACTTTTCGGTACTTTTCGGTACCGGGGCGGGACGTTTCGGTACCGGGGAATTGGGCGGGATTTCAAAGAGCGGGCTTCATCCTTACGGCGGGTGTCACGCTCGGGTGGCGAGGGGCGCGCACGGGTGTGCGATCGGGCAGAGCGAGGCGAAGAAGTTTCTGCATTTTTCGGTTTGCGGGAGTAGCGCGCGGGTGGTGAGGCGGCGTGCGTGGGTGTCGGTGGTGCGAGTGGTCACGTGCACCTTCGGCGCGACGGCTAAATACGTCCTCTTACTGCGGGCGCCGGGTGCGCGGGTGTTGGGGGCAGAGCGCTGCCAGGGCACGCGGGACGCGTGCACCACAATGCCGGCGCGGGGTGCGCCCGCGGCTCGGACGGAGCCTCGCCCTCCCGAATGCGGTTGTCCTCACCACGGGGGCGCGTGCGCGGGCGGCACGGTGTCAGGTGTGGTTGGTGTCGATATGATTGCGGGCATGTCGTTGATGCCGAGTACTGATTCGCAAGATGGCGCGCCGGGGTTGTCCGGAGAGAGTGCGGTGGTCGCGGAGGGGGCGGTGGTCGCGGCGCGGCCTGCGTGGCCGGCGATTCCGCTCGGGGCGGGGGAGGTGACGGTCGGGCGGCTGGAGTCGAACGGGGTGTGCATCGAGCACGCGTCGATCTCGCGGACGCACTTGCGGATCGGGCGGCTGGCGGACGGGCAGTTCGAGCTGGAGGATCTGAACTCGCGGTTCGGCACGTTCGTGAACGGGGCGCGGGTGAAAAAGGTGCTGCTGAAGCCGGGGGATACGGTAAGGATCGGGTCGAGCCCGCCGTACCGGTTTAACGCGCAGGGCGGGGCGCTGGAGGTGTCGCTGGACGGGGCGGGGATGGCGATCGCGCTGCGGGACGTGTCGGTCGTGCGGGACGGGCGGACGCTGATCCGGGACATCCACTTGTCGATCTCGGCGGACTCGTTCGTGGGGGTGCTGGGGCCGAGCGGGGCGGGGAAGTCGCTGATGCTCGGGACGCTGAGCTCGACGATGGCGCCGACGACGGGGTCGGTGGAGTTCGACGACGGGCACGCGGTGAAGGACAATTTGGAGTACTACCGGGGGAAGATCGGGATCGTCACGCAGGACGACATCGTCTACAACGATTTGACGGTGCAGGAGAATTTGTGCTTCGCGGCGGAGATCCGGCTGCCGGACCTTCCGCACGCGGAGCGGGGCAAGCGGGTGGATTTCGCGCTGGAGGCGGTGGGGCTGATCGAGCACCGGGCGAAGCGCGTTGGGGTGCTGTCGGGCGGGCAGCGGAAGCGGGTGAGCGTGGCGATCGAGCTGCTGCTGCAGCCGCGATTGTTGTTGCTGGACGAGCCGACGAGCGGGCTGGACCCGGGGATGCAGGCGCGGCTAATGGAGATGTTGCGCGGGCTGAGCCGGAAGGGGGTGACGGTGGTGTGTACGACGCACACGCTGGACACGCTGAACTTCTTCGACCAGCTGCTGGTGCTGGGGCTGAAGGATCGCGTGGCGAGCGTGGCGTACTTCGGGAGCCCGCGCGAGCTGCTGCCGAGCTTCGGCGTGCACACGCAGATGGATTTGTTCGACAAGCTGCAGACGCTGAGCGGCCAGACGCCGGCCGAGCGGGCGGCGGCGGAGGCGGAGGAAGACGAGGTGCCGGCGAGACTGTCGCTCACCCGGCGTCGGCGGGCGCTGCGGCCGCGGGCGCAGGTGCGGCTGGCGAAGACGCCGGACGGCGGGGAGCGGGTGGCGAAGCAGGTGAAGGTGGTTTACCGGCGGGCGATGCTGGGGCTGGTGCGGGACCGGATGGCGGTGTTCATGGCGCTGGTGCAGCCGCCGATTTTGGCGGTGCTGACGGCGCTGGCGGGGATCAACCAGCCGAAGTCGATCGCGCTGTCGTTCTTCGTGGTGGTGTGCGCGATGTGGCTGGGGATGACGCTGACGGTGCGGGAGGTGGTGCGGGAACGGAAGCTGTACATCCGGGACCGGCTGGCGGGGATGCGGCCGATCGCCTATCTGCTGGGCAAAATCGCGTTCGCGGGGACGGTGGTGTTGTTCCAAGCGACGGTGCTGTGGGTGCTGATCAAGGTGCTGAGCACCACGTTCGTGCGGAATCAGAACACGGCCGAGGCGGTGGCGCGGATGGGGTGGGTGGCGGGGTGGGTGGCGCTGCTGTTGACGGGGCTGGGGGCGGCGGTGATCGGGCTGATCGTGTCGACGATCAGCAAGAGCGAGCGGGCGGCGGTGGGGTTTTTGCCGCTGGTGCTGCTGCCGCAGGTGGTGCTGAGCCGGCCGCTGACGGCGGAGGCGAAGCGGGATTGGCCGGACCCGTCGCCGTACATGCCGATGAGTTATCACCTGACCGGGGCGCCGATGGTGGGGGCGACGAAGCTGGAGCACCAGCAGTACCAGATGATGAAGTTCTTGTGGGACTACCGGTGGCAACTGCGGACGACGGGAATGGTCGACCGACTGGCGGAGGCGGGGCTGTACATCCCGAACGAGGAGCCGCGGTCACCGGAGCAGGGCCAGGCGCGGGGCGGGATGGGGCGGGTGCTGAACTTCGCGATCTCGGCGCCGATGCTGACGCGGCCGGCGACGGCGGCGGTCGACATGCTGGGGGAGCGGCCGGCGCCGGCGGGGAGCACGGTGCCGCATATCACGCGGTGGACGGTGGTGGTGGAGTACGCGTATCTGTCGTTCTTGATCGCGGTTTACGCGGGGGTGCTTTATGCGCTGTTCATGGTGCTGGAGAAGGGGTGGAATGATGTGCGGACGGCGGGGTAACGGGATTGCCGATTGCCGATTGCCGATTGCCGATTGCCGATTGCGGATTGCCGATTGCGGATTGTGGATTGTGGATTGCGGATTGGAGCGTGGATGGGGCTGGCGCGCGGGTTGCTGCCTAGGATGGGGTATGCGGCACTACACACTGCTCTCGGCGGGCGCGCTTTTATTCCTGGTCGGCGGGTGCGGGGATGATCTGGCGTATCGGGGGGTGTCGCCGAGCTTGCGGACGTTCGCGGACCGGCCGGAACTGGCGGACTATTACGTGGGGATGAACATGCGGTTCGCGGTGCTGGATCCGGAGGACCAGAAGCGGCTCGCGTTGGACCGGCAGGCGCAGCTGGCGGCGGGGCGGACGCCGGCGGAGGTGCGGAAGAGTCAGATCGAGCGGGACAAGGAGCCGGGGTTGCAGCCGGACTCGCCGTCGCAGGTGCCGCCGCCGGACGTTCCGCAGTGAGGGGGCAGTTCAGTATTCGAGAGCTGGTTGGCATGCTCACTGAAGTGAGCACTCCGCGCCCCCCTGTGGAGGAGCTACCCATCAGCGCGCGCGCGACGGAACACCAGATCCCATTGACGTGACGGTGCGCAACCCACGGAGCAAGCCGTGGGCTTTTGTTGCGCGTTATCGCATTGTTCGACGGCGCCGCGCCAAGAGCGTGGCGCCGGCGATGGTGAGCGCGCCGAGGGCTGCGGGTTCGGGGACCTGGGCGGCGACCCAGGTGGAGTGGGCGGCGACCTGGGTGTCGAAGGCGATGTCGCCGAAGCGGGAGAAGTCGTCGGTGCCGCTGATGGAGAGGCCGGTGATGACGTAGGCGCCGACGGCGGTGCTCCACTGGAGCATGGGTGCGCCGGAGTCGCCGACGGTGGTGTTGCCCTCGTCGGGGCCGAGGGCGGCGGCGCCGAGGGGGCCGGCGGCGGCGGTGAGGTGGTTGTCGAAGTCGTAGGCGAGGAGGTTGGGGGCGAGGGTGTAGGCGTTGCCGCGGCCGTCGACGACGGGGGTGTCGGCGGTGGTGATGAGGTCGATCGTGTTGCGGGCGACGCGCTTGGTGCCGTAGGGGTAGGTGGCGGCGCTGGCGGCGGTCGCGCCGGTGGTTCCGTCGCCACCGACGCCGAAGCCGACCTTGTAGCCGACCTGGCCCGTGCCGGCGGGGACGAGGGTGCCGTCGTCGAAGTGGTAGACGTCGGCGTTGGCGACGGCTTGGGTGAGGGTGACGACGGCGATGTCGTGCTCGTCGGTGCCGGTGTAACTCGGGTGCTTGGCGATGGCGGAGGCGACGTATTCGACGCCGCCGAAGACGAACTTGACCTGGTTGAGCGCGAGGCCGTCAACGACGTGGGCGGCGGTGAGGACCTTGGTGGGGGCGATGAGCGCGCCGGTGCCGAAGAAGTCGTTGGGGCCGGCGGGGGAGGTCGGGATGATCTGGCCGACGCCGGACCAGTCGGTGGTGGCGCCCTGGCCGGGGCCGGCGGTGATGATGACGGCGTGGGTCGCGGGGGCGACGGCGAGAAGGGCGAGCAGGGCGGCGGGTTTTGCGAACGACTTGAGCACTCCGACCTCCGATGGCCGCCCGGCGCCGGTACGGGTACGCCCGACCGGCGAGGGGGGCGGGTTCAACGTACGACACGGATGGGGGGCGGGCCAATCGGGGGGGGCGGGTGGGCGTTATCGGACGCGGGGATCGACGCTCATGTTCCGGGTCGCGGGGTGGGAAGAGCTGGAGGGGTGTTGCGCGCTGCACCGCACCGCGGAACCCACGGAACAAGTTCCGTGGGCTTTCGGGGAGCTTGCGCGGACCGAGCGGTCCGGGGGAGAAGGACGTGAGCGCAGAAAGCGGCCCACGGCGGGATGAGCGCCGTGGGCCGTGATTCTGCGACGTGTGAGGAGCGGGGGCTAGTGCTGCTGGGGGGCGGCGGACATGGCCCAGGTGGAGCGGGCCCACCGGCTCTGCTGGCCGAACAGGCTGCTCATCCGGAACAGGAGGATGATGTACATGATCAGGAAGACGAGCATGGCGAGCGCGACCAGCCCGCCGACGCAGGCGATCGCGCCCGCGCCCTGGCGCGAAACGCCACCGGCGACCGCCCCGCCACCGAACAGGCCGAGCAGCTGGATGGCGGCCATGAGCGAGTACACGATGCCCAGCGCGTACATGAGGAAGTGCGCCTGCCCGGAGGCGCCCTGGTCGGGGATGCGGAGCGCGATCATGCTGAGGTAGCGGCACTGGGCGATGATGGCGACGGCCGACGCGATGTTGCTGATCACGTTGAGGACGATGCTGATCATCCCGCCCTCGAATGGCCCGGCGGTGAGCAGGACGATGAGCGAGGCGAGCGTGGCGAGCACCTGAACGGTGATCGAGATGCGGACCAGCTGGCGGGCGGCCCCGTACCGTTCCTCGCCCATGCCGGTCGGGTCGGGCTGGGTGGCCATGAACCACCCGATCAGGTTGAGGATCCACCCGATCAGGACGACGACGCCGCCGCCGATCAGTCCGAACTGCACCGCCCCGATCGACTGCCCGATCATGGGGACGGCGACGGCCATGACGACGCCGAAGATGATCGTGAGGATGCCCCAGACGGCGAGGCCGGTCCCGGTCTTGAGGGTGTCGACCCAACTCGGGTTGCAGTAGCGGAGGAGGTCGCCCTGGAGGGAGTAGCCGACGGCGGTGCCGCACTCGGGACAGCGGCCGGAGGCGGTGAGGCCGCGGAGGTTGTACTGGCACTTGCGGCAGGGGAGGTCCTGCTGGATGGGGGGGTCGGCGGGCTGGCCGTAGAAGCCGCCGGCGCCGCCGGGGGGCATGGGCGGGGGGAATCCGGGTGGTTGCGGTGGGACGTAGCCGGCGCTGCTCATGGTCGCTCCCTTGCGAGGATGGGGTGAGGTGATAGCGGCGGCGCGATGCTCGCGGCGCCGGGTGGGGTGGAGTTTACCGGGAGGGGGGGAGAGGTCAAAAGGAAATGGCGCGGCGCGCGCGGGTGCGTTCGTGCTCACTGAAGTGAGCACGCCGGTAGGCGCTGCGTGTTAGGTGCTCAGGCTGTCGACGATGCGCTGGTAGCTTTCGGTGCGCCATTCTGGGGCGGTGCCGGCGCGGACGTCGGGGAAGAAGTCGGCGACGTTGTCGGGGGTGACGTTCCAGAGGCCGAAGAGCTTGACGCCGGGCGTGTCGACGACGAACCCGCCGCCGTCGAGCGCGAAGCGCTGGGCGGAGGTGGTGGTGTGGCGGCCTTTGCCGGTGTAGCCGGAGATCGCGCCGATGCGGAGGTCGAGGGCGGGCTGGATGGCGCGGATGAGGGAGGACTTTCCGACGCCGGAGTGACCGGCGAGGACCGTGGTCTTACCGGCGAGGAGGGTGCGGAGGTCGTCGAGGCCGCGGGCGGTGGGGACGCTGGTGAGGAGGGTGCGGACGCCGATCGAGGCGTAGTGGGCGAGGGCGGCCTGGGCGAATTCCCACTCGCGCTTGCCGTCCTTGGTGTCGACGAGGTCGGCCTTGTTGAGGCAGAGGACGGGGACGAGGCCGCCGCCCTGGGCGGCGATCAGCATGCGGTCGATCAGGCCCCACTTGGGCCAGGGCTCGGCGAGGGCGGCGACGATGAGCATCTGGCCGGCGTTGGCGACGATGGGGTGCGACTCGATGGCCTTGAAACTGTCGGCGCGGGTGAGGAGGGTGCGGCGGGGGAGGATCTGCTCGATGACGGCCTCGGGGCGGTCCTGGTCGTCGAGCGTGCCGGTCTCGCGGAAGCGGACGACGTCGCCGACGACGACGCCGGTGTCGGAGACCTTGGCGAGCGTCTTGCGGACGACGCAGAGGCGGGTGACGTGGTCGGCGGCGCCCTCGACCTGGCTGTAGAGCGAGTGGACGAGGATGACGTCGCCGGAGGGAAGGGCCTCGAGGTCGCCGGCCTCGACGGTGGCGGCCTCTTCGGCGGCGCGGAGGAGGGCGGTGCGCTCGGTCTTGCGGCGCTGGAAGTGCTTGGACTTGTCGGAGAAGCGTTGCTGCGTCTCGACGCGGTCCTCGTCGACGTGCCCGGAGAGGTAGTCGGCGGTGCGGTCCTTGGCGCGTCCTGCTTTCTTTGGTTTCCCTCGCATCGGTTCTCAAAAAGCGTACTCGGGTCGGGTGGCGCTGACGGGCGCGGCGTGGCGAGTATAGACGCCCGCGCCGCGCGAATGAGAATATTAACGTGGCGGAGGTCGTTTTACCGTTGCCGCGTTGTAGCACGATCGCATCGGCGGCTTGAGAATGGAAGGGCGAGTGACTAGGATGCGCGTGACAGAGGAGTGGGGCGAATGCTTGTTAACGGGGGAGAAGAGTGGACGGAACGAATAGGGGTCGGACGCCGTGGCGCCGAGCGGGCGAGACGCCGCCGGCAGCAGTGCCATGTGCCGCCAAACTGGTTGTACGCGATGACGGGCGTGTCCGCGTGTGAGGTCCGCGGGCGCCCGCGTCGGCGCGAACGAGTGGAGAACGGCAGGGTCTCGCGGCGTGGGACCGGGGGCCGTTCCCGCGGTGGCGGCGGGCGTCCCGCACTGGCGTGATTGACCGGTGTCCGACGCCGCGCGAGCGCGGTCCGAGCGGGTCCGTACGGGCGAGGCACTTGTGTTGGCGCCCCGCGTGTTCATTGGCAATGGCAATTTGAGTTCTGGATCGGAACAACTATGGCAAGGCTCACCTGGGATAAGACCGACATCGTTCAGGCTCTGAAGAAACTCCACAAGGAAGGGAAGGACCTGTCGTACACGCAGCTGGCGAAGAAGAACCAGCCGCTGGTGTCGGCGGCGGCGTACCACTTCGGGTCGTACCGGACGGCGGTCGAGAAGGCGGGGATCCCGTACGCGGAGATCGTGCGCCGGCCGCGGTGGACGAAGCAGGAGATCATTCGGTTGATCAAGCAGGGGAAGCGGGACGGTCAGGACCTGCACTGGTCGGCGGTGACCAAGCGGGGCGACGAGCTGGGGCGGGCGGCGTTCGCGTCGCTGCAGGACCGGCTGTTCGGGTCGTGGGACCGGGCGCTGTCGGCGGCGGGGCTGGACGCGGACGAGATCAGCCAGTACCGCAAGTGGGGGCGGGACACGATCGCATCGGAGCTCAAGGCCCGGAACAAGGACGGGGAGGCGCTGAACAGCGGGGCGGTGCAGAAGGAGGACCCGGGGCTTCACGCGGCGGCCGTGCGGCACTTCGGCAGCTACGACAACGCGCTGCGGGCGGCGAAGGTGGACCCGGCGAAGATCCGGCGGCGGCAGCGGTGGAGCGAGGAGGAGGTCGTCAAGCAGCTCAAGGCGTTCGGGAAGAAGCACGGGATCTCGGACGCGGCGCTGCGCGAGCACCAGCCGGCGCTGTACGGGGCGGCGCTGCGGTTCTTCGGGAGCATCGCGTCGGCGCGGACGGCGGCGACGTAGGCGTGTGAAGAGGGCTCACCGCAGAGACGCAGAGGGCGCTGAGAATCCGCAGAGGAGATCGGGGAACTCATGATAGCCGCGGGCGGGAGCCTGCGGTCGCGTGGGATGTCCGGGTGTGCTCGCGGCTGAGGGTGAGCTCACGACTGCACGTTTCGGGTGCGCCGTTCCGGAGGTTCCGATGGACAAGCCCCGAATTTTTCTTGGGTCGTCGGGGCAGCAGGCGAAGCTGCTCGAGGCGTTGACGGCCGGGTTGGCGGACGTCGCGCGGGTCGAGCCGTGGATGACGTCGTTCAACCCGGGGGTGTCGACGCTGGAACGGCTGGTCGAGCTGACGCGCGAGGTGGACTTCGCGGCGTTCGTGTTCGCGCAGGACGACTGGACGTCGATCACGCCGGCGGAGTCGGCGGTGGCGGCGGGTCAGGCGTCGCCGCGGGATAACGTGGTGTTCGAGGCGGGATTGTTCGGGGGCGTGCTGGGGATGCGGCGGACGTTCATCCTGCACGCGAGCGGGGCGAAGCTCCCGACCGACCTGCTGGGCCTGACGTGCGTGCGGTACGACGGGTCGACGGCGGACGACGTGATCGAGGTAGTTTGCGAGAAGCTCCGCAAGGCGATCGAGGGCGCGGGACGGGTGGCGCGCGTCGAGGGCCTGTGGTGGCAGTTCTCGCTGACGCAGCGGACGGCGAAGGAGCCGTCGGCGCTGGGGCTGCTAAAGGTGTCGCGGGGGCGCAACGGGGAGCTCGGAATGACCGGGCGGGGGTGGCAGGAGGACGGGACGCTGTCGTCGCGGTACTGGAGCGAGGCGCTGAAGGAGCGGGAGGACGGGTCGGGCGTCTTTTACTACTGGAAGGGCGAGCGGCCGCTGCACCCGGACGCGCCCCAGTTGGAAGGGACGGGGGAGGTCCGGCTGGAGTCGGCGGACCGGGCGACGGGGTACTGGGTGACGCGGTCGGACGCGCAGAAGGTGAACGCGCGGACGGCGGGCGTGTATTTGCGTGCCGATGCGGCGGACCTGGACGTATTGGACGGGCGCGACGACAAGTTGCGGGCGGAGCTCGTTGCGGAGCGGCTGCGGCAGTGGGCGGCGATCAAGGGCGGTTGACGGGGCTCCGGGGGACGAGGCTCCGACCGAGGCGTTGGATTCTCGCGCGGGGTGCCCCCGCGGCTCGGACGGAGCCTCGCCCTCCCGAATGCGTGGGGTCAGAACAGTAGTGCGACGATCGCAAATAGGACGGCGATGACGCCGAGGCCGACGGCGATCATGCTGAGGATGCCGCCGGAGACGCGGGGGGAGAGGGCTTTGACGCCGCCGACCATGCCGGCGACGATGGCGACGAGGGCGAGGAGGAAGCCGGGGAGCTCGCGGCCCTGGCTCGAGAAGTAGAAGCTGGCGAGGGCGCAGAGGATGGCGATGATCGAGGCGGCGCTGCGGACCTGGACGTTGCCGCCGGTGTAGGCGTCGTTGCGGTATTGGGGGATGAGGGCCATGGGGGTCTCCGGATGAGTCGGTTAATTGGCGCCACGGGGTGTGGCGCGTTCCGGAGAAGAGGTAGGCAAAGGGCGTGCCTACGTATGGGGCGGGCTCGGCAGCGATTGCGAGGGGACGCAGGTCCGGATTTGAGGTAGACGGGCGCGGTTTGGCGTTCGTCCCGCGACAAGTCGCTGGGCTCCCTCTTGGTGAATGATGGCGTCGCGCAAGTTCAGGTAACGAGAAAGCCCCGAAGGTGCGGAAGGGATTCCCGGCACGGGAGCGTCTTTCGCCCCTCCGGGGCTCGCTTCGTTGCGTCTGCTACCCACGGCTTGCCCCGTGGGCTTTAATCTTACGTCGCTCCGCGACTATCTTTTGCGAGGTGCCACGCCGTTGCGCGGGAGGTGGGCGGTGCCCACCCTACGAAGCCGTGCCGCGGTAGCCGTTGGGGTGTTTGCTGAACCAGTTCCAGGCGGAGCGGATGATCGACTCAGGGTCTTTGTGTTTGGCTTCCCAGCCGAGGAGTTCCTTGGCCTTGGCGGGGTTGGCGAAGAGGGCGATCGCGTCGCCGGGGCGGCGGGGTTTTTCGACGACGGGGACCTTTTTACCGGTGACCTTTTCGGCGGCGGCGATGATCTGGCGGTTGGAGAAGCCGGCGCCGGTGCCGAGGTTGCAGAAGATCTGCTTGCCGGGGGCAAGGCGTTCGCAGGCGCGGATGTGGGCGTCGGCGAGGTCGTCGACGTGAATATAATCCCGCACGTTGGTGCCGTCCGGCGTGGGGTAGTCGGTGCCAAAGAGGGTGAGGGCGGGGCGCTGGCCGAGGATCGTCTGGAGGATGACGGGGATCAGGTGGGTCTCGGGCTCGTGGTCTTCGCCGATCGCACCGTCCATGGCGCAGCCGGAGGCGTTAAAATAGCGGAGGGCGGCGAAGGAGAAGTCCTTGTTGGCGTGGGCGTAGTCGGCGAGGACGTGCTCGACCATGAGCTTGGAGCGGCCGTAGGGGGAGACGGGGGCCTTCTTTTCGTCCTCGGTGATGGGGATCTTGTCGGGGTCGCCGTAGACGGCGCAGGTGCTGCTGAAGACGAACCGGTTGACGCCGGTCTCCTGCATCGCCTGGAGCACGCTCATCGTCGTGGCGACGTTGTTCTGGTAGTACATCAGCGGCTTCTCGACGCTCTCGCCGACGTACGCGTAGGCGGCGAAGTGCATCACCGCTTCAATCTTGTGCTGGCGCAGGGCCTGCACGAGCGTGTCGCGATCGTTGAGGTCCGCGAAAACCGCCGGTACCTGTAGTATCTGCGCGACTTCGCGATGCCCCCGCGCGCCGTTGTCGTAGATGACTGG
>DASPKW010000084.1:0-2190 GCA_035627895.1 Tepidisphaeraceae bacterium | reverse complement strand
CGAAAGTTTCGGTTCCCGCAAGCCGCCTGGTGGGTGCGACCGTGAGGCGCTACCGGTGGAAAGCGCTCCCGGTGCTCGACGCGCTCGCCTTCGGGCGGCGCTGTCGCTTGCCCTTCGGGTCGCGGCTAAACGGCGTCGTCCCCACGCTCACAGACGCGCTCACCAATCCCGCTCGTCCCGCGCCTCGATGCGCGTCGCGCGGACGGGCACCACGTCGGGATGGCCCTTCCCCGCCTCTCGATTCTCCGACCCCGGTTGTTCCAGCCTCGGCCGCGCTTCCTGGTCCCTGACGAACTCCCCGGCCACCGGCGGCACCGGCGCGATCGCCACGCCGTAGCGCTTCTCGGCCGCCCTTTGCAGCATTCGCAGGTTGCGCAAGTTGCCCTTGAACCCGATGTCGAACAAATCGCCGACCAGTGGCACCAGGCCGACGAGCCAGTCGGTGAACAAATTGAGCCCCATGCGCGTCTTGACCCACCCGCCGAGCTTGTGCTTGTGAGCCAGGCGAATCGGGTACAGGCCGACGATCGTCATTGCGGTGTCGCCGACCGCCGGGATCAGCCCGACAATCGTGTCGAGCCCGAACCGGAACCCGGCGACCGAAAACTTCGCGTCCAGCAGATTGGCGAGCTTGCCGGCGCGGTCGAGGTCTTTGGGCAGGTCGGGGTGGACCCACGTGGTGGGGAGGGGCTCGGCGTGCATGCCCTGACAGGAGCAAGGGGGGTGCCACGCAACTCAACATTTGCTACTTGAGTTCCGCGACTCCAAACCGTGTGAAGACGATCTGCTCGTACTTCCCCGTCTCGTACAAACATCCGGCCCGATCGCCCGGTAGCGCGACCAGGCACGAATACGCGCTCGGCCCCTCATGCAGCAGCAATGTCTTCGGCCAACTCGCCCCGCCGTCCGTGCTGAGGCGAACCGTCATCTTCTCCCGCTTGGCACTGTTGTTGTTCGCAAAGAGCAACCGCCCTTTCGGCTGGCCGTCCACGTCCGGCAGGCGGACGACGCTCGCCTGGCACGTGGGGTCGAGCAGGCCGTCGTCCAGGGTCGTCTTGCCGAACGTCAGCCCGCCGTCGGCGCTGGTCGCGATCGCCCGGCGGTTCTTGCCGGCGTGGCTCCGCGCGTTGAACATCAGCGACCCGTCCGCCCGCTCGACGATCTGCGACTCGTTGGTGTGTCGATCCATCTCCCCGCCGATCTTCCAGCTTTGGCCGCCGTCGTCCGAGTACATCACGTGCGCGACCGACGCCTTGTCGTCCCGCTCGCCCTTGACGCGGTGATTGCACGGGACCACCAGCCGGCCCGATGCGGTTTGGATCCCCACGCCCGGCCCCGGCACGATCCACGTCCACTCCGGCTTCTTCGCCTGCGGCGTGACGTCGGCAAGCTTCGCCCACGTCACACCGTCGTCGTCGGAGTACGTGGCGAACATCTCCATCGGCCCCTTCCCGCCGCCGCGCTTGTTGTCGGACGTCGAGTTCGCGCCCGGCTTCTTCATCAGGAGCAGCCAGACGCGCCCCGTTTTGCGGTCGACGACCGCGCAGGGGTTCCCGATGCAGTCCGGGCCCGCGTCGTGGATCAACTGCATCTTCTCCCACGTCGCCCCGCCGTCGGTCGAGCGTTTGAGCACAGTGTCGATGTCACCGTTGTCGGACGACGACTTGAGCCGCGCCTCGGCGAACGCGAGCAGCGTGCCCTTGGGCGTTGCGACGACCGAGGGGATGCGGAAGGTGTGATACCCCTCGGTGCCCGACTTGTAGACGACGGTCGTCTGCGCCCGGGCGACGCCGGCGAACACGAACGCGAGTGCGACGAGCGTTTTGATCATCACCATCCCATATCGCGCCGCGCGGACCCGCGTTGTGTCCAAATGAGAACGCGGCGCGCTCGCTGTGAGCGCGCCGCGTTTCGCTGGGGGGTTGTCTGCGGGGGACGAATCCGGGGCGGCGCTCCGGGCATAGCCCGCATGCTGTGCCCCGGCTTGTTTAGATCCTTTTGGACGCGAAACGATCCACTCACCGTCGGTCGCGGTCGTTGTCCAACCGGTCGATCTCACCGGTCACCCGGCCGCGGTCGTCGACCGTGACCCACCGCGAGATCGCGCCCTCGTCGGCCTCGGCGCGGTAGTACGTCCGCCCGTCGCGCGTGATCTGGATGATCGACCGCAAGTCGCGGTCGGGGATCTCG
>DASPKW010000083.1:0-10693 GCA_035627895.1 Tepidisphaeraceae bacterium | reverse complement strand
CGAAGTGCGAGGGGTGTTGGACAGAAGTCGGGGCGGACCGGAAGGTCCGCCCCACCGATCGTCGACCGGACTGATCGCAGTCTACCGATTCGCGGATTCGGCGGCGTACTCGACGGAGTAATTCGGGGCTTCCTTGGTGATGTGGATGTCGTGCGGGTGGCTCTCGACCATCCCGGCGCCGCTGATCCGCGTGAACCGGGCCTTGGCGCGGAACTCCTCGATGCTCTTGGCGCCGCAGTAGCCCATGCCGGCCCGGAGGCCGCCGACCATCTGGTAGACGAAGTCGCTCAGCGGCCCGCGGTACGCCACCCGCCCTTCGACGCCCTCGGGGACGAGTTTCTTCGAGCTCGTCACGTCCTTCTGCCCGTAGCGGTCCTTCGAGCCCTGCACCATCGCGCCCATTGAGCCCATACCCCGGTAGGCCTTGTACCGCCGGCCCTGGTAGATGACCGTCTCGCCGGGCGACTCGTCCAGCCCGGCGAACAAACTGCCCATCATCACCGCGTGTGCCCCGGCCGCGATGGCCTTGGCGATGTCACCAGACTGGCGGATGCCCCCATCGGCGATCACCGGCACGCCCGCCGGGATGGCGACGCTGCACGCCTCCAGGATCGCCGTCATCTGCGGCACGCCCACGCCCGAGATGATCCGCGTCGTGCAGATCGACCCCGGGCCGATGCCGACCTTGACCGCGTCCGCGCCGGCGTCGATCAGGTCCTTCGCGGCCGCGGCCGTCGCGATGTTCCCGGCGATTACCTGGATGTTCCACTGCTTCTTGATCTGCCGGACGGTCTCGAGCACGTTCTTCGAGTGGCCGTGCGCGGTGTCGACCACGACCACGTCCACGTCGGCCTTGATCAGCGCTTCGATCCGCTCGAAGTCGAGCACGCCCGTCGCCGCCCCGACCCGCAACCGCCCGCGCTTGTCCTTGCAAGCGTTGGGGTACTGGTGGAGCTTGTCGATGTCGCGCATCGTGATCAGCCCGCTCAGCCGGCCCTCCTTGTCGACCAACAGGAGCTTCTCGACCTTCGACCGGTAGAGGATGCGCTCCGCGTCTTCCAGGCTGGTCTCCTCCGGCGCGGTGACCAGGTTCTCCTTGGTCATCACGTCGCCCACCTTGCGGTTGTCGTCCTCCTGAAACTTCAGGTCCCGCCGGGTCATGATCCCCAGCAGCCGCGGCCCCCGCGCCGCCGACGACCCGTTGCCCCCGGCCGCGTGGCCGTTCGCCTTGACCCCCTGCTGGCCGGCCCGCAGCGGCTGATCCGCCAGGCCGGCGTCGCCGTCGACGATCGGGATGCCACTCACGTTGTACTCGCGCATCACCCGGCGGGCCGTCGCGATCGTGGCCGTCGGCGGGAGCGTGATCGGGTCGACGATCACCCCGTTCTCCGACCGCTTGACCTTTTCCACCTCGCGGGCTTGCGCGACGGCGGGGAGATTCTTATGGATGACGCCGAGCCCGCCCTCTTGCGCCAGCGCGATCGCCAGCGCGGCCTCGGTCACGGTGTCCATCGGGGCGGAGATCAGCGGGATGTTGATCTCGATCGAGCGGGTGAGCTTCGTCCGCGTGTCGGCGTCGGTCGGGACGAAGTCGGAATAGGCGGGGATCAGCAGAACGTCGTCGAAGGTAATCCCGTCGGCGATGATCTTGGGGTGTTCCATGGGACAGTGTTAAAGCGCGTGGGGCGGGGTGTCAAGCGGTATCACACGGTGATACGCTCCCCTGCCGCTTGAGGCTTAACGAATGCGTTCGCGGATCGCTTCTCGAGAAGATAATCTCCATGACACCTCACCGTCCCGACCGCCGCACCGTCGTGAAAGGCGCCCTCGCGATCACCGGCGCCGCCCTCGTCAACCCGCGCGCGCTCGCCGCCGATGCCGCCGCGCCGGCTAAGGAGCCCGCCGCCAAGCGCATCAAGGTCGGCGTCATCGGCTGCGGGAGCGTCGCCCGGTCGTACTTCCCGCACCTGGCGGCGTGCCCGTTCGTCGAGCTCGTCTCCACCTGCGACCGCAAGGGCGAGCGGGCCCGGCGGCTGTCGCGGTGGTGGAAGGTGCCCAACCGGTTCGAGAGCATCGAGCAGCTTTTGGCCGGGCCCGCGTTCGATTTGCTCGTCAACCTGACCGACATGCAGGAGCACGAGGCCATCAACCGCGCCGCCGTCGCCGCCGGCAAACACGTCTGGAGCGAGAAGCCGATCGCGAGCACCCTCGCCGCCGGGCAGGAGATCCTCGCCGACGCCAAAAAACGCGGCCTGCGCGTCTGGGGCGCGCCGACCGTCGTCAACAGCCCCCAGTTCCGCTTCATGAAAAAGACGCTCGACGCCGGCACGCTCGGCCGGGTCGCCGCCGCCCAGGCGTGCTACGGGCACACCGGGCCGGACTGGTCCGCCTTCTTCTACGAGGCCGGCGGCGGCAGCATGCCGGACCTCGCCGTCTACAGCCTCTCGACCCTCACCGGCCTGCTCGGGCCCGCGAAGTCCGTCGTCGCGATGACCAGCGTCGTCACGCCCGAGCGAACCGTCGCCGACAAGGGGCGGGTGAAGGTCGCGGCCGAGGACAACGCGATGATCCTGCTCGAGCACGCCGGCGGCGTCATCTCGCACGTCCAGAGCGGATTCAACTACTTCACGCCCGCCGAGCACGACGAGACCCGCCAGGACCACCACACGCTGGCGGTCTACGGCCACGCCGGCGCGATGCGCCTGGCCGGCTACGACTGGGCCCCGCACGGCGTCGATCTGTCTACGGAAACGGAGCCCGCCACGAAGCGCCACGCCGGCGAGAAGCACGACTACGTCTGGCAGCAGGGCGCGTCGCTGGCGGCCGAGTGCCTGGCGACCGGTAAGGAGCCGCCGTTCACGCCCGAGCACGCGCTGCACGTCGTCGAGATCCTGACCGCCGCCCGCGAGTCACAGGCGACCGGCCGGCGCGTCGCGCTGACGTCCACGTTCGCGCTAGTGAAGTAAGTGCGGTCTCGACCCCCTTTTTCAGCCGCTGAGCCCGCCCGGCGCGCCCGGCCGCGCTTGTCGGCGAGGGCAATCCGATCGCACGGCAGCGTCACCGTGACCCGGGTCACGGGCGACACCGCATTCCGTCCCGCATCGGGAATCGCGGAACTAACGAACCGGGTGAGTGGTAGTCCGTAACCCATGTCGGAGGGACGCCCACCGCGCACACCCCGTGCGGGCCGTCTCGATTCGCCGGGACCGGTGGCGCGACCGCCGCCGCACGCACACGTCTGATCGTCGCCCCGGCGATGGTTTCCCCAAGTCGTACCGAGGATTCCATGGACCGCTCCGTACCCCGCCCGCGCCGTCTTTCTCCTATCTTCGACAATGGCAATTTAACCGCCCTCCGAACCCGCCCCGGCGCCACCCGCCCGACGCTCGACCCGCTCGAGGCCCGCCGCCTGCTCTCGGCCGCCGTCGAGGCCGGTGTCCTGCGCGTCACCGGCACCGAGGGGGCGGACGTCATCCGCGTCGCCTTGGACGCCGGCCAGTACCGCGTCTCTCAGTCGGGCCTCGCCGACGTCACGTTCGCCAACGCACCCGTCACATCGATCGAGCTCATCGGCCTCGGCGGGAATGACCGCCTGACCGTCGATCGCACCGTCACCGTCCGCTCGGTCATCGACGGTGGCGCGGGCGACGACACTCTGGCGGGCGGGCTCGGGGCCGACGCGTTCGTCGGCGGCCTGGGCCTCGACACCGCCGACTACTCCGCCCGCACCGACGACCTCCGCCTCACCATCGCCGGCGCGCTCGACGGCGGCCTGGGCCGCAACGAGGGCGACGACATTCGCGCCGACGTCGAGACCGTCCTCGGCGGGCAGGGCAACGACGAGATCAAGGGCGGCGTCGGCAACAATCGCATCGACGGGATGGCCGGGCACGACACCCTGATCGGCATGGAGGGCAACGACACGCTCCTGGGCAACGCCGGCAACGACACGGTCGACGGCAAGCAGGGCGCCGACGTCCTGAGCGGCGGGGTCGGGTTCGACTCGGCCGACTACCGCTTCGAGACCGCCAACCTCGTCCTGTCGATCGACGGGGTCGCCAACGAGGCCGGCGGCGGGGCGCAGGGCGACAACATCCAGCTCGACGTCGAGCGCATCGTCGCCGGCGAGGGCTCCGACCGCGTCACCGGCTCCGCCCTGGACAACTCGATCACCGGCCGCGGCGGGAACGACACCGTCTTCGGCCTGGGCGGGAACGACTCGATCGACGGCGACGCCGGCAACGACTCGATCGTCGGCGACGCCGGCGCGGACGTGCTGACCGGCGGGGCGGGCGCCGACGTGCACGTCGGCGGGGACGGGACGGACACGTTCATCACCAATGACGGCGTCCGCGACACGCTCGTCGGCGGCCTCGGACTGGATCAGGCCGTCGCCGACGCGATCGACCTGGCGACCGAGGTCGAGACCGGCACCAACATCACCCCGCCGCCGCCCCCGCCGCCGCCGACCGCCCCGGAGGTCACCGTCGCGCAGGGCACGGTCAACGTCGCGGACGGCGCGACGACCGTGTCGTTCGGCGGCGCTACCGTCGGCCAGACCGCCCCGACCCGCACGTTCACCGTCCGCAACGACGGCACCGCGACCCTGACGCTGGGCGCGGTCACGGTTCCGGCGGGGTTCTCCGTCGTCGAGGGTTTGTCGACCAGCCTCGCCCGCGGCGCGAGCGACACGTTCACGATCCGCCTCAATACGGCGACCGCCGGCGTCAAGACCGGCCAGGTCACGTTCGCCAACAACGACGCGAACGAGAACCCGTTCAACTTCACCGTGACCGGCACGGTGAACGCCGTGGTCGTCCCGCCGCCCGCGCCCAAATACCCAGAAGTGACCGTCGCCCTGGGCGCTGTGAACGTCGCCGACAACGCGACCGCGCCGCTCTCGTTCGGCTCGGTCGCCCGCGGCGCGACCGCCCCGACGCGCACGTTCACCGTGCGCAACGCCGGACAGGCGAACCTCGTCCTCGGCCCCGTCTCCGTGCCCGCCGGGTTCGCCCTGGTCGAGGGGCTCACGCCCACGCTCGCCCCCGGCGCGGCGGACACGTTCACCGTCCGCCTCGACACCGCCGTCGCCGGGAACAAGGGCGGGCAAATTTCGTTCACCACCAACGACGCGAACGAGACGCCGTTCAACTTCGCGGTCGCCGGCACGGTCACGGCGCCCGTCGTCACGCCGCCCCCCGCGCCCAAGTACCCGGAGATCGCCGTCTCGCTGATGCAGGGCACGACCGCGGTCAACGTCGCCGACGGCGCGACCGCCGCGATCGGGTTCGGGACCGTCGCCAAGGGCTCGGCCGGCGCGACCCGCGTCTTCCGCGTGCAGAACCTCGGTCAGGCCGCGCTGACCGTCGGTCGGCCCGTGCTGCCCGTCGGGTTTACGCTCGTCGAGGGCATCACCCCGACGCTCGCGCCCGGCGCCGCCGACACGTTCACCGTCCGGCTCGACACGACCATCGCCGGCGGCAAGTCCGGCCAGATCTCGTTCGTCAACAACGACGCCAACGAGAACCCGTTCAACTTCGCGGTCGGCGGCACCGTCACGGCCCCGCCCCCCGTCACGCCACCCCCGGCGCCGAAGTACGCCGAGGTCACCGTGACGATGGTCTCGAACGGGATGAACGTCACCGACGGGTCGACCGCGGCGATCAACTTCGGCGCCGTCACCCGGGGGCAGGCCGCCCCGACGCGCACGTTCCGCGTGAAGAACGACGGCCAGGCGACGCTCACGCTGGGCGCCGTCACCGTGCCCGCCGGCTTCACGGTCGTCGACCCGCTGACCGGCCCGCTCGCGCCCGGCGCGATGGAGAGCTTCACCATCCGCATGGACACGGCGGTCGCCGGGGCCAAGGCCGGCCAGATCTCGTTCGTCAACAACGACCCCAACGAGGGCCCGTTCAACTTCGCGGTCGCCGGTCAGGTCAACAACCCCGCGCCGACCACGCCCCCGCCCCCGCCGCCCGCGCCGCGCGTGACGGCCAGCCTTTCCGCCGGCGGCACGCTCACCGTGATGGGCACCCCCGGGAACGACTCGATCGTCATGACCCAGAGCGGCGCGGGCGTCGCCCTCACCGCCAGTGGCACCCCCGTCGCCGGCGGCCCGTTCAACGGCGTCAAGAAGATCCACGTCCTCGCCGGGGACGGCAACGACCTGGTCTACCTGACCGACCTGAACATCCCCGCGATCCTCGACGGCGGTAACGGCGACGACACCCTCCGCGCCGGCACCCAGAACGACGCCCTCAGCGGCGCCGAAGGCGCCGACGTGCTCGAAGGGTTCATCGGCCACGACACGCTCCGCGGCGGGGCCGGCAACGACCTGATCATCGGCGGCCCCGGCATCGACCACCTCTACGGCGACGACGGCAACGACACCGTCCAGGCGACCGACGGCCTGAGCGACGGCTACGTCGACGGCGGGGCCGGCACCGACACGATCCGCACCGACCGCACCGACCCGTCGACCCACACCTGACCTGGGCAAAGCGACCCTTACCCCTCAGCGCGAACGAGCCCGCGGAACCCGTTCCGCGGGCTCTTTCGCGATCTCCCGCCGCGCGGCCCGGCCGCACCATTGACAATTGACGATGGACAATTGACACCTCCACCCATGGACGACTGGCTCGACATCGTCGCCGACCCGATCGACGCCGCCGGGGTGATCGCGTCCGTATCCCATCCGGCCGCGGGCGGCGTCGCCGTCTTCCTCGGCGTCACCCGCGCGGAAGACCGTGCGGACCGCGTGTCCCTGCTCGCCCTGGACTACGAGGCCTATCGCGACATGGCCGTCAACCAGCTCCGCGACCTCGCCCGCCGCGCCCGCGAGCGCTGGCCCGACCTCCTCCGCCTCGCCGTCGTCCACCGCACCGGCCGGGTCGACATCGAGCAGCCGTCCGTCGTCATCGCCGTCTCCACCCCCCACCGTGCCGACGCCTTCGACGCCTGCCGCTGGCTGATCGACACGCTCAAGGCGGAAGTCGCGGTGTGGAAGAAGGAAGTGTGGGCGGACGGGAAAGGGACGTGGGTCGCGGGGAATTAGGGATTGCCGACTGCCGACTGCCGATCGAATCGCGCGCCGACGTGGGACCTGTCATCCCGAGGTACTCCGAGGGATCTGGCCGGCGCGCCGAGGCCCGATCGACGTTGGCGGTTCGTGCTCGAGGGCAGACCGCCAACGTCGGACGGGCCCAGACGCTCGGGGCCAGATCCCTCGTGAGTACACTCGGGATGACAATGGGGACGCCGGCGCGCGATCCGATCGGCAATGGGCAATCGGCAATGGGCAATCGGCAATCAACCCGCTACCCTTCCCATCATGTCCTTCGTCCTCGTCCAAATCCTGTTCTGGATCGCCCTGGCCACCTGGTTCGGCGGCGTCCTCTTCGTCGCGATGGCCGCCCCCGTCGTCTTCCGCACCGTCAAGGAGCACAACCCGATCCTGCCGACCGTCCTGGCCGTCAACCTCGAAGGCCAACACGGCTCGCTCCTGTCGGGCACGATCGTCGCGAATCTGATTGCGCAACTCGTCCGCGTCGAACTCGTATGCGCCGGCGGGCTGCTGATCGCCCTGATCGCCCAATGGTGGACGACCGACGTCGCCGGCGCCAACTACCTGCCCCCCCTGCTCCGGTGTGCGCTGTACCTGATGCTCGTCGGCGTCGTCGTCTACGAGTGGCGCGTGCTCTGGCCGCGGATCGGGGCCCAACGGCAGACGTACATCGACCACGCCGACGAGCCGGACGTCGCCAACCCCGCCAAGGACGAGTTCGACCGCCTCCACCGCGAGAGCGTCATGCTCCTGACGTTCCGCCTGGCGCTGCTGCTGGGCATGGTCCTGTTCAGCGTCACGATCCGCGCCCGGCCGGCGGAGATCGTGTTCTCGACGTGAGCCGAGTTCACCACGCACCGGATTCACCACGGAGGCACGGAGACACGGAGAAGTCCATGTTTCACGAATGAACACGAATCGGCACGAATGAGGAAGGGAATTATTCGTGTTCATTCGTGAAACTCCTACTCCGTGTCTCCGTGCCTCGGTGATGCTAAACTCCGCGCATGCCCAAGCCGCCGTCGAAGAAATGGGTGAACCGCGAGGAGCGCGTGCGCGCGATCCTGCCCGTGCTCAAGCGGGCGTATCCGGACGCGAAGTGCAGCCTGGATTACACCAAGCCCCTCGAGCTGCTCGTCGCCACGATCCTCTCGGCCCAGTGCACCGACGACCGCGTCAACATCGTCACGAGGTCGCTCTTCAAGAAGTACAAGACCGCCAAGGCCTACGCGAGCGCGCCGCCGGATGAACTCGAGAAGGACATTCAGTCGACCGGCTTCTACCGCAACAAGGCCAAGAGCCTGCGCGGCATGGGCCGGGCGCTGGTCAACGACCACGGCGGCGAAGTCCCCCGGAGCATGGACGAGCTGACCGCCCTCGCCGGCGTCGGCCGAAAGACCGCCAACGTCGTCCTCGGCAACGCGTTCGGGATCGACGTCGGCGTAGTGGTCGACACGCACGTCGGCCGCCTCTCCCGCCGGCTGGACCTGACCGACCACGACGACCCGGTCGACGTGGAACAAGACCTGATGCGAGTGATCCCGAAGGGCGAGTGGACGATGTGGGCCCACCTCATGATCGCCCACGGCCGGGCCATCTGTCAGGCCCGCAAGCCGAAGTGCCCCGAGTGCCCGATCCTGAAATGGTGCCCGACGGGGCAGGCGAATGTGGCGGGGGACACGGGGGAGTAAAGGGGACGGGATGAGGGGATCGATCATCCCCGTTTAGCCGCGACCCGAAGGGCAAGCGACAGCGCCGCCCGCAGGCGAGCGCGTCGCGACCGAGACGTCGCCCTCCCCACCGCAAACACAGAGGGTCGACCCGCGCTACGCGCGAGTCGACCCTCCGTTCGGCCTGTGGTCTATGGCGATGCGCCTGACCTGCGCGACTACCGGAGCATGAAATACGAAATGATCGACAGCAACCCGAGCACCAGACCGGCTAGCCCGAGGGGCGTCTGGTACGTCACGAGCTTGAGCCGCAGGGCCTCACCCTTGGCGGCGGCCTCCGGGCTACCGGCCATCGCCTTCTTCGCGATCAGCCCGTAACCGAGGAACAACCCGAGCACGATCCCAACGATCGACGCGATCACGATGATCAACATCCACACCCGGCTCGGCGCGGACACGCCGAACGCGCTGGCCAGCGCGGCGATGTCGCTCAACCGTGAATAGTCCCGGATCGACAGGAAGAGGGTGACCACGCTCCACAGGGCCGTGATGATCCCGAGGATCGCCTGGCTCGGAACGAGTTTGTCGATCGCGGCCTTGGCGTCGGGCCGTTTCGACACGATCCAGGCCGCGGCCGCGAGTCCGCCCGTCACGATGAGCAATACGCCGAGAATAATGGGATACATGGGAGCCGGCTCCTACCTTTCCTGAGGGACGCAGTCGCGGTGTGTGCGGCGCGCGTCGCGAGCGTGGTGACTCGGCGGACGCCCGCCGGGCCGGGTAACTTGGCTCACAACGTATAGGGCGCGCCATGACGCGTCAATGAGATTCGACAAGCCTGAACAGGGCATGTCACCCGGTCGGCTCGTGACCAAACGCCGCGCGGCGCCCGGATATTCCCGGGCGCCGCGCGGCCTGATTCGCCAGACGATTAGATGAACGTCCGCACCAGTACCCACACGCCCAGGGCGACCGACGCCAGCCCCAGCGGGGTCTGGAACGTCACGAGCCGGGCACGGATCGTCTCGCCCTTCGTCACGGCCTCGGGGCTGCCGGCCAGGGCGTACTTCGAGATCAGCGCGAAGCCCAGGACGAACCCGAGGCTCAGCATGACCAGGCTCGTCGCCAGCAACAGGACCCACGTGACCGGGATGACCGTGACCAGCTTGACGTTGATCAACGTCACGACGGTGTTGTACGCGCCCCACAGGGCCGAGACGATCCCGAGCACGCCCTGGTACGGGACGAGCTTGTCCAGGGCCTGTTTCGCCTCAGGCCGCCGGGCGGCGATGAGCGCGGCCGCGGCCAGGGCGCCGGTGACGATCATGAGCGTGGCGGTGAGCAGTGCGGTAACCATGGTGACGAACCTTTCTTGAATTCCTCGTTTCGCCCGCCCGCTCCGGAACACCCGGCAAGCGGCGGTTGCGACAGGGGGAAAGGTACCGACGTTTGGCGGCCGCGTAAGACCCCGATGCGGGCAGGCCTGAAGGGGGCAATTCGTCGGGAAACGGGTGGAGAAATGAGGGTAGGTGATGGGGCGCGAGAAGGGTCAGGCGGGGGAGCCGAGCGCGATGATCGAGCGCCACATTGGTGCGCGCGGGACGCCCGCGTATCCGGAGTCCTGACCGTCGTTGCACTCGATGACGACCCACCGCCCGGCCTCGGTCTGGGCGACGTCGACGACGAGGAACGTCACCCCCACGCGCCGCGCGGCCTCGCCGGCGACCGCGAGCAAGTCGCGGCGCTCGCCGTCGGTCAGGCGGTAGTCGACGCCGGTCCAGTACGGGCCGACGCCAACGCACTGCCCGCGCCACCAGAACGTGCGGAACTCGAACGCGGTCGGCAGCACGCTCGGCGACGACTCGCCGACCTTCCGCAGCGGCAGGAACTCCCGGCAGACCAGGCCCTGCCACCACAGGATCGGGTCGGCCGCCCACATCTCGATGATCTGCTCGTATTC
>DASPKW010000082.1:0-5222 GCA_035627895.1 Tepidisphaeraceae bacterium | reverse complement strand
GTTCGCCCGGTACGACTCGCTCGGCCCTGAGACGACGCTCACGCTGCCGGCCGAGGGGTCGGACCTGCCGGATTGGGCGGCCGCGGTGCAGCGGGCACTGGTGTCCGAAGGGCTGTTCGAGAAGGAGGCCGCGGCGATGGTGCGGACGTGGCAGGACCAGTGGTTCATGGAGCCCGGGACGCGCGTGCTCTACTCGCTGCCGCAGGCCGAGACGGACCGGCTGCTCCCGCTCAAGCTCACGCCGGCCCCGCGCGAGATGCTGCGGGTGATGATCGGGCGGCTCGAAGTGCTCACGCCCGAGCAGGAAAAGCGCGTGGAGAAGGTCGCGCTGAACTTGGGCGCCGGCGACCCCGCGGCCCGGCGGGCGGCGGCGGACGAGCTCCGCGCGATGGGCCGGTTCGCCGAGCCGGCGCTGGCGCGCGTCGCGCAGGTCGGGTCGAATCCGGAGGCGCAATCGGCGGCCAAGGCGCTGCTCCGCGAGTCGCTGCTCGGCAAGGGCGTGCCGGCGGCGCCCCCGGCGAAGCACTAACGGGGCAAACGTAGTCGAAAAGCGCAACGACGCGGCGTCGGGATTCGCATCCCGACGCCGCGTCGTTTTAATCAATATTCGACCGGATTCCGTCGCGAAATTAGACCGACGGCGCGGCGGGCACGACCGCGGGGGCCGAGACGACCGCGGCGGCCGGGCCGGCGGCGGGCTGCGCGGGGGCGGCGGGGCGCTTGGCCTTCTCGGCGTTGGCGACGCGCAGCTTGACCAGGTCGATCAGCTCGCGGAGTTGGAACGTGCCTTTGACGAGGAAGTCGTCGACGCCCAGGTTGGCGGCGCGGGTGCGGAGGCGGCCGTCGTTCAGGCCGGTGATCACGAGCACCGGCGTGTTCTTCCACTTGGGGAAGCGGCGGAGGTTGGTCAGGAAGGTGATGCCGTCGACCTCGGGCATCATCTGGTCGAGCAGGATGACGTCCGGGCGGACGTCGCGGACGCGGTCCATCGCGTGGCCGCCGTCGTGGGCGCCGTACACGTCGAACCCGGCGCGGCGGAACGTCTTGGCCAGGAGCTCGAGCTGGTCCTGCGTGTCCTCGACGATGAGAATCTTGGGCATATGCGTTCCCTGTCCAATGTGCGGGGGCGGTTCGGCGGTGAGGATCGCGGACCCGGTGCGCGTGACGAAAGCGACCGGCAGACGCGCGCGGGGGGTGGACCGGCGGCGCCGGACGAACACCCTCTGCGTACGTGTCAAAACGATCGGGCCCTCAGGAAGGACCAACCCGCCTCAAACCCCGGTGAAGCAAACCTTGTTCCAGGACCCCGGAATGAACACCCCGCCGGGATCAAACGTGCTCACGCTGCGCAGTTCGGAAAGGTGCGAATCGTCGCCGCCGAACGCTGCCAGGAGCTCATCAACGCTTCCCCATCGAACCGCTGATATCTACGCTCTGGAGGGCCCCCGCCTTGAACCGCTGTGGCGAGTATACGCGACGGGACGCAATAAAGGCAAGGTTATCGGCGAATTTCGCCGGAGGCGAGGGCGCGCGACCCGCCGGTCGGGCGATTCGGGAACGGGCAGACCGGCGGGCCGGGTCGCTGGCTCGCACGAACTTGCGCCGCGGCGATGGCGTAGCGTACGCGTGGGAGACTACCCGCAAACCGGGGGTGGCCGGGGGCTCTGGACACCCTGGGGCGTCTGGTCGATGATCGGAGTGGACGATGCTGATCGTGATCCTGCTCATCCTGGTGAACGCGGCCGTGCCCCACAAGGTCATGCTGGCGGCCCGCGTCGAGATCGCCAAGGTGCCGATCAACCTGCTCGACGCGCTGCTGTTCGTCTCGCTGATCGCGGTGTTCGCCACCGGGCGCAACCGGGTCATCACGAGCCGCACCCACCCGTTGGCCACGTGGAGCATCGTCCTGGGGGTGTCGATGGCGGTCACCGGCGCGGTGATCGCGATGTCGAGCGGGACGCAGTTGTCGCTCTGGCTGGTCTGGCTCCGCAACTCGATCACGCTCCCGCTGGCGGTGCTCGTGGGGTACCTGGCGGCGCCGTCGCTCCGGTCGGCCCGGCCGTTCGTGGTGTTCACGCTGCTGGCCAGCCTGCTCAGCGCCGTGTCGACGCTGCTGTTCGTCGGGCAGCAGGCGGACGACATCGCCGGGAGCGCGAGCTTCGACTCGCTGCGCGCGTTCGCCCAGTCGGGGGACGTGGGGCTGTTGATGGCGGCGATGGTCGCGTTCGCGGTCGTGTCGCGCGTCCGCCTGATGCCGATCTGGGTCGCGGCCCCGGTGTTCGCGGTGTGCGTGGCGGCGTACGCGTCGCTCCCGCACCGGTCGTCGTGGCTGACCGGCGCGCTGGTCATGCTCGGGGCGGCGCTGGTGCTCCCGCGGGCGTCGGTCGGGCGGCGCGTCGGGTGGACGCTGGCCGGGATCGTCACGTCGATCGTCGTGCTGATCGCGGGCGTCGGCCTGTACTCGGCGGCGACCGGGCGCGACTTCGGGCGGTACCTGGTCGAAAAGCGGCTCGCGCGGATGATCCCGGCGCTCGACGACACGGGAAGCGCGGGCCTGACCGACACCCGCCGGGCGGCCGCGACGATCGAGCTCGAGTTGTTCCTCAGCAGCCCGTTCTTCGGGCGCGGGTTCGGGATCACCGACGTGCTGTACGGCGAGGGCGGCGTCAGCGTGATCGGGTTCCACCACATCGTGTGGACCGGGGCGATGGCGGAGACCGGCCTGATCGGGCTGTTCGCGTACGTCGTCCCGGTGTTCGGGCTGACCCTGGTCGGCTACCGGATGTGGCGGAGCGCGTCCGACAAGTGGCTGGCGCTGGCGGGCGCGCTCGGGTGCCTGAGCGGGCTGTACGCGTTCCTGCTCGCGAGCATGACGATGTCGATCAACATCCAGCGGCCCGCGCTGGCGCTGGGCCTGACGGTCGGGCTGGTCGCGCGGTTCCGGGCGATCCAGTTGTCCCAACCGCACGACCCGGCGGGGGAGTACGGCGACGTGGCGTACGAGCCGTTGTACGGCGACCGCCCCGACGGATATGCCGACGCGTACGACGACGATCGCGGCGATGGCGGCGACCACCGCGGCGCCCCCGGCCCCGGCGGGTGGCCGGCCCGGCGCGGCGCGGGCGCCCCGTTCTGACCCGGCGACCACGACAGACCGACCGAGCGCCCATGTCCACCAGCAGCATCACCCGATCCGGCCCCGAGGCCGCGCCGCCCGTTGACCGCGGTGGCGGCGCGCGTCCCATGAACTACACGTTCCTGACCGGCGGCTCGTGGAAGGGCAACGGCACGCTCCAGCGCATCGAGGACCTTGGCGCCGCGCTGATCCGCCAGGGGGTGCGCGTCAGCTACGTGCTCGACGACGTGCCGGACAACCGCGACCACGTGCGGATCGACCCCGCCGCCCGCCGAGCGTACGTCGCCCCGTGCACCGGGTGGGCGCAGTTCCGCGCGCGGGCCGAGGCGGTGCAATCGACCGAGCCGGACTTCGTGCACGTGATGACCCCGTCGCCCAAGGCGTGGCTGACGATGCGGCGGCTGCCGCGCGTGCCGGTCGTCGGGGACTGGGACGAGTGGCCGGCGATCCGCAAGTCGTACTCGTGGCCCCGGCTGCGGCTCGTGCGGCACGTCGACCGGTGGCTGCGGCGGCGGTCGGTGCTGCGCGTGGTCGCCAGCCAATACATGCAGCGGCGCTTCCGCGACGACTTCGGGCAGGACGCGCTGTACCTCCCGCACGGGATGTTCGACCGCCGGTTCCCGCCGGACGGGCCCAGCCCGTTCGCCCGCCCGACGGCGGTGTACCTCGGGTCGCTGTACCCGGCGTACGACCACGACGTCCTGTTCGACGCGATGCGCGAGCTCAAGGCCCGGGGCGAGGCGCCCGACCTGCTGATGATCACCGACGGCCCGGACGAGGCGCGGTGGCGGCAGTTCGCGCGCGACCACGGGCTGGACAACGTGCACATGCCCGGGCGGATGGACGGGGACTTGCTCGCCCGACATTTGCGGCACGCGCACGTGCTGCTGTTCCCACTGCGCACGAGCGACATCAACATGTGCCGGTGCCCGGGGAAGGTGTTCTTCTACGCGGTGGCGCGGCGGCCGGTGATCGCGACGCGGGTCGGCGAGGTGCCGGCGGTGCTGGGCGACCGGGCGACGTACGTCGAGCCGACGGCGGACGCGTTCGCCGACGCGATCTCGGCGGCGATGGCGGCCCCACGGCAGCCGGACGTGACGTACGAGGTGGGGACGTGGGACGACCGGGCGCGGGTGCTGCTCGAGGCGCTGGCGAGCGTTAAGACGGCTGGCCATCGGTAACGGGGCGGGCCGGAGGCGGGCGCGCGTTAGCGGTCCGTGCGCTCGATCAAAACCGTGACGCTGCCCTCGGCGCCCTTGCGCTCGGCCGCGTCGGCGTTGAGGCTGAGCAGGAGTTTGCCGCTGCGGTCGGCGGTGAACTGGCCGCTGCTCCCGATCTTGGCCTGGTCGGCGCCGCTGGCGCCCTCGATGAGCCCGACGAGCAGGCCGATCGGTCCGATCGTGTTGGCCGACGGCTTGCCGGTGCCGTCCGGGGTCGCGGGGGCGCCCTTGAACCGCGTAGTGCCGACGGCCCGGACGCGGTAGGTGGCCCCTTTCCTGACGACCAGCCCGCTCTCCTGCCAGGGTTGGTTGGCCTGTACATCGGTCCCGAGGTGATCAGTGCGGCCGGCGGCGCGGTAGACGCCCGCCTTGAGCCGGAACACCCGGCCAACCGCGCGGGCGTCCTTGGCGGCGATCGCGTCGCGCTCGAGCGTGTCGAGCTTGCGCAAAAACTCGTCCTCGGCGGCCTGGATCTTCTGGGTCTGGGCGTCGAGCACCTTGACCCGCCGCTCGGCCTCGACCCTGGCGTTGCGGTCGGCCGCGCCGGTGGCCGACGCGGTCAGGTCGAGGACGCGGCGGTACGACTCGACGGCGTCGGCGTTGCGGTTGAGCTTCTCGTAGGCGCGGGCGAGCGCGAGGGGGTCGCGGTAGTCGTGGGGGTCGGCCGTCTGCACCTCTTCGAGGAGGGCCACCGCCTCGGCCGTCTTCCCGTCCTTGAGCAGTTCGGCGGCGGCCTTGCGCTTGGCTTCGAGGAGGGGGTCGGGGGCGCCGACCGCGGGGCCGGGGGCGGCGAGGACGGCGAGGGCGACGGCGGCGGCGACGATGATCGCGGCCAGCGGCGCGCGAGTGGACCGAGCGGGCGTGGA
>DASPKW010000081.1:0-6300 GCA_035627895.1 Tepidisphaeraceae bacterium | reverse complement strand
CGCCTTCGACGACCTCGCCGCCCACCGCGACGTCCCCGCTCCCGACGAGACCGGCCACACCTTCCGCGCCAACGCCTGCCTCAAGGCCACGTACTACGCCAAGGCCCTGAGCACCTACGCCGTCGCCGACGACTCCGGCCTCGAGGTCGACGCCCTCGACGGCGCACCCGGCGTCTACAGCGCCCGCTGGGCCGAGATGAACCACGCCGGCCAAGGCGACGCCGACAACAACGCGCTGCTCCTGAAACAGATCGACGCCGTCCCGGACGAGCGGCGCACGGGGCGATTTGTTTGCGTGCTCGCGCTGGCGGACCCGTCGGGGAAGATTCTGCTGACCACCCGCGATACGGTTGAAGGCCACGTCCTCCGCGCCGGCCGGGGTACGAACGGGTTCGGGTACGACCCGCTGTTCGCTCCCGACCAGACGCCGGGGAAGACGACGGCGGAGTTGCTCCCGGCGGAGAAGCACGCGATCAGTCATCGGGGCAAGGCGCTGCGAAAGCTTGGAGAGCTAATGAAGCAGGTTGGATTCTGATCCGTCAACCGAGCGCGGTGGACGCGCGGGTGAATTGAGCAGCGCTCACGTGCACCTTCGGTGCGACCGCTAAGTAAGGCATGCGGGGCGTGGGCGCGAGAGGAGGGTGGCCCTATTCTGGGCATGTTGGCCGTCGGAACCGACCCGCGCGTTCCGCGTCAAACCGGGTGAGTCGTCATTCCAACCCACAGGACCCTGCCCATGAAACGCATCCTCGCCCTCCTGCTCCTCGGTTCCCTCATGACCCCCGCGTCCGCCCTCACGCCCGAGCAGCGCCCGCAGATCCTCGTGACCGGCGGGTCGGCCAACAACCAGTTCGCGGCGTCGCTCCACGGCCAGGTCTCGGCGCAATCCGCCGGCAACCTGATCTACTCGCCCGCGAGCATCAGCACCGCGCTCGCCATGACCTCGCTCGGCGCCAAGGGCGAGACGCTCACGCAGATGCAAACGGTGCTCGGCCTGCCCAGGTTCGACGGCTGGCACTCCGCCTACGGGGCGCTGGCGACGTACATGGGCGAACAGCGCAAGGACTTCGAGCTCGTCGGCGCCAACCGCCTCTGGGGCCAGAAGGGCTTCGCCTTCCTGCCCACCTTCCTCGACGAATCGAAGCGCCGCTTCCACGCCGGCCTCGAAGAGATGGACTTCGTCAATGATTCCGAAGGCGCCCGCAAGGCCATCAACGCGTGGGTCGAGAAGCAAACCAAGGACAAGATCAAAGAACTCCTCAAGCCGCGCGTGGTCGACGGCGAGACCCGCCTGGTCCTGACCAACGCCGTCTACTTCAAGGCCGCCTGGGCCGACCCGTTCACCAAGTCCGCCACGAAGGACGAGCCGTTCCGGCTGGGCGCCGACGACAAGCGAGTCGACGTCGCGACGATGCACCGCCGCGGGCAATACCGCTACTCGGAGCTCGACGACGTGCAGGTGCTCGAGATGCCCTACAAGGGGCGCGAGGTGTCGATGTTCGTCCTACTCCCGAAGAAGGTCGACGGCATCGCCGCCCTCGACAAGCGACTGGCCGACCCGAAGTGGTTCGAGTCCGCCGTCGCCTCGATCCAGCCGGCCCCGAAGTACGTCAACGTCGCGCTGCCGAAGTTCAAGGTCACGGCCGAGTTCGAGCTGTCCGACGTGCTCGGCAAGATGGGCATGCCCCTCGCCTTCGACCGCACCCGCGCCGACTTCTCCGCCATGACCACCCAGGAGCGGCTGTGCATCTCCAAAGTGATCCACCAGGCCTACGTCGACGTGAACGAGGAGGGCACCGAGGCCGCCGCCGCCACCGCCGTCGTCATGACCCGAATGGCCGCGATGGTCCCGCCGAACCCGATCGACTTCAAAGCCGACCACCCCTTCGCGTTCGTCATCCGCGACCAGAAGTCCGGCGCCATCCTGTTCGCCGGCCGAGTCGCCGACCCGCGGTAAGCACGCGCGCGAATGACCAAAACCCCGCCCGCCGCCGACCCCGTTTCGTCATTCTCGTTTGGTCATTCGTCATTGATTCGTCATTCGAATTTCGTCATTCGTCATTTCTCCGGGCGCCATTGTCAGACCCCCGCTTGCGCCGCATCAAGTTGCCCCCGGGCGCGAACCGATATACCATCGCCCGCGTACTGTTTCTGTAAGCTCTTTGACAACTTGGACTGCCGGACTCATCTGGGACGCTCTCCCCGCGATACACGGGGGCGATCGGTTTCGACCGGATGGCTACGGTGGTGGTGGCATGTCCAGGACGCTCGATAGGCCTGGCTAATCATTCGAGCAAAACATTAACTGCCAACAACGATGTTGCAGGCCGAGTCGGCTTTGCCGCCCCGGTTCGTATGGCCGCCTAATTAACTAGGCGACCTCGGTACGGCGCGCAGCCCGCGGCGCGCCGGCCGAAAACAGCGGGCTGGCCGGTGGATTCGGACGTTGGTCCACTGGCGAGATAAAGACGAATAAGGACTCCGAGCAGGGTGTTGGCGCCCGACCCGGAGTTCCACAATCAAAGCACCAAATAAGCATGTAGAGGCCACCATTCGGGTTGTCTCGGGACGGGGGTTCAATTCCCCCCGCCTCCATTTTGAGACCCGGCAGACCAATAGGGAAAAACCTCGTCGTCCCCACGGCGGGGTTTTTCCGTGCGCCTAGCCGCTCGCGGCTTCGCACTCCCCGCTCGCACACTTGGGCGTTGTCGTGCTCGCGCGTATAACCGGGGCACCTATGAGCGCGAACCAGAAGAAGCGTCTGCTGACCGGCGACACGCCGACGGGCAAGCTCCACCTCGGGCATTACGTCGGGAGCGTCGAGAACCGGCTGGCGCTGCAGGACGAGTACGACTGCTACTTCATCATCGCCAACAAGCACGCGTTCACGACGCGCGCCGAGCGCCCGGACGACATCCGCCAGTCCGTGATCGACCTCGCGACCGACTACCTCGCCTGCGGGATCGACCCCGACCGCTCGAACATGTTCGTGCAGTCCGAAGTCCCGGCCATCGACGAGCTGACCTTCTTCTTCGCCATGCTCATCCCGTTCAACCGGGTCATGCGCAACCCGACGCTCGCCCAGGAAATCAAGGACAAAGACCTCGGCGACAAGTACCCCTTCGGCTTCCCGATGTACGCGGTCGGCCAGACCGCCGACATCCTCGCGTTCCGCCCGGAGATCGTGCCGGTCGGCGAGGACCAGATCCCCCACCTCGAGCTGACGCGGGAGGTGGCCCGCAAGTTCGACCAGCTTTATTGCGGCGTCAACCCGCACGCCAAGGACGCGGATTACGTGAGAGAGGGCGGCCTGTTCCCGGTCATCCAGCCAAAGCTGGGCCGGGTCGAACGCCTCGTCGGCACCGGCGCCCCGGGCCCGGACGGCGGGCTGCTCAAGATGAGCAAGTCGCTCAACAACGCAATCTTCCTGAGCGACGACGCCGACACCGTGCAGAAGAAGGTCATGGGGATGTACACGGACCCCAAGCGCCTGCGCGCGACGGACCCGGGCGAGACGGACCCGGAAAAGAACCCGCTGTGGGCCCTGCAGGAGGCGTTCAACCCGGACAAGGCGTGGGTCGCCGAGCAGCAGGACGCCTATCGCAACGGCAAGGTCGGCGACGTCGTGATCAAGCGGAAACTGATCGAGGTGATCAACGCCCTGATCGGCCCGATCCGCGAGCGGCGGAAGCAGTTCGAGGCGCGGCCGGACGACGTGATCGACGCGCTCCGCAAGGGAACCGCGGCGGCGAACGCGGTGGCGGAGGAGACACTGTCGCTGGCGAAGAAGGCGATGAAGCAGGACTACTTCGGGCGGGAGCTGCGGATCCGATGACCGCCGGCGTGCTCACTTTAGTGAGGTACGTCGCCGCGCGGACCGCGTGACGTTAATGTCCCGCGCCACAACCCAACGCTTTGAACAGCGCCACCAGGTTGGTCGTGACCGTGCGGTCGCTCTGCGCCAGTGCATCTTCGGTAACGAGCAGCGCCCGCTGGGCGTCGATCACGTTGAGGAAGTCTCTCGCGCCGCCCTGGTACAGCGTGTTGGCCAGCTCGACGGCGCGGCGGTTGCGCGCGACGGCTTCGGTGAGCTGCGTGCGGCGGGATTGTTCCTTCGAGTACGCCGTTAGCGCGTTCTCGACTTCTTCGAGCGCGGTCAGGACGGCCTTGCGGTAGCGGGCGTCGGCCTGGGCGGTGCGGCTTTCCTGCACCGAGACGTTCGAGCGGATCCGGCCGGCGTCGAAGATCGGCCAGGAAAAGCTGGGGCCGAAATTCCAGAAGTGGCTCTTCCAGTCGGTCAGGTGGCGGACGGTCTCGGACTGCAGGCCGACGGCGCCGGTGAGGGTGAACCGCGGGTAGAGGTCGGCGGTGGCCTCGCCGACGCGGGCGGTGGCGGCGGCGAGCTCGCGCTCGGCCCGGCGGACGTCGGGGCGGCGGCGGAGCAGTTCGGCCGGGAGGCCGGGCGCGACCACCGGCGGGCCGCTCGGGATCGCCTCGGTCTTGGCGGCGGTGAGCGAGTCGAACAGCGCCCGGGGCGGTCGGCCGGTCAGGATCGCAAGTCGGTGGGCGGCCGCATCCCGCTGCTGCTCGAGCAGGGGGATCTGGCTGCGCGTTTGCGCGGTCTGGGCCTCGGCCCGCGCGACTTCGAGCTCGCTCCCGCCGGCTAGCCGCGCCTTAGCGCGGGCGACGTCCGCGGCGTCGATCTGGATCTTCACGTTCCGCTCGGCGATCCCGATCTGCCGCTGGTAGCCGCGGAGCTCGGCGTAGTTGCGCGCGACCTCGGCGACGAGCGTCGCCAGCACGTTCCGGCGGTTCTCGTAGACGGCGTCGAGGTCCGCGTCGGCGGCCTCGACGGCCCGGCGGACGCCGCCGAATAGATCGAGCTCCCACGACGCGTCGAACCCGGCTTGGAACAAATCGGTCGTGTCGCCCGGGCGCTGGAAAGAGAATGCGGAATCGCTTGTGCCGGCGCCGGAGTCGCCGCCGCCACCGACGGAGAAGGCGTTCTCGCTGGTCTTGGAGCGGCGGTAGGAGCCGGTGGCGTTGACGCCCGGGAAGCGGTCGGCGGCGACGACTCCGCGCTGGGCGCGGGCCTCGCGGAGGCGGGCCTCGGCCTCACGGAGGTCGAGATTGCCGGCGATCGACTGGTCGATCAGCGCGTCGAGCGCGGGATCGTTGAGGGCGATCCACCAGCGGTTCAGGTCGACGCCCTGGCCGACCGCGCCGCCGGTCCAGGAGCCGAAGGAATCCGGCACGTCGAGGTGTGGGGCGCGGTAGTCGGGGCCGACGGTGCAACCGGCCACCGTGATGAACGCGAGGATGGCGGACGGAAGATTGAGGATGGCAGGACGAGTCATTGGAAAGTTTGTATGAGGCCGGCGGAAAGCGATCCGGTGATGAAGGCGAAAGCTCTCGCGCGTGCTACAGGCCCTGATGCTCGGGGCTAGATCCTTCGGAGTACCTCAGGATGACGGCACCACGGGGCGTACGTTCAGGGGCGCGGGGCGGTCGCCGCGGGTTTGGTCGTGTCGCCACCGACGGGGTCGGCCTCGACGTACACGTCCATCTGCTGGCCGACGTACACGTTGGGGAGGTCTTTGCGGGCGAAGCGGTAGAGGACTTGCAGGACGCGCGTGTCGACGCGCTCGGTGCTCTCGCCGGTGAGCGAGCGCTTGGGGACGACGTAGGGCTCGACGCGGTCGAACGCGAGGGTGACCCGCTGGTCGCGGTTGCCGCGGACGAAGGCGACGGCGGCCGAGCCGTCCTTGAACCGCCAGGCGTCGTTCTCGTCGACGTCGGTGCGGACGACGAGCGTGTCATCGTCGCCGAGGACCATCAGCGGCGTGAAGAGCGCGGCGGCGGACGCGTATTCGCCCTTGCGGATCTTGATCTGCAAGACCCGACCCTCCATCGGAGATTTGATCGTCAGGCGCTCCAGCCGCGCCTCGGCCGCGTCGCTGGCGGCCTTGGCGGAAACGACGGCGGCTTGGGCGGCCTTGAGGGCGGCGCCCGCCTCTTCGACCTTCGCCTTGGCGACGTCGATGTCGCGCACCCACGTGCCGGCCGTCAGCACGTCCAGGTCGGCCCGCGCGGCGTCGTACTTGGCCTGAGCGGTCAGGTAGGCGTACTTCCGGCGGATCAGGTCATCCTCGCTCACCGCGCGCTTGTCCTTGTCGGCGATCGACTGCCAGAGCTCGAGCTGGGCCTTGGCGTCGGCGAGGGCGGCCTCGGCCTCCTTGGCGCGGGCGGCGACGGGCTTGACGTCCTCCTTGCGCGGGTACTCGATCAGCCGCTGCAGGT
>DASPKW010000080.1:0-30144 GCA_035627895.1 Tepidisphaeraceae bacterium | reverse complement strand
CGACGAAGACGACTTCGCGCAGCTGATGCTGCTGTGCGCGCAGTGGGTTTGAACGGTGACGCGCGCACGCCCGGCCGGCACGCGCGGCTTCAGCGCCATCCGCTCTCCACCCCCACGGATTGAAGCAAACCACGCTCGTTGGTCGATATTTTCTGCAACGCCCCGCGCGCGTCGGCGAGCACTGCGCCGCGCGACTGCCGATCGACGGGGCCGCACCCCCCGGTCTTACGCCCGGCCCACCGCGGCCGGTGACGACCATGCAAACCACCTCACCCGCTCCGGCCGCCGCCGCCGTCCCCGCCGACCGCGACCGCCGCCGCGAGAACCGCCGGCCCGTCCAGACCAAGGCGTCGTTGACAATCCTCGACGGGACGGGCGTCGGCACGACCCACGACGTGCTCACGCGCGACGTCTCCCTGTCGGGCGTCTGTTTCCTCCTGCGCGAGCCGATGTCGCTCGGCCAGACCTGCCGCCTCGACCTGCCCAACGCGCAGTCGTGGGTGTACGAGGTCGTGCGCGTCCGCCAGATGAGCAACGGAAAATACGAGATGGGCGTGCAGATGCGCGCGAAGGCATGAGTCGTGCGGACACCTGCGCAGTCGATCTCGCGCCATAGTTGCGAACGAGCGCACCCGCCCGTTCAGGGCCTGTCGATCGTTTGCACTGGCATGGCCGCGTCCAAACTGTGACCGTACCGAACGTTAGCGATTGAACAATCCGGGGGCGTCAATTCATTGCACAGGTTCGCGGCCGCTCTTTTCGCGCGAACCGCAACGCCCGGCCGAGCATACCGAACATCATGGGGTGCGGCGAAGTCGTTTTCGCACCGGCACGTGATGATCGCCCGGCCGATGGTGGCCCGGGCGGACGCGCCGGCGGACGCCGTGCCCCAAGTGTGAGCCGCCCGTGGTCGCGACCGACAAGTCCGGGAAGACTTTCGTCGCCCTCCCCAGCGGTCATCGGAGCAAGTTATGGCCGACGAGCCCAGTAGCAACAGCGGTTTCGGTAGCGTGAGCGTCCACCAGGCGAAAGAGGCCCTGAACCAGATCCTGTCGCATGTCTGCTCCGCCAAGACCCGGATGGAGATCGTCGGCGCGGACGGCCACGCGTGCGTCCTGATCAGCAAGGACGAGCTCGAGTCGCTCGAGCGCGCGCTGGAGATCCTGGCCAACACGTCCGAGGTGCGGAAGATCGCGACGCAAATCGCGGCCCTGACCTACACGGCGGCGCAAGGCCCGCTGGTCGTCGCGGCGGCGGACGGGGAATCGAACTGAAGGCGATGACGCTCGACCGCCCCTTGTAGCCGCCCCGCTTGCGGGGCGCGTCTTAGGGCGCTGATAGTTCAGCGGGTATCGGTCAGGCAGCGCCATTGGTCGCGCCCCGCAAGCGGGGCGGCTACAAGAGGTCAGCGAGCCGCGCCCGAATCGAAGCGGCTCGGACGGAGCCTTGCCCTCCCCTTACTGCGGCAGCACGTCGATCATCTGCTGAAGGTGCATTTCCTCTTCCCCCGTTCGCGTTCCGCCGGGCGTTGCCGGAATGTCCAACTGGCTGACCAACGCGCGCGTCAGGACCTCGATGCGGCTCCGCGCCTCGGGCGAGGCCGCGCGCTCCAAAGACTTCAGGGTGCTCAGGGCGGGCGGGCCGATCCGGTGGATGCGCGCCTGGGCCGCGCGGCGGACGGCGTAGTCGTCGTCGTCGAGCTCCGCGACGATCCGGCGGATCTGGTCGGCCGTGTTCGGGCTCGGCTCGGGCAGCGGCTGGAGGTACTGGCCCACCAGCGCCACCGGCACGCGCATCACCAACCCGCACCGCAGCCGGCAGGTCACGTGCGACTCGGCCAGGCGCCCGCTGAGCGTCGAGTCGTCCCACAGCGTCACCTGCACGTCGAGCCCGGCGCCGCGCTCGCCCGTTTTGGTGACGGCCGGGCGCAGGCCTTTGACCTGCGCGCCGTCGATGCGGATCGTGTCGAACTTCGTCTCGAGCGTGAGCGGCCCGGTGAGCTGGCCGACCAGCGTGTCGTTGTTCGCAAGCGTTAGCGTGGGCGCGAGGGGCTCCACGTCACGCTCGGGCGCGAATCGGAGCCGGCCCATCGCCGCGGCGGGCACGCGCGCCCGCAAATCGGTCATCGCCTGCCCTAGGCTCGGCACGCCCCCGCCGATCGTCACGTGCGCCGCCGAAGCGGCTAGCGGCAGGTCGTACGCCGGCGCCGTGATCAGCCCGGACAACCGCGACCCGTCGACCAGCCGGACTTCCGGCACCGTCACGTCCTCGCCGACCAGCACAACCGACGCGATCATCGACGGGCTGACGCGAACCGGCCCGGCCGCCGTCGCCAACTCCAGGTCGCCCGGCAGCGGCTTGATGCGCAGGCGCTCGCCCGTGCGCAGGTAGGCGACGCGCTTGTTGTCGAAGTCCCAATCCTCCGGCTCCCCCGGCCGCCTTCGGAACCCGACGCGCGTGACCTGCCCGATCGGGATCTGCGTCACCTGTCCGCTGGACATCCGCAGTTTTAGCGTTGGCGTGTCGATCAACCGCCCGCCGAGCACGTCGCCGTCGGCGGTCACGACGAGCTGCGACGGGCGGAACGCGCCGATGTTCAGGATGCACACGACCGCGTCGGGCGCGACGGTCACGGGCCCGTAGACGGTCTGGATGCGCACGCCGTCGAGCAAGAGCTGCCCGCGATAGGCGTCGCCCCCGCGCAGCTCGACGACGTCCCGCCCGGCGTCGCCCCGGAGGACCTCGAGGTCCCCGACGAACGCGTCGCCGCCGGGGAAGTTGACGACGCGCTTGCGGATGTCGCGGGGGAGGTCGGCGACGAGGTCCTTGTCGCGGATCGACCGCCAAGCCTCGGCGGCGGCGGGCGCGGTGGGCCGGCGGACCTGGCAGTGGACGACGACGGCCGTCCCGCGGGCCGGGACGTCGACGTCGTAGAACAAATTGACGCCGTCGTTGTTCTGCTGGTATTCGAACCGCGGCAGGACTTTCGCGCCCCGCCCGCCGCCGATCATCGCGACCGCGTTCGACTGGTCGCCGATCGCGTACCCGACCGGCTGGCGGGCCCGGCGGTCGTCCACGAGCGGGATCGCCTGTTGCACGCTCCCGCCCATGTTGAAGTAGACGCGGAGTTGAACCTTCACCGCGGCCGCGCCGCGGTTTTCGATCACCTCGGCGAACCGCACGCCGCCCAGCGCCTTGAGGACCGAGACCCGGCGGGAGACGATCACCTGCCCCATCTGCATGGGGGGCATGACGACCTCGCCGCGGGCCGCGTCGAGCAGGGCCTGCTGGGTGGGCGTATTGTACTGGTTCCGGTTGTCGACGAAGAGGCGGCCGCCACCGTCGTACAGGTCGTTCCCGCCGTCGCCGATCGAGCCGTCGTACTGGACGTCCCACATGCCGCCGCGGTCGTCGCGGAGAATCGTGGGGAGTTGGACGGGCTGACCGCCCGTGGGCGGCGCGGCTTCGGCGACGGCGGTGGCCGCGAGCATGGCGATGGCGATGAAGAGTCGCATGGTGTGCGTCACGCGCGGTGTGGGGGCCGAGTATACCCGGGGGTTGGACGCGCGGGTGGGGGAAATGTTGCTTACTCCCTCTCCCGGCGGCGCCGACCAACGTGTTTTGTGAAATGCGCCCCTCGCCGCGGGGAGAGGGTTGGGATGAGGGGCGAATGTGCAGGAGCGTTCGTACGGGTAGGTTTGGTCGCGAGCGCCGCTCGACGTTCGCCCCTCACCCTCGCCCTCTCCCCGCCGCGAGTTGCCAACTGCGCGAAGTAGTGCCGGGGCGCGGCTGGGAGAGGGAATCGCTATTATTCCCGCCATGCGATTTGCCTTCGCTCACCTCTTCATTCCGTTCCTCGTTGCCGCCGCGCCGGCGACGGTCGCACCGCCCGCGCCGGCCACCAAGCCGCCCGCCGCAACGACCAAGCCGGACTTCTCCAAGTACGTCGAGCGGTGGGTGACCGAGCCGAAGATTGCCAACCCGCTGCTCAAGCACGCCGAGTATCAGTCCGCCGCGATGAAGACGGCGGTGGGGTACAACGTCTACCTGCCGCCGGGTTACGACGACGCCGATAACGCGCAGAAGCGGTACCCGGTGATCTACTGGCTCCACGGCCTGAACCAGTCCGAGAACACGAACCAGTATCCGCCGAAGAACGTGGACGCCGCGATCAAGTCGGGCGCGATCCCGCCGATCATCGTGATTTACGTCTCGGGCGGGGGGCGGACGTTCTACGTCGACTCGGCCGACGGCAAGCTGCTGAGCGAGACGACGCTGACGCGCGAGCTGATCCCGCACGTGGACGCGACGTACCGGACGATCGCAAAGCGCGAGGGGCGCGCCATCCAGGGCATGTCGATGGGCGGGTGGGGCGCGCTGCGGATCGCGATGGGCCACCCGGAGTTGTTCTCGTCGGTCGTCGCGTTCGCGCCGAGCCTGCGGACGCCGGAGAATCTCGCCGAAACGTACCCCGATATCCTGAACCGCATGTTCGGCGGCGATTCGAAACGGTTCTGGGCGGCCCACCCGCTCAAGCTCGCGCGCGACCGGGCGGACGTGCTCAAGGCGCAGATGCCGATCGCGTTCTACTGCGGGAACAAGGACCACCTGCTGCCCGGCAGCCAGGAGATGAAGAAGCTGCTCGTCGAGCTGGGCATCCCGCACGAGTACGCGGAGGTCGACGGGGCGAAGCACGACCTCGGGCCGCTGATCAAGTTCTGCGGGGACTCGACGTTGAAGTTCGCGGTATCGCACTTCAAATAGGGGGGCGGGAGTTCGAGCCGTTTCCGCGGATCGCGCCGGTTCAATTTGCCGCAAAGGACGCAAAGACGCGAAGGACGCAGAGAAGATTGAGGAGGTGGGATCGTGCGCGCCCATCATCATCTCCTCCTCTTTGCGCCTCTGCGCCTTTGCGCCCTCTGCGAACGATCCGATGGACGTGGTTCGCGACGTCGTTCGGTCAAACGCGCGCAAAAGAGAACGCCCGACCCTCCGCAGAGTCGGGCGTCCAGAATTCGCTCGGTTGTCGTCGCGCGGCGCGATCAGGCCATCGTTGCGACGTAGGGAAGCAGGGCGAGGAAGCGGGCACGCTTGACGGCCTGCGAGATCATCCGCTGCTCCATCGCGTTCACGCCGGTGCGCTTGCGGGAGAGGATCTTCCCGTTGCCGCTGACGAGCTTGCGGAGGGTCTCGGTGTCCTTGAAGTCGACGTAGACCTTGCCCGAGGCGCTGGTCTTGGTGGCGACGACCTTGGGACGGTTGAAGGTCTGGAACTTCTCGGACTTCTCGCGGCGCTCGCGGGGCTTGCGGGGCGGGGGCATTCGGGTCTGGCTCCGGTCAATGAGGGGCTGCTGGGGAATCCTGCGCGTCTAAACGCAGAATCCCGCCGTCGTTCGGCGGGGGGAGGGATTCTAACAAGGGACCGGCGGGGTTCAAGGTGTCCGGCGCATACGCAAACATGCCAATGTTCGTCCGGCACAATTTCGCCAGCTGCCATTGATTTTTCGCTCAAATTGTCATATGTTCCCGCTTCAACGTATTCCGGATTAGGACAATCAAACTGAACAGAGGCGCGGCGATCGGACACGACGGGGTGTCTCGGTTGAGGTACGCAGATGTGGGATGGAATTGAAGATTGCGACACGACTTACGTGTCAACGCTAGAACGCGGTGGGCGGGCCGATCGGTGGACCACGCGGCAACGCCAAGCCGTCGGATTGGCTGCCACCTTGGCCGACGCCGGACGAACCGTCGGCGATCTAAATGACGCCGAGTGGTCACTGCTGCTGCTGGCGTCGGGGGCTAATTATCACTGCACTCAGCCGTTGGAGGTCGCGCGGCGGGTGCTGTCTGATGCGTCACGGCGTGTGGGATATTTTGCGCGCCGCGCGTGAAAAACGCGACGGCCGGGCGTGAGCCCGACCGCCGCGAACCGAGGAGACGCGTACTGAGTTGTTGACGGAGGCGGGGACCAAGGGGCGGCCCAATCGCGACCGTCGGGGAAGCGGGTGACAGGGGGTCAGCGCGATCCGCCGCTGGTCGTGCCGCCAGTTCCCGCGCCACCGCCGCTGGCGTTGCCCCCCGTGCCCGCACCACCCCCGCTGGCGCCGCCGGCCGCGCCGCCGCCGCCGGTGCCCGAGCCACCGCCGCTCGCACCGCCGCCACCGCTGGTGCCCCCGCCCCCCGGCGTCGTTGCGCCGCCGGGGCCGGTGCCGCCGCCGGACGTGCCGGCGGTGCCGCCGGTCCCGGTGCCGCCGGCGCCCGTCCCCGTGTTGCCGCCGGCCGCGCCGCCGGCCGAGCCGGAACCGCCCGTCTGGGATCCGCCGCCCGCGCCGGCACGGTCGGTGCCGGACATGTTGCCCGAGGCGCCACCGGAACCGCCGGTCGTGTTGCCGGAGCCGGAGCCGGAGCCGGAGCCGGCACCGCCACCGCTGGAGCGGTTGTTGTTATCGCGGTCACAGCCGGTGGGGAGCGCGAGCCCGCCGAGCGCGATGGCGCCGGCGGCGGTGATTCGGACGAGGGTGGATCGCATGGACAGCCTCCGCAGGAAGTGGCCGGTGTGGCGACGGCGCGGTCGGAACGTCTGACGGCGCGTCGCGGTCCGGGGTGGTCTGTGTGCGGTCTGCACCGCGCGTTCCTCGCCGCGCGGCGACCGAGTTTCCTGACCCCGCCTCGTGCCGCGGCGGGGGCACGGTTCCGACATCCCTGACCGATCGGGTCGGCCGCCCCAGCGTATATTGCACGGCGGACTTCCACGGCGGGAACGGGCGAGAGCGAATTGTCGCACGTGCGACACGCGGCACGGGGTCGTCACGGACGGCGCGAGGTGTGCGATGTGGACCGGACTGGATCAACACGGTGCGACGGAGGATGGCGGCGACACGCGCGTCGGCCGGGACGCGACGCGGGTGCGGGCGTCGGGCCCGGCCCACGGGTGGACGACGAACCAGCGGCTGGCGATCGAGGTGGCGCTGGCCCTGCTCGGGGGGCGGCGGCGGCCGGTGGACCTCGACGATTCGGAATGGTGGCTGTTGCTGCTGGCGGCGGGGATCAACAACCACTGCGCCAAGCCCGGGGTGGCGGCGCGGCGCGTGCTGGGGGCCGCGTCGCGGCACGCGGGGTATTTCGAGCGCGCGGGGAACTGGCGCTGAGGGGCGGGCGGTTCGTGTCAGACCTTCGGATTACCGGACGGGGCGGTCGCGGCGCCGACTGGAGTTGCGCCCCGGACGGGCCGATGGACCCGGGAGATGACGAGCGCGCCTGATCCGCAGCATTCGGGGGAGAATCCGTCGTCGGCGCACCGGCCCGCGCGGTGGGCGCGGGGGTGGGTGATCGCGGGCGTGTGCGTGGGGGTGTTCGGGGCGACGGAATACCTTGTCGCCACGCTCGTGCGGCAGTCACCGTACACGCTGACCGTCCCGCTCTCGCTGATCGTCATGGTTGGGGTGGCGGTCGTCCTTTCGGCGGTCGGGGCGGCGGTTCGAATCTACCACCATTGGGTCACGCCGGCCGCGCGCGTCGAGCGGGCGCTGCGCGGCGTGCGGTCGGGGGAAGTGCCGATCGACGAGCTCGTCGAGGGCGGGCTGGCGCGGACGTGCGGCGGGCTGGCGGGGCTGGTCGCCCCGGTCGAAGAGCTCCTGCGCGAGCTGCGCGAGGCGCGGGCCGAGGTCGCCCGCCTGAACGCCGAGATGCACCAGCGCGTCGCCCAGCGGACCGACGCGCTCGAGCGCCGGCTGGGATCGATGCGGGCCCGGGCGGATCGGGACCCGCTCACCGGGCTGCTCAACCGCCGGGCGTTGGAAGAGATGGCCGACGACGTCGTCGGCAAGTGCGTCGCGGGACGCCAGCCGGTGTGCGCCGCGATGATCGATTTGGACGACTTTAAACTACTCAACGACACGCTCGGGCACGCCGCGGGCGACGAGTTCCTCAAGTCGGTCGGGCAACTGATTCGGTCGAGCGTGCGCCAGCACGACCTGGCGATCCGGTGCGGCGGGGACGAGTTCGCGCTGCTGCTCCCGGACACCGGCCGTGCCGAGGCCGACCAGATGATCAAGCGGCTGGTCGAGCTGGTCGACGGGCTGGCCAAGACGCTCCCGCTGTCGCGCAAGCCGCGGCTCAGCGCGGGCCTGGCGTCGGGCGCGGACTGGGTCGGGGCGCCGACGGCGAAGGAGTTATTCGAGGTCGCGGACCGCAGCCTGTACGTGACGAAGCACGCGCGGAAGTCCGGGCGCGGGGAGCGCCGCGCGGGGTAATCGGCGAGCCCGCTTCGGCGGGCGGGGCGGCATGCCGCGGCGATTTCCTCGACCGGTGAGGTCCCGACGGACGCCCGATCGCGCGTATACTGCTCCCATGGCGATTCGGATCATGTGCCTGGGTGACATCGTGGGGCGGCCGGGGCGGAAGGTCGTGGAGCAGAAGCTCAAGGGTCTCGTGCGCGAGAAGAAGGTCGACCTGGTCATCGCCAACGCCGAGAACATCGCCGCGGGGTCGGGGATCACGCAGAACCTCTTTAACAAGGTGCGGGCGTACGGCGTCGACGTCGTCACGCTCGGCGACCACGTCTACCGCAAGATGGACATCGCCCCGACGCTGACGGCGAGCGAGCGGATCGTCCGGCCGGCGAACCTCGCGCAACAGGCGGTGGGGCGGACGTACACCGTCGTCACGAGCAACTCGGGCGTGCAGGTGGCGGTGTTCTGCCTGCTCGGGCGGATCTTCATGAACTTCCCGGCCGACGACCCGTTCGCGGCGGCGGACAAGGTGATGCGCGGGCTGCCGGCGGGCGTGAAGGTGAGCGTGCTCGACATGCACGCCGAGGCGACGAGCGAAAAGGTCGCGATGGGGCACTACCTCGACGGCCGGGCGTCGCTCGTGTTCGGCACCCACACGCACATCCCGACCGCCGACGCGAAGGTGTTGCCAGGCGGGACGGCGTACATCAGCGATTTGGGCATGTGCGGGCCGTACGACTCGGTGCTGGGCCGGCGGAAGGACCGGGTGCTGAAGTACATGACCACGAGCATGCCGGCGCCGTTCGAGGTCGCGACCGGCGACGTTCGCCTGAGCGGGGTCGTGGCGGAGATCGACGAGCAGACCGGCAAGGCCGTGTCGATCGAGCGCGTCGAGGTGCAGGGCGAGAGCACGGACCAGGCGTACGACGCCGACGACAAGAACCCGCAGGGGTGGGCGAAGGACGCGGAGTAGCCGGCGAGCCCGCTTCAGTGGGCGGGTCGCGAGGCGAGCAATCGGAAGTCAGAAGTCAGAAACAGAAGCGACCCCGGAAGCGCTGACGCGCTTCCGGGGTCGTTCGTTTAAACCCGAGCGATACCGATCGAGCCTTACCGAAGCACGTCTACGTCCGTCACGATTTCGTTCCGGTTTTCGTCGAGGACCTTGTCCTTCACGCCGGCCTGGGTGTCGTTGACGATGAACCAGTCGGTCCCGCCAGAGCCGATCAGGATGTCGGCGACGCCGTCCTCGTGGACGGTGCCGGCGATCGTGACCGTGTTGCCCTGCATCGAGTCGGGGCGGAGGAGGGTGGCCTGGAGGACGCCGACCTTAAGGACGTAGGCGGCGCGGGCGAGCGCGGGGTCGGTCGGGTTGGGGATCGCCCAGATGCCGCTGATCAGCTTGAGGGCGGGGACGTTGGCGTCGTGGTCGGTGTAGGCCGCAACGAGCGCGTCGTTCTCGCCGTCGCCGACGAGGGAGTCGGCGCCCTTGCCGCCGATCGCGACGTCCTGGCCCGCGCCGCCGGAGACCGTGTCGTTGCCGTCGCCGGCCGAGACGGCGTCGGCGCCGGCGCCGCCGGTAACCACGTCGTTGCCGGCCTCGGCGAGGATGACGTCCTGGCCGTCGCCGCCCGAGACGGTGTCGTTGCCGGCGCCCGCCAGGACAGTGTCGTTGCCCGTGCCGGCGGTGATCGCGTCGTTCCCCGCGCCCGAGACGACGCTGTCGTTGCCCGCGCCGGCGTCGATGGTGGCGGCCGACGTGACGGCGGCGTCGATCTCGATCACGTCGTTGCCGTCGCCCGAGTTGATGACGACGGACGACGTGGCGACGCCCGCGCCGATCTTGATGTGGTCGTTGCCCGAGCCGGTGGTGATCGCGACGGAGGTTGCGAGGGTCGGGCTGCCGGTCGCCACGCCGTTGACGTACACCTGGTAGACGCCGTCGGTGACGACGACCTCGACGGTGTTGTCGCCGGCCGACGCGCTCAGGTCGACGGCGATCGGGCCGACGACGGGGGTCGGGTCGACCTGCCCGTCGAGCGACATGTCGAGCAGGGTGACGGGCCCGGCAGCGCCCGGCGTGCCGGTCGTGAAGCGGACGAGGGCGACGTCCTGTTGGCGGTCCGGGTCGACGAACTGCGTGCCGACGGCGATCGCGTCACCGGTCGTCGTGTTGATGAAGGCGCCCCCGCCGTTCCCGAGGGTCATCTCCGGTGCGGCGGTGACCGAGCCGTCGGGCCCGAAGTCGCCGTCGAGTTCCCAGACCGCCGGGGTCACGCCGTCGGGGCCCGTGCCCGCGGGGGTGACCTCGAGGAGCCGACCGGCCATGGCGTGGAACGTCTCCGCGTTGTAACCGGCGATCAGGATGCCGGTCTCGCCCTGCGACGCGATCGAGCGCGGGACGATCCGCGACTCGACCGTCAGCGGCTGTTCGCCGTTGAAGTCCTGATCCAGGTCCATCCCGACGTACCGGGCGACGAGCGTGCTGAACCCGCCGACCGCGCCGCCGGCGAGAATGAGGTCGCCCTCGACGGCGAGCGCGGTCAGCATGGCCGACTGCGGGCCGGTGCCGTCATCGACGGCCGTGACGGTGGAGTCGACCAACCCAGCACTGTCGTACTTGGCCAGGGCCGGCGACTGCACGCCGGCGAGGTTGGCCCACCCGGCGGTGAAGATCGTGTTCCCACTGACCGCGATGTCCTTGATCTCGGACTGCCCGCCGACCCCGGGCGCGTCGCCGAGCGTGTCGATGCTGTAGCCCACGGTCCCGCCGGTGCCTTGGAAGGCGGCGTCGAGGACCCCGTCGCGGGTGAAGCGGGCGACGAAGTTCCCGCCGCCGAACACCGACCCGCCCACCACGACGCCGCCGTTCGAGCCGATGGCGGCGATCGCGTTGGCCGACTCGCTGCTGTCGGGCACGTCGGCCAAGTGCAGCGACGCGCCGGTCGAGCCGTCCGTCGTGCCGGGCGTGAGGATGGTGACCGCGGCGTCGATGTTCGACTGGTCGGCCGAGGGCGCCCCACCGGCCACGAACACGCGAAGGACGCCCTCGGCATCGGTCGTGACGGCCATGTCGTTGACCAGGAAGAGGGACGCCGCCGCCGGCACGACGGCGATCCCGTCGCCGTCGAACGAGTTGTCGAGCTCGAGCGGGGCGTCGGGGTTGGCGAGGGACGGGGCCTTGTACCGGGCGACCACGATCTCGGTCGTGCCGGCGGTCGTGTACTGGATCCCGGCGGCGTACACGCGCCCGGCAGCGTCGTGGGCGGTGGCGGCGCCGGTCTGTGCGAGCAGGTCCGCAGCCAGCATCTGCCGGCCCTCGAGGGGCTCGACCATGGAGCGGGCGGTTTTGGCAGCCGCGGCACGGACTGCGGGGCGGACCGGGGCGGTGCGGAACGGAGAATTGCGGCGCGGCAGCATCGACGACATCGGACAGCTCCTTGGCGTAAGTCAGGCGGCGCGGGGATACGGGACCGGCGCGCGTGTAACAAGAATCGGATCGGACCCGAGACGGACATGAACCCAACCCGCCCCGGGTCATTTCGCGCCAGTTCCCGGACCTGCGGGGAGTCCCGACGCGAGCCCTCGCGGGAGCGCACGGCGCAGGACGCCTCCTCACCAATTCCGGGATTTCTGACGCGAAAGTTCCACGGGCGCGGGGCCCGATCGACGGACGACGTGGTGTGCCTACGGCGAGGGGTGGCGGAACCCGACCTGCGCGTCGCGCGAGCCGGTTTGCCCGTCCGCCAGTGCATTCTCTCCCGCTCCCGCGCGCTCCCACAACGAGCCGGCGACAGCGGGCGCGAGTATCGTGAGGCGTCGTTAAGAACGCAAAGAGTTTCCGCCGGCGTAACGACCCATCACAGGGTTGCGATAAGGCGGGACCGTGCGGTGGGTCACGCGCGGTGCGCGAAATGTGAACGCACGGGCGCGGGCGCGCCCGTGAACCGAACCGGCTGGCGCGATTCGCGCGCTTCGGCGGGTCGAACTCGCCGGACGCGTGACGCGCGCAGGATTATCACTCATCGCATGGTTTTCGAGGCGTCGGACCGTGTGCCGCGCGCTCGAACCCGGGGCGGCGCTTCGGGCGGAGCCGTGCACTCGGCGTAGAGGGAACGCGCGTCAGAACAACAGCGGCTTGCCGAGGAATCGACGGATCACCTGCAATTGCCCGACGTGCATGCTCGCGTGCGACCCGGTCATCAGGACGAGGTGGCCGACGGTCGGGGCGAAGTTGGCCAGGCGCTCGGTGGTCGGCTTGGCGAAGTCTTCGGGCTTGAGGTGGCGGGCCCACTCGACGACGGCGGCATGGGCCTGGGCGAAGGCCTCGAGGAGCTGCGCCTTGGAGCCGTAGTGGGCCGGGTCGTCGACGTTGGCCGTTTTGCCGGTGAATTTCTCGTGGTAGGCCGCCAGCGCCGCGGGGAGGGCGCCGGGCGCGACCTGGTTGTACATGTGCCACGTGGAGCCGACGAGGTGCCCGATCTGCCACGCGGCGTGGTTGGCGCCCGGGGCGGGGCGCGCGAGCATGTCCGCGTCGGAAAAGTCGGCGAGCGTCATCTTGAGGATCTCGGCGTTGCGCGAGACGAAGTCGGCGGCGAGTTCGACGAAGGTCATGGGGCTCCGGGGTGGTTCGGGTTGGCGCATCTCGCGTCCGGCGAGCCCGCTTCAGCGGGCGGGGCTCGCGAAGCGAGCGTCACGGTCGGTCTCGCGACGCGGGCGTCATTTGATTACGCGGGCCGAGTATCTTTAGGCCCGCGGCGCGCGAATCTCAAGTTAGGCGATCCCTCCCGATGCTCCACCCGGTCGATCAACTCCTCTGGCACGTCACCCCGATTCTCGCGCTCGGCTGCGCCGCGGAGGCGATCCGCAGACGGTCGGTCGGCGAACTGGGGGCGGCCTTGGTCGCAATTGCGACAATCTCGACCGCCGCCGCCGCCGGTTGGTCGGTCTACGCGCACTACGACCTCGTGTGTCGGAGCGCCGGTCGCGGGGACGGCGGGAAGCTGGCCAACGAACCCTGGTATCGGCTGACGCGCGAGGCGGCGAGTTGGGCGACCCCCGACCGGTCCACGAACGTCGCGCGGAGCGCGTCCGCCGCGGGATTGGCGGCAATCGCCGCGGCGCTCGTCCTCCGCGCCGGTCATCCGCGCCGGCGGTGGCCCGGCGTCCTGTTTGCCGTCGCGTGTGCGGTCATGGTCTGGGAACGGGCCGCCGGGGATACCAAGATCCCCCCGAGGCTCTCCGCCATCGGCTGGCACGCCGCCCTGGGCTGCGGGCTCGCCGCGGCCATCCTGCTCGTCGCGCTCGCTCGCGGCCGCGGACGGTGGTGGGTCGTCGGCGGCATCGGCGCGCTCGTCGTCGCGAGTTGGGTCGGCCGCGGGTGGACGCCCCGCAGTTTGGCCGCCGCCATGACCCAGCCGCGCGACCTGGCGCACGTGGTCGGCGTCGGGGCGGTGCTGGCCGGACTTGTCGTGGGCCGGCGCGGGTGGGCGTGGGTCGCGGTCGTCGGCGTCTTGGTCGCGGCGTGGGTGGGCGTGCTCATGATGCTGGACGGGAGCACGGGCGGAGATCCGGTGATGTGGTTCCGGGGCGTGATCGTCCAGGGGAGGGACTGAGGGCGATTCATCATGCACACGTGCCGGTCTTTGATCGCCGAGTTGTCCGCCGCCGGGCCAGACCGCGCGCTCGCACTGCTCCGCGAACTGTCGCGCGCGGCGGTCGGTTGCGCACACGCCTGGCCCGCGCTCCATCGCGTGTGCGACGTCGTGGTCGGCGGCGAGGCGTTCCGGGTGGTGCGGTGCGCCGGGTGTGCGGAACGGTCGATCGTCGAACGGATCCGGCCGGAGGTCGCGCGGCCCGATCAACCGGGTGTGCCGTGCGACCTGACGGGCGAGCGCCTCCGGCGGTGGGTCGCGGCCGAGGAGGAGTCGCCGACGAAGGAAGACGTCGATTGGGATAAGTGGCTGGCGTAGGGGTCGCACGTCCCGCGCGCGGACCCGGGAGACGTTCGGCGTTCGGCATGCTCATCCAGGCCGACCGACGCGCCTGTGCGATCAACACCACTCGCGGCCGGTCTGAGCATGGCACCCGACGGGCGCTTTGCGGTTCAACGAAGAAACCCACGGACGAATCCGCGGGTTTGGTGCGATTTGGTTTTTTCAGTCGCTAAGCCGTGGGCGGCGTGACTCACGCGGGGTCGACGCGCTCGATTTCCATCTGGTACACGCTCTGCACCTTGCCGCCCTCGCGGACCACGTTCACGGTCAGCGTGCCGTACACCTTCACGCGCCCGTCCGGCGGCACCTTGAACTTCACGCCCGGGGCCGGCCGGCACTTGACGAAGTGCTGGGCCTTGGGCTCGGTGCCGTAACAGCACTTGACGACCGAGTAGCAGATCTCGAACTCGCCGGTCGTGCCCAGGGTCTGGAAGCTGGTCGGCGTGACCTCGCCCTCCATCCGCACCTTCTTGCCCGACAGCGCTCGGAACGCCGGCGGCACGTCGGCGATCGTCCCGAACTGCTGGCTCATCTCGAAACTGCTGATCATCAGCAAATCGACCTCGTCGCCCGACAGGGCGCTCTTGGTCATCATCCGGTACGTCGAGTAGGCGGCGTACCCGACCAGCCCGGCGATGATCGCCGAGATCAAACCGACGCGGACGACGAACGCCCAGTTCGTTTGGCGCGGCGACGACGGCGACGGGGCGGGACTCAGGTTCGGTGTGGCGGTAGCGCTCATGAAGTAAACTCCGACGTGTCAGACGAAAACCAACGGCTCGGACGGAGCCTCGCCCTCCCCGGCGCGCTCACTTCGCCAGCGGCTTGACCGAGCTCACGTCCATCTCGAACACGCTGACGATGTACCCGTCTTCCTTCTTCTCCTCGACCTTCAGCGTCCCCTCGCACACGATCTCGTCGGGGTAGTAGCTGACGGCCTTGCCCTTGGGCGTGTGCACGACGACCTGGTGCTGCACCTGCGGGGGCTGCCCGAAGCAGCAGGCGAAGAGGCTCGGCACGAGCGAGAAGTGGCTGATGTTGTCGGCCTGGTCCAGCGGGATCATGAACCCCTTGACCCGCACCTTCACGCCGTTGAGCTTCTTGACGTCGTCGGGGATGTTGCCGCCCTTGTCCGAGTTGTAGTCGAAGTTGCCCAACTCCTGCATGGTGATCTCCATCACCTGATCCTTCGGCGGGGCGACGTGTTTCTTGCGCTTGTCGGGCGCGGTTTCGACCTGCGGGCCGGGGTTGAGGTCGGCCGGCGGGATCGGCAGGACCGCCGCCAGTTCCTTGATGTTCTTCTCGCACGCCTTGATCTGCTCCTGAAGCTGGGCGTACTTCTTCGGGTCGCTCTCCTTGATCCGGTCGGCGGCCTTGCCGAACAATTCCTTGGCCAGCGAGTACTGGCCGCGGTTGAAGGCCTCGGTCGCGCGGGTCTCGAATTTGGAGGGGGTGTCCTTGTCCTTGTCGTCGGCGACCTTGGCCGGGGCGGCCGCGGCGACCGGCTTGGGGTCGGCGGCGACGGCCGGGAGGGCGAACGACGCGGCGAGGGTCAGGATCCAGAGGTTGCGGGGCATGTCGGGGGGCTCCGAGAGGGTCATGTCGATCGGGTGCGGGTCGCCCGTGCGCCACTCAACGTGAGCACGCCGGCGGTCAGTCGTCGTATACACCCGTCCGGTGGGTCCGTGTCCGTTATTGTACCGCTCACGCCGCCACGAGGTTCGTCGCGACGGGCGTTCGGTACGCCTTCAGGCCCGGGACCAGGCCCGCCAGGACCGACAGGACGACGATGCTGCCCAAGTATACCCACTCGTGCCAACTGGTGGAGAGCCAGTCGAGCTGAACGCCCATCTTGGCCTCGAACACGGCCGACAGCACGCGGGCGACGAAGTGGCCGAGCAGCAGGCCCAGGAACCCGCCGACCGCCCCGATCACGCCGGCTTCTAAGCAGATGAGGCTCAACACTTTACCGCGGGTCGCCCCCAGCGCCCGCATGATCGCGATCTCGCGCTGGCGGGCCGAGACCGCGTTGTAAATGCTCACCAGGATCGACACGGCCGCGGTCACGGCGACCATGACCGCGATTACCAGCAGCAACAGCGTGGTCGGCCCGAGGAAGGTCGTGAAAAACTCCCGCATGACCGTCGCGGGGTTGACCGCCATCGCGCCCGAGGGGGAGTTGGCCAGTTGGTACGTCACGCCCATGTTGGCGCTCGCGCTGCGCGTACGGACGAGGACGGCCGAGAGCATCCAGCGGTCCTTGGGCAGGCGGAGGTCGATCGTGCCGTCGCGGTTGATCAGGTAGGGGTACTTCATCCCCCCGTGGCTGTGGCCGTGGTGGGAGTGGTCGTGGCCTTTGTGGTCGTCGTCGTCATCGTCGTCGTCGTCGTGCTTGTGGGCGGCGGCGGTGGTGGTCGCCTGGGTCGTGGTGGGGCGGGTCGTGGGTTTGTGGGGATGGGCGTGCGCGGCGGGCGCAGTGGCGGCGGTCGCGGGAGTCGACTGGGTCGTCGCGGGCGCGGTGGTCGTCGTGGCGGGCTTTTTCGACTTGTCGAACTTGGACAGGTCCTCGCCGGTCTGCATCGCGGTCTGCAGGTCCATCGCCTCCTCGTGCTTGGGGATGGCGAAGAAGGTCGGCAGGGGGATGTAGATGACGCGGTCCTCGGCGGTGAACGTCTTGTCGAGCACGCCGACGACCGTCCACTCCTCGTCGTGCTCGTCGAGCGCAGACGACCCGCCGGTGTCGTGGGTGACCTTGAACGTGTCGCCGATCTTCAGGCCGACGCGCCCGGTGACCTCCGCCCCGATCACGGCCTCGAACTTGCGCGGGTGGAACACCCGGCCCTGGGCGATCGTGAACTTCTTGCCGAACCGGATCTCGAACACGTCGGCGGCGACCTTGGCGTCGGCCGGGCGGTCGTCGGCGCGGGTGGACGCGGGGACGTACCCGGGCAGCAGCTTGCCCTTGTCGTCGTACCCGGCGGGGGGCTGGCCGGTCAGTTCGTCGAACCCGAACAGGGCGGCGGTCGTGCCGGCGACGCGCAGGCCCTTGTACTGGTCGCCGACCGCGTACGGGACGGCGTGGCGGACCTGTCCGCGGCTGGCGCGGAGGGCCTCGTACACGATGTACCGGATGTTCCCCGGGCTCTTGTCGACGTGGTACGTCGTGTTGAGCACGAGCTGCATCGGGCTGCCCTTGGAGCCGACGATCAGGTCGTACCCGAAGTCGGACTGGGTGAAGAGCGCCCGGCTCTCGCGCTGGAGGATCAGGACGGCGACCGCCAGCGCCGAGCCGAGGAGGACCGCCAGCAGCGTGAGCCACGTGGACAGGGCCCGCTGGCGCATCTGCTTGAGGACGAGCTGGAAGGGATTCATTGGGGGGGAGTCAGGGGTCAGGTGTAAGGGGTCGATTGCCCATTGCCGATTGCCCATTGAAAAGCGCGCGAGGCACGACGGGCTTACGCGGGCGCGAGTGCCGGCGCGGGCAGCGGTTGGCTGGCGCGGTTGATGTCGGACAAAGTCAGGACGGTTTCGAGCTGCCGGGCGATGGCGAGGTCGTGGCTGACGAGGAGGAGGGAGGCGCCGACCTCTTTGCACAGCTTGCGGATCAGTTCGAGGACCTGCTGCGCGTTGTTGGGGTCGAGGGCGCCGGTGGGCTCGTCGGCCAGGACGAGCGACGGGCGGTTGGCGAGTGCGCGGGCGACGGCGACGCGCTGCTGCTGGCCGACGGAGAGCTTGCCGGGCTTGTAGTCGAGGCGGTCGGCCAGGCCGACCTCGGTCAGCAGGTGCTTGGCCCACTCCCGATCGGGCTTCCGGCCGGTGAAGCTCATGCCCAGTTGCACGTTCTCCATCGCGGTGAACCCGCCCATCAAATGGTGGGTCTGGAAGATGTACCCCACGTGCCGCCCGCGGAAGACGTCGCGCTGCGCTTCGGACAGGGCGGTGATGTCGGTCGACCCGACGCCGGGCAGGTCGAACGTGATCGAGCCGGCGTCGGGGGTGACGATCCCGGCGATCAGGTGGAGCAGCGTCGTCTTGCCCGAGCCGGAGGACCCGATCAGCGCGACGTGCTGGCCCGCCGGGATGTCGAGGGTAGGGACGTCGATGACCGGCACGGCGGACCCGTCGGGGGCGACGAACCGCTTGGCGAGGTTTCGGATGGCGAGGGACACGGGGCGCGGCCTCCGGGGGTTCGAGGGGCGACAGATGATAGTCCGCCCGCATGCCGGCGTTGCGGCCAAATGCAAGTCAGTGGCATTTAGGATATGCGGGGAGGGATCGCGAGTCAACCCGATTGAGGGAGCCCAGCGACTTGTCGCGGGACGGAGTCACGTTGCGCGGTACGCAACTGACCCCGCGCCGTGCGCGGCACGCGCGTGCGCGCGTCGTGCGACTCCCGAACTCCGTCCCGCGACAAGTCGCTGGGCTCCCTCTAAAATGACACCGCACCCCATGCCCAAGCCCGCCCCCACCACGCCCGACTCCACTCTCAAAGCCACGGGGCTGCGCGTCACGCCGGTGCGCGTCGGCGTGCTCGGCGTCCTGTCGAAGGCCACCGCGCCGATCGACGTGCCCGCGATTCTCGCCAAGCTCCCGCCGGGGACCGACGCGGTCACCGTCTACCGCACGCTCAACACGTTCACGCGCAAGAAGCTGGTGCACCGGGTGCGCGGGGAGGACCGGAGCTGGCGGTACGCGGCCGGGGGCGCCGCCGCCGAGACCGAGCGGCACGCCCACCGGCACCCCCACTTCGTGTGCGACGCGTGCGGGACGGTCGAGTGTTTGTCCGGGGCGGAGATCCCGCGAACACTCGTGCGGTCGCTGGGGGTCGGGGCGGGGTACGGGGTGACGTACGCGGAGGTGGTGCTGCACGGGGTTTGCCCGCGGTGCGGGTGAGCCGTTTGCATTGGAAACAGAGCCGCTGAAGCGGCCGCGCCGGCAGGATGATCATGGCGCGCCAAGCTCCACCATGTGCCGTACGACGCACCGCCCGAGGGCGCGCAGGTTGTAGCCGCCCTCGAGTGCGCTGACGACGCGCCCGGCACAGCGGCGATCCGCAAACGCCACCAGTTCCCGCGTGATCCGCCCAAACCCGTCTTCCGAGAGCTCGATGTGCGCCAGCGGATCGTCCGCGTGGCCGTCGAACCCGGCCGAGATCATCAGCACCTCCGGCCCGTACTCCTCCAGCGCCGGGATGACCTTCGACGTCAGCGCCGCGAGGTATTCGTCGTCCCCCGCGCCCGGCTGGAACGGCACGTTCATCGTGAACCCGCGCCCGCCGTCCACGCCGATCTCCCACTCGTACCCGCTGCCCGGGTAGCACGTCCGCGGGTGCTCGTGCATCGAGACGAAGAAGACGGACGGATCGGCCTCGAAGGCGGCCTGCGTGCCGTTGCCGTGGTGGACGTCGAAGTCGACGATCGCGACCTTTTTCACGCCGTACTTGTGCTGCAGGTAGCGCGCGCCAATCGCGACGTTCGCGAACAGGCAGAAGCCCATGGCGCGGTCGACCTCCGCGTGATGGCCGGGCGGTCTACCGGCGCTGAAGGCGCGGCGCACGTGACCCGTCATCACCGCGTCGCACGCGATCAACGCGCCCCCCGCCGATAACCGCGCCAGCTCATAACTCTCCGGACACACCGGCGTGTCCCCCTGGTCCAGCACGCCCCCGCCGATCTCGCACACGTGGCGGACGCGGTCGACGTGGTCGCGCGGGTGGACCAGCATGAGTTCTCCGACGGTCGCCAGGCGCGGCGCGAGTTCGACGGCCTCAACGCCCGACCTGGGCAGGGGGCCCAGGTCGATCTCGAATTCCGGGAACGGGTCCGCCGACCGCACCAGGCCGGCCTCGCGCACCGCGCGGTGGATCGCGCGGATCCGGTCGGGCCGTTCAGGGTGGTAGGGCCCCGTCGCGTGCTCGACGAACGCCGGGCTGGAGATGAAGGCAATCACGCGCCCGATCGTACCGCACTCTTGCGCCGACGCCGACTCCCCGCAGAGGCGCTTTCCCAAACGAAGAACCCGAGGCAAAGCTGCCTCGGGTCTTCTCGAATCTCGTGATGTGCCGGCCCGAGCGCGATCAGCGCTTCGAGAACTGGAACCGGCGGCGGGCGCCGCGCTGGCCGTACTTCTTACGCTCCTTCATGCGCGGGTCGCGGGTCAGGAACCCGGCGCTGCGGAGGGCGGGCTCGAGCGTCTTGTCGAGCTTGGTCAGGGCGCGGGACAGGCCGAGGATGACCGCGCCGGCCTGGCCGGTCGGGCCGCCGCCGCTGCACCGGGCGTGCAGGTCCATCTTCCCGCCGGTGTTGGTCACTTCGAACGGGCCGAACAGGGCCTTGCGGTCGCGCTCGGACGTGAAGAAATCGTTGAGCTCGCGGCCGTTGATCGTGACCTTGCCCGACCCGGGCGCCACGCGGACGCGGGCGACGGCCGACTTGCGGCGGCCGGTGCCCCAGATGAACGTGACCTTGCCCTGGGGGCCGGTGGACTCGGGGGCGGCGAGCGTGGGGGTTTCCGTTTCAGCCATGGGAGTGGGAGAAGTCAGGAGTCAGAAGCCAGAAGTCAGAATAAGACGATTCGCCGTTAGACCTTGAGGGTCTTGGGCTGTTGGGCCTGGTGGGGGTGTTCGCCACCCTTGTAGATCTTGAGCTTGCCGAGGATGTTTCGGCCCATCTTGCTCTTGGGCAGCATCCGGCGGACGGCGAGCTCCACCAGCTTCTCGGGGTGCTTCTCGGCCATCGTCCGGTACGAGTAGACGCGGCGGCCACCGGGGTAGCGCGAGTACGTGTCGTACTCGAGTACGTCGGCCTTGCTCCCGGTCACGCGGACCTTCTCCGCGTTGAGCAGGACGACGAAGTCGCCCGTGTCGGTGTGCGGGGTGTACGTGGGCTTGTGCTTGCCCTGGAGGATGACGGCGATCCGGGCGGCGAGGCGCCCGAGGACCAAACCGGTCGCGTCGATGACGTGCCAGTCGGCCTTGAGCTCGCCGGGCTTGGCAAGGTAGGTAGACATTACGAGAACCTCATTTTCCGACCCCGCCAGGGGCCGCGGTCATCCGGCGATTAAGTCCGGGGAAACACAGAGCGGGCTCGGTAGCCCGCTCCGTGGCGAAGAATCGGGCAATATAGCAATCAGCGGGGGGGTGTCAAGGGATGCATCGGACGGACCGATCCCGCGAATCCGCCGTGTGCGCAGCACACCCGCTTGCGGGTTAGCGGGCCGACCGGCCCTCGACTGCCAACGGCCGACCTTTCCGAAGAATGCCCGCGCGCCAACCCTCCCTCGCGTGTCAACGGCCCGCCTTTCCGAAGAATGCCCGCGCGCCACCCCTCCCTCGCGTGTAAAACACCTTACCATGCCCACCCGCCTCCTCGCCCTCCTCACGCTCCTGATCTACTTCCCCGCACTGGCAGACAAAGTCGTCCTCGTTGCCGGTGGGCCCGGGGCGCCGCCGGAACAGAAGCTCACCACCCCGTTCGGCGTCGAGTTCGACGCGAAGGGCAACCTGCTGATCGTCGAGTACGCCAGCCGCCTGCTCTCGCTCTCGCCGGACGGCAAACTCTCGGTCCTCTGCGGGGACGGCAAGAAGGGCGATGCCGGCGACGGCGGCCCGGCGGCCGCCGCCAAGCTCAACGCGCCGCACGCGGTCGCAGTTGACAAGGCCGGCGCGATCCTGATCGCCGACACGCTCAACCACAAGGTCCGCCGGATCGACGGCGCGACGGGCGTGATCACCACGCTCGCCGGCACGACCAAGGGCTACGCCGGCGACGGTGGCCCGGCCGACAAAGCCCAGTTCTCCGGCATTTACTCGATCTCGCTCAACCCGGCCAAGGACAAGCTCGTCATCACGGACCTGGACAACAAGCGCGTCCGCGTGATGGATTTGACTGCGGGCGTGGTGAAGCTCGCCGCCGGGAACGGCCAGCGCGGCGTGCCCGCCGACGGGGCGGTGGCGACCGATGCGCCGCTGGTCGACCCGCGCGCCGCCGCGCTGGATTCGAAGGGCAACCTCTACATCGCCGAGCGCGGCGGGCACGCGCTGCGCGTCGTCGACCCCGCCGGCAAGATCCGCACGCTGGTCGCCGGCCCCAAGTCCGCCAAGGAGCCCAGCGAGATCCGCGGCCCCAAGCACCTCTGGGTCACGCCCGACGACGACGTCCTCGTCACCGACACCGACCACCACCGCATCGTCAAATGGCTCGCGAAGGAGGGGAAGCTCGTGACGGTCGTCGGCCCGAGCGACCCGGCGAAGTGGAAGCCCGGCAGCGCCGGCCTCGACGGCCCGCCCGACCAGATGCAAATGAGCCAGCCGCACGGGGTGTACCTGGCGCCGGACGGGCAGATGTATGTGTCGGATAGTTACAACCACCGGATCATCAAAGTGGTTCGATAATGCCCTTGTGCGATGAAAGGAACGGGATGCTCGGTCTCTTGGAACTCCTGCGCGCCCGCGGCCTAGACACGTCAAAGAGGGTCAAGCTGATTCGTCATCAGGACCAGCGTTTCGACCCGGCCAAACTCGAGCGAGACGGTCTCTTCGACGTCTATCAGAGCTACCAAGCGAAGCCGGTGTTCGAGTGCGATCTGATCGTCTCGTTCATCGGAATGGAGAACTCGCGCGCCCGCCTCCAAGGCGTGTACCGGGTCGGCCAGCGAAGCCCCGCGACCGACCGGCCGCTGCCGCAGGCGTACGTCGAGATGGGCCTCTGGAATCCCGACGGACATTTCTACGAACTCGATCGATTGACCGGGTTCGAAGACGTGGAGGGGCGCGTCGTGATCGACTGGGGGAAGGGCACGCTGGCCTGGCACCAGTGGTTGAGCGAGAAGGAAGTGATCGAGGTCCTGCCGACCGGCTACGTCCGTGATTTCCCGGGATACCTCGACTTCGTCATCACGCACGATGAGCTGGTGCGGATCGTCAACCACCGGGACGCGCACCGGGAGTGGCACCGGATGCTCTCCGCCGTCGCGGGCGTGTACCTGATCGTGGACGGCCGCACTGGACGGCAGTACGTGGGTTCGGCGTACGGCCAATCCGGGATTCTCGGGCGATGGGGGTGTTACGCGGACACGGGTCACGGCGGAAACGTCCAACTGCGGGAATTGGTCGCGGCCGACCCCACGTACGCGAAAGACTTCTCGTTCACGGTGCTCCGAACGCTCCCGCGGACACTCACGCGCGCGGAGGTCATCGGATTCGAAGGGCTGTACAAGCGCAAACTCGGCTCCCGCGCGTTTGGGCTCAACTCAAACTGACACGCCTCCCTACACCGCCCCCGTCGTCCACCGCTTCACCCCCAGCAGCGTCAGCGAGATGACCACGGGGATTGCCGTGACGGCCACGCTCCACTCGGCGAAGCGGCGGGCCGTCGGCTCGCGCCGTTTCGCGATCGCCTCGCTGATCAGGACGATCAGCACGATCAACGCGAACTTGTACGCGACCATCCCGCCCAGCCCGAAGTTCTGGATGACCCACCGGGCCAGCGCGTTCACCTCGGTCCCGCCGCGGTGCAGGACGACCCACGTCAGCATGACGTCCATCGCCCCGAGGAAGACGAGCCAGGTGTACGGGGTAGGGTAACGCAGGGGCATGCGGGCAATGTCGAATGTCCAAATTCGAATGTCAAAGGAAGTGCATGCCGCTTGCGGCTTAGCGACGGTTGATCCTGTGGATCATACGCGTCCTCACGGGTTCCACAGCACCCGCGCGTTGTCCGCTTTGACCGGGTCGAGCGACTCCCGGGGGTCGTCGACGGCCCGCACCGACCCGTCGGCGAAGACGACGTTCACGCGCCCGCGGTGCCGCGCGAAGGCGAGCGTGCCGGCGGCGGTGTACGGGGCGGCCCGCCAGTTGTCTGCGATCGACGCGACCGACGTGCGGTAGTCGAGCCCGAAGACGCGGTCCGACCGGCCCATGACCTCGTCGGCCTTGGCGTTCACGCCGTAGCTCGCGATCGTGCCGAACCCGGGGTCGCCGGGCGCGCCACCGCCGGCCGTGCCGCCGGAGCCGTCGGTCCCGTCGGTGCCGCCGCTCCCGCCGGTGCCCGAGGTGCCGCCCGTGCCCCCGGTGCCGTTGGTCCCGCCGACGCCCGCCAGCACTTCGCCGAACGGCTTACCGACGATCCACGCGGTGCCGACCGGGGAATCGCCCGACGGCTCGGCGAGCTTGGTCCCGATCCGTTTGTTGTTGACCGAGTCGTACAAGTCGAAGCTGAACGCCGCGCTGCGCGACTTGACCTTGACCATCATCTGCCCGTTGCCCAGGTCGGTGATCGTCAGGACCACGTCGTTGTAGTCGCGGTCGCCGCCGACCGGGATGTCGTCGAAACCCAGGTCGTAGGAGCCCTGCGAGTCGTTGAGCTTCTTCGCCCACGGGCCCTCCTTGACCGGGATGTCGAACCCGTTGTTGGTCACGCGGACGAACAGCGCGTCGAGGCTCGTGTCGATGGTCGGCGAGTTGGGCGGCACGCCCGGGGTGCCGCTGGTCCCGTTCGTGCCCCCGGTCCCGCCGGTGCCCCCGGTCCCATTGGTGCCGCCGGTGCCGCCGGTGCCGCCGCTCCCGGCGTACACGGCCGCCGCCATCGCCGCGCCGTCTTCCCCGCCCAGTTCGGAATCTTCGGGGCAGACGTACACGCGGCCGAACGCCGTGTACGGCAGCAGCGCGTTCTGCCACCCGACCGCCGGGAACGGCACGACCGTCGCGCGCCCCTCGCGCTCGGCCTTCCACGTCATCGCCCCCTTGTAGATCTGCGCGAGCTGGCTCTGGCAGACGGCCGTCCGCGCGGCGGACCGCGCCCGGCTGACCGTCGGCAGCAGCAGCGAGATCAGGATCGCGATGATCCCGATGATCACCAGCAGTTCGGGGAGCGTGAACCCCGGGCGGGGGCGGCGGCGGTGTGCGGCGGTCGTGGTCGTCATGCGCGTGTGCCTCTCTCTCAGCGGCCGGCGGCCCGGCGCTGGTTGTAGTCGTCGAAGAGTTGCTTGCCGCCGGGGATCAACCGGCGGACGTCGGCCATCGCGCGCAGGCGCTGGTCGCGCGGGCCGTACGGGTCGAACGCGAACTTGATCCCCATGATCCGGTAGACGGCGGTGTGCGCGGCCTCGCGCACGAGCGCATCCTTGTCGTCGAGCGCCGCGGCGAGCGCGTCCAGCCCCTCCCACGCGCGCAGCTGGCCCAGCGCGTTCGCCGACGCCCGCCGGACGCGCGGCTCGCGGTCCTTCTGCAGCGTCGTCCGCAGCACCGGGATCGCGGGCGCCGGCTCGGGCACGGTCGCCAGCACGGCCGCCGCCGTCGTCCGCAGCTCGGGCCGGGCGTCGGACAGGAACGACATTGCCGGCTGCATCGCCGCCCGCCGGTCGACCGTGGCCAAGGCTTCGAGCGCGCGGGCGGAGACCGCCGGCCGGCGATCCGCAGACCGCGCGATTTTCACGAGCCCCTCGGCGTCGCGCTGGTCCGCCAGTGCCGCGACGTCGGCCATCTCCGCGTCCGCCTCGACCGGCGCCTCCCCGCGATTCCGCGCCCAGAAGAGCAGCGCCACCAGCGCAAGCGCACCGGCCACCCCGTACGCCACGCCCGGCCGCTCGCGAATGAGCCTCATCGAAAACCCCGTTGCCCAGTTGACTATCAGTACGAACCCGGAGCCGAAATGCCCCGGGAGTCTACTGCAACAATTGTGGATACACCAGCAAGAAACAGGCGCGCGGAACCCCACGGCCGGCGACTGGCCCTGCGCACGGCGCTCGCGAATCCGGAGCCCCAGACGGCCGCCGGATTTAGGCCGCGATTTGGATCGCCCCGTTATTCGGTACGCCTTGCGCAGCATGCCGCGTCGCGTGCGCAACGCCCCTCACGCAAACGCGATCGTCAACTGCTCCCCCGCGGCCGGCGCGACCTCGCGCGGGCGCAGCCACTCGGTGCGGGCGTACTGGTCGGTCAGCGTCAACCGCGGCGCGATCCGCGCGTCCCGCGAGAACAGCGCGTGCACGATCTTCGGGCAGTTGCACTGCCGGCTGCGGTGCAGCAGCACGACGTGCTCCGGCAACCGCCGGCCCGCGCGGGCCGCCCGGTCCATCAGCGCCCGCACGGCGTCGAGCGCCTGCTGGTTCGACAAGTGCCCGCTCCCGCCCATGATCCGGTTCTTCAAAAAGAACGGCCGCGGGCTGGCGAGCTGCATCTGCGGGTCGTAGTTCGACTCGATCGCCAGCACGTCCAAATCGCCGAACGCGTCCAGAAGGGGGCCGGGCACGTGGCCCAGGTCCGTCGCGTACCCCAGCCGCCGCCCCGCGCCCGTTTCCCCGTCCCGCGCCTCGACCACGAACGCGTGCGACCCCGTCCGGTCGTGCGCCAGCATCAGCGGCGAACACCGCACGCCCGACAATGGCTCGAAGTCCCCCACGTGAAACGGCACGACCAGCCGCGCCAGTTCCGGCGCGATCTCCGGGCACACCAGGCCGAGCAAGTGCTGCACCCGCTCGCGGTGCACGAAGACGCGAATCCCCCGCTTGACGAGCGTCGACGCCCACATCGGGCGGAAGTGGTCCGAATCCAGGTGCGTCAGGCAAACCGCCTGCACGTCGGCGACCCCCACTCCCGTGCCGTCCATCCGCTGCGCCGTCACGCGCGGCCCGATCCCGAGGTCGATCAGCATCACCCCCGCGGCCGTGCGCACGACCGCACAATTTCCCGACGACCCGCTGGCGAGAATGCAAAGTTCGAGAGACATCCGTGTCTGAACCCGGCTGAAATGCGACCCCGATCGCGGTCGCGTCGGGACAGCCCGGTCGCGCCCGCTGTTCGGAACGTGTACGGACGCCTTGTAACAGACGGGCGGAATCGATGGAAGACTTCCGAGCCCCCACTACAGGGGGCGCGGCGTGCTCACTTCAGTGAGCATGCGCACGCCGTTACGAGCGCCTGCCCTTCTTGACACCCCCCACGCCCCCCGCCGATCATCCGGCGTTCCACACCACCATGAGCAAAGCCATTGTCCTGCAACACGTTGAGGCCGAGGGGCCGGGCCGCATTCTGCCCGTCTTTCGCGACTTCGGCATCCCCGTCGAGGTGCGCAAGCTTTACAAGGGCGACGAGGTCCCGTCCGACCTCGACGAGCTCCGCGTCCTGATCGTCCTCGGCGGGCCGATGGGCGTCGCCGACGTCGGCAAGCCGGAATACCCGTGGCTCGCCCAAGAGGTCGAGCTCCTCAAGAAGTGCGTGATGCGCGACCGAGCCGTCCTCGGCATCTGCCTGGGCGCCCAACTCCTTGCACACGCGGCCGGGGCGAAGGTCTACCCGAACGTGAAGATGGTCCCCGGCGAAAAGCACGGAGACCCGCCCAAGCCGGCCGAGCCCCTCACGCCGCTGCCCGAGATCGGGTGGGCCCCCGTGCTCTTCCCGTTCCCCGGCGGGACCGAGCCGATCGCCTTCGGCCTGTCCGACGGGGCCATGATGTTCCACTGGCACTTCGACACGTTCGATTTGCCGAAGCTGCCCGGCCCGGCGAACCCGGCGCCCCCGCCGGCGCCCCCGCCGCCCACCGGCAACGCGCTGATCAGCACGACCAAGGTCTGCAAGAACCAGGTCTACCGGTTCAAGAACCGCCTGTTCGGCTTCCAGTACCACATCGAGTGCACGCCCGAGATCATCCGGGCCATGGTCGCGCAGGGGAAGGCCGACATCGACAAGGTCCTGGGCCCGGGCGGCGAGGCCCAGATCCACGCGGACACGGAAAAGCATTACGCCAAGTACGAGCGGTTGACGAATCGCGTGCTGGGGAACTTCGTGCAGTTCCTGAAGGTTTACTGAGAAAAGACGGACGACCAGATTCGTCCGAGCACCTCGGAATGACAGTGCCGACGCGGCGTTCGGAATCGGCGTTTCGTCATTCGTCATTTGCCATTCGTCATTTGCCATTCGTCATTGATTCGTCATTCGGATTTGGTCATTCGTCATTCCCGTTTCCCGATGCCCGCCCTCCTCGACTTCTTCCGCCGGATGGGCAGCCGCCAGGTCGTGCGGCCGTGGGCGTTGTGCGCGCCGATCGTCGTCATCCTGATCTGCCTGCCGCTCCTCAGGCCGCTGCGCTCGCCGGGGGACGCGTCGGAGCAGGAACTTTCCCGCCTGGCGACGATCCAGGCGCTGGTCGAGCGGCGCGGGCAGGCCGACCCGCTCTCCGTCCAGCAGACCGAGTTCTTCGAACTACTCCGCGAAAAGCCCGCCGGCGCGGCGCCCGCCGCCCTCCCCGCCTGGGTGCCGGGCGACGCCGTCCCCGGCACGATCGTCCGCCGCATCAGCCCGGCCGACCCGCGCGGCCGCCCGGCGCACCACTACTACTCCGACCGCCCGCCCGTCCTGGGTTTCCTCCTCTCGGGCGCGTACGAGGGCCTCCACCGCTCCGGCTACACGTTCGAGTCGCACCCGGCCGTCGTCGCGTACGTGCTCACCCTGCTCGGCGTCACGCTGCCCGTCGCGGGCGCGGCGGGCTTGGTCTATCGCATGGGCCGGCTGTTCGAACTGCCGCGCCCGGCGCGCGCGGCGCTGGCGCTGGTGGTCGTCCTCGGGTCCGGGCTGATCGGGTACGGGACGGCCCTCAACTCGCACGCGCCGGCCGCCGCGCTGGTCCTGGGTGCTGGCGCGTGCCTCCTGCACATCCAGGGCGCGCGCCGCCCGGCGCGCGGGGGCGCGTGGCTGATGCTCTGCGGGTTCTGCGCGGCGCTGGCGGCCACGATCGACCTCTCGGCCGGCATCTTCCTCGTCCTGCTCGTGCTCGTGATCCCCGCCCTGCGCTGGGGCTGGGGTATGCGGGTCGGCGGCGTGCTCCTGTACCTCATCGGTGCCACGCCCCCGATCGTCCTGCACCTCGCCCTGACCCTGCCGATCACCGGCGACGCGCTCCCCGGTTTTTTGCACCCCGAACTGGCGGGCAACCGCCGCGCGCCGGCCGCCGCGACGGCCGACGAGCCCTCCACCACCGACGACTCGGCCCCGCGGCCCGCCGGCTGGAAACTCGCCGCGTGGCACGCCGCCGACGCCGGGGCGCGCACGCTGATCGGCAGCCGCGGCCTGCTCACCCACTTCCCGATCGCCGTCCTCGGCGTGCTCGGCATCGCCCTGGTCCTCCGCCGCCACTGGCCCGCCAGCACTAAGGTCCTGGCCGCCGCCACGCTCGCCGGGGCGGGCGCGGTCGTCGTCGCGTACACGGCCGACGGCCGCGCCGACTGGTCGCAGGCGATGCTCGGCCCGCGGTGGTTCATCGTCTTCCTGCCCGTCCTGGTCTTCTGGGCCGGCGCCTGGCTCCGCCGCCCGCACCACCCCGTCACGTGGTCGCTCGCCGCCGTCGTCCTGGTCTACAGCGCCGGCGTCTCGCTGATCGGCGCCGCCGCCCCGTTCGTCAAGGCCGCCCCCGGCCAGTACACGGTCGCCGCCGCCCTCAAGCACATGACCGCGGCCGACGCCCGCGCGCCGCGACCGGCGGCGCCGGATGCCGTCGCGGGGAAGTGACGCGCGCCCGCGCCTCGCCCTGATAGGCCGCGCACCGTGGAGCCCCGCCCCGTATAATCCGGTGATGGCGATTCGCAGCCCATTTCCGGGGATGGACCCGTGGCTCGAGCAGCACTGGGGGGACATCCACGCCTCGCTGATCACCTACGCGCGCGACGCGCTCAACCGCCACCTGCCCCCCGGGCTCCGCGCCCGGATGGAGGAGCGCGTCTACCTCGAGTCGCACGAGGAGCGCGTGCGCCACGCCGTCCCCGACGTGCGCATCGTCGAGTTTTCACGATCACACCTCGCGGGGAAATCCGTCTACGGCGCGGACCCCGCCGCGGCGGCCGCGGTCGCCGAGCCCCTCATCGTCGAAATCCCGGTCGACCCGATCACCGAGCGATTCGTCCAGATTATTGACGCCCGCTCCGGCAAC
>DASPKW010000079.1:0-47222 GCA_035627895.1 Tepidisphaeraceae bacterium | reverse complement strand
TGTTCGTTCACCAGTCGGACGGCCGCGACCTTGAACTCGCGGGTGTGCCTTCGATTCGCCATCGTTCGGACTCCTTCACGGTACGCGGGCGGCGATTATCGCCGCCCGCCGCCGCGCCCACCATTCGTGGGGAGGTCCAGGGGGGCAGCCCGCTTCCGCCCAAGGGGGGGCGTCGCGCCAAGGGGGGCGACGGTCGGCCGCGCGGGCCGAAGCGGCGGGCGGCGGTAGGCGATGCGACCGACACCTAACCCATCGGCCTTCGCCCTTTGGCCTTCGTTGCCCCTTCGGGTATTGATCAGACCTCGGGCGTTGACCGAGGTACCGATGCCAAAGAAAAGCGATCACCAATTGGCGATGGCGGCCGCGCGGTCCGCGCTGGCCGACGCGGTCGAGAAGAGACGGACGGGCGACCCGCGGTCCGCATGGGCGATCCTCGTGACCGCCCTCAAGGCGGTCCCTGAGCCCGATTACGAGCAACCGGTCACGGTGGAGTTGTTGAAGGAGATGGGCGAGCTCCAGTTCGCCAAGCCCGACTACGCGAAGGCGTGCCAGGTGTTCGAGGATGCCGTTCGGTGTCGCGGGGGACTCGGGGACGTGCGGATCCACCTCCGGCTGGGCCAGTGTAATCTGGAACTCGGGACCCGCGACCGGGCGGCGGACGAACTGGCGCGGGCCTACATGGGGGGCGGGCGGGAGGCGTTCGACGGCGAGGACCCGAAGTACTTCCGGCTCGTCGAGCAAGTCTTGAAGCCGCCCGCCGGGATGGATCGACTGCCCTGACACAAGTGCACATAAAGGCGGATAAAGGGGCCAGGGCGGATAAAGGGCCAGGGCGGATAAAGGGGCGGGGCGGATAAAGGGGCCAGGCGGATAAAGGGGCCAGGATCCGATTCGGCACAGGACCCCGGACGGGCTGCGCCCGGCGGTGAAGGGCTCTCCCCCCCGGAAGACCGCGAGGCGTGAACGGGCCGGCGTTCTTCTGGCCGGGACGGCTTCGCGCGACCGACGCGCGGTCACGCGGGATGGCGGGTTGGGTCTTCCGGGCCGCGGTCGGAGGGGAGCACGACACGTGTGGTATGATCGCGGCGGGCGGCAAAGCGGAGCTGTCCCAGTCTCGTTCTCTGCTTCCCCGCTTTCCGCTCCGGCCGCACAACGTCACTGGTTTATCCGGCGGAACGTGACGATGACGTGGATCGCTCTGGGTGTCCTACTTGCGCTGCTGCTGCTCCTCAATTGGTGCGGCCTCATCGTAGCCGTGATCCACAGCTATCGTCACCCGGAGCAGACGGGCGGGTTTTCCTTTGCCCCGCCGCTCATCGGCGGTGTCCTTGGCTGCGTCGGCTGCCTCGTCTGCCCCATCGAAGGGGTGAGTCGCTTTGCGTGGCTTCCGCTGGTGCTGGACCCGAGCATTCTCGTTACGACTGTCTTTGTGATCATTCAGGGAGGGATTGGCGGAGAAGCGGATAAGGGGACGGGAGCGGATGCGGGGACGGGATCCGCCCCGGCGGCGGCCCCCGGACGGGCCGCCCCCCCTTCGCCCGGCGGTGAAGGGCGTTCCCCCTTGAAGGCCGCGAGGCATCAGCCGGCCACGCCCTTCCGGCCGGCCCCCCCTTCAAGCGGGCGGGGCGACGGCGCGCGACCGGCGCGATCCCCGCGGCCCCCCCGTCAAGGGGGGCAGGCCGTCCCCGCCCCCCCGAGGGGGGGTGGCCGCCCAAGGGGGGGTCGGACGACGGGGGGGGGCAGCCCGCTTCGTCTCAAGGGGGGGGCGTCGCGACAAGGGGGGGGCGGCGGGCGGCCGCGTAGGCCGAAGCGGTGGACAGGTGGTAGGATGAGCGATCGACGCGCCTGACCCGTTGTCCGCTGCTCAGCAAGGAGGGAACTGATATCGTGGAGATCAACGACGCTCTGCGGGGACTATTCGAATCGATAGAACGGGTGGATTGGTTCGGCGCTGTAGGCGAGCCGATTCGAACCGCCGTGGCGCAGCCGTTGACGATATCCCGGGTCCGTTCTTGGCCGGACACACTCCGTGTCATGAGGACCCGGCAGACGGACGAGTTCCTCACGGAATCTCGCAATTTACTGTATGCCGAGAGCAACGCCATGTCCTTGAAGCGAATGTCGCAAAAGGACCTGGCCAGGTCATTCAACCGCTGGGTGGACGAGGTACACGCCGAGATCGAGGGGCCCGTAAATGCGGCCTGCACGCGTCTCCCGCCCGACGTGGCGGGCGAGTATCGGGACACCCTTCGGTGGTTGCTCCTGATGGCGTCGGTCGTCGCGTACCACGGCCTCTCGAATATGACGAACCGACTGTACGCGTCCGCGTTCGATCTCCTGGCCGATGGACATTGCGTGTGCGGGTGGGCCGGCGAGTTCCCGAGCGGGAGCTTGGTCGTTTACTGATCTTCAAGGGCGGCCGGGTTGGGTGTCCCCCCCTCGCGCGCGGCCCGTCCATCGTCCACCGGAACGACCCCGACGCACGCCGGGGCGGCCCGCTCGAATCGCCGGCCCGCCCTCCCGCGTGCGGCGGGGGCGGCCGTCGGTGAAGGGGGGGCGCGTGGCGGTCCTATCTTCTAAACCTGCGGGCGGCGAAGGGCGACGGCGGTGGCGCTGACTCGCGGGCTGGTAGCCCACGCCACGGGACATCCCTCGTGGCCCGTCCATCGTCCACCGGAACGCCCCCCCTTCGCCGACGCACGCCCGGCGGGGGGCGGTCGAACGTTCGACTCGCGTCCCGGAAAGGGGGGGCGGGCGGCGGGGGCGGCCGTCCGTGTTGCGCGTCGCGGTCCTATCTCATGAACCTTCGGTCTAGGACAACGAGGCGGCGGGCGTTCGCATCGGTGGGCGAGTACACCCACCCTACGCGTGGCCTTCGAGTGCCGCGAGGGAAAACGGCTCGGACGGAGCCTCGCCCTCCCGGTGGCGCGCGTTGACGAGCGCGGGTCGACTCCGTCCCGCGACAAGTCGCTGGGCTCCCTCATCCTTCATCCTTCCGCCTTCATCCTTCGGCTCCTCGTCTTCCGCGCGCGCCCCGCTACACTCGGCCCCCGTGACTCCTTCCCGCGAAGAAATCCTGCTCGACTACCTGGCCGCGCTTCGTCATACGCCGTACGCGGTGCAGGAGGAGGCGATGTACGCGTGGGCGGGGAACGACGACGACGGGGTGCTGTTGTCGGCGCCGACGGGGACCGGGAAGACGCTGGTGGCGGAGCTGGCGGTGTACGAGGGGCTCCGCACCGGGAAGGCCGTGTATTACACGACGCCGCTGATCGCGCTGACGGACCAGAAGCTGCTGGAGCTGCAGGACTCGGCCGAGCGGTGGGGGTTCGCGCGGGAGCAGATCGGGCTGGTGACGGGGAACCGGACGGTGAACCCGGATGCGCCGATTAAGGTGGTGGTGGCGGAGGTGCTGCTCAATCGGCTGCTGCATCCGGAGGCGTTCGATTTTTCGCACGTCGGCAGCGTGGTGATGGACGAGTTCCACAACTTCAACGAGCCGCAGCGGGGGATCGTGTGGGAGTTGTCGCTGTCGCTGCTGCCGCGGCACGTGCGGGTGATGCTGCTGTCGGCGACGGTCGGGCACGCGCACGAGTTCGTGAACTGGATGGCGCGGAGCCTCGAGCGGCGGGTGACGCTCGTCGAAGGTAAGGACCGCCGGGTGCCGCTGCACTTCGAGTTCGTGGGGGACGAGCTGCTGCCGGACTTTCTGGAGCGGGTGGCCAAGGGGACGGACCTGCAGCGGCGGACGCCGGCGCTGGTGTTCTGCTTTGATCGCAGCATTTGCTGGGACGTGGCGGAGGTGCTCAAGGGGAAGGATCTGTTTAGCGAGGGGCAGCGGGACGCGCTGCTGCTGCGGCTGGACGATTTCGACTTTTCCGTCGGCTCGGGGAACAAGCTGCGCACGTTTTTGACGCGCGGCGTCGGCGTGCACCACGCGGGGCTGCTGCCGCGGTACCGCCGGGTCGTCGAGACGCTGTTCCAGGAAAAGCTGCTCTCCATTTGCGTGTGCACGGAGACGCTGGCGGCGGGCATTAACCTCCCCGCGCGAAGCGTCATCCTCACGACGCTGGTGAAGGGGCCGAAGGACAAGAAGCGGGTGATCGACCCGAGCAGCGCGGCCCAGATGTTCGGCCGGGCCGGGCGGCCGCAGTTCGACGACGCCGGGTACGTGTACGCGATGGCCCACGAGGACGACGTCAAGATCGCCAAGTGGAAGGTCAAGTACGACTCGATCCCCGAGACGGAAAAGGACCCGAAGCTGATGGCGGCCAAGAAGGCGCTGCTCAAGAAGAAGCCGTCGCGCCGGACGGGGGTCACGTACTGGAATCCCGAGCAGTTCACCAAGCTGAAGGAAGCGCCGCCGGCGAAGCTCGGCAGCCGGGGGAACCTGACCTGGCGGTGGCTCGCGTACTTGCTGGAGGCCAACCCGGCGGTGGAGCCGATTCGGCAGGTGATGCGGCGGCGGTTGATGGAGCCGGCGGTCATCGAGGCGGAGATCAAGCGGCTGACGCGGATGCTCGTCACGCTGTCGCAGATGGGGGTCGTCACCCTCGACCCGCCGGCGCCGGAGGCGTGGAAGAACGCCATCAAGCCGAAGAGCGTGGCGCCGCCGAAGGCGTCGGAGGAGGACGAGGAGGAGGAGTCGGATGCGCCGGCGAAGGTCGAGGCCGCGGCGAGTGCTGCCGAGCCGGAGCGGGTGAAGCCGCCGCGGGTGGAGGAGTTGCTGGCGTCCCTCAAGCTCGGGGGCGCGATGGTCGGGAAGGGCGGCGTGCTAAAGCCCACCGCACCGACGGCGCCGGCGGGGCCGCCGCCGTACGACCCGGTGACGGCGACGCCGACGGAGAAGCTCGGGCAGTTGACGGTGTTCAAGGCGGTGCATCCCCTCTACGGGTTGTTCCTGACGGACTACCTCGGAAAGGCGGACGATGCGGAGCTGATTCAGATCATGGAGTCGCTGCTGGAGATGCCGGGGAGCGTCGCCAAGTTCCTGCGGGTGCCGCGGCCGGACCGGCTGCCGCCCGGGCCCCTGGCGACGGGGGTGCTGGATCCGGCGCTGCTGACGCGCGGGCTGGCGACGCAGGACGATCTGTACCCGCCGGCCGACCAGTCGGACCTGCCGCCCGAGCTGCGGAAGTACCCGATCCCGCTGGCGCAGAAGATGCGGATGTACTTCGAGTCGGAGGTCGACCACGCGGGCGGGCTGTTCGTGAACCCGGTGTGGGGCGTGGGCGATCTGCTGGAGTTCGGCGGCGACTTCGACCAATTCGTCCGCTCGCGCGAGCTCGTGAAGCAGGAGGGCGTGCTGTTCAAGCACGCGTTGCGGATGATCCTGCTCTGCGGGGAGTTCGAGCAGCTCACGCCGACGGGGGCGGACCCGGAGGTGTGGCGGGCGAAGTTGCAGTCGATCGCGGATCGGCTGACCGAGTCGTGCCGGAACGTGGACCCGCAGTCGACGGACGAGACGCTGGCGGAGTGGGAGGAGGACTAATTCAAATGGAACCGCAGATGAATGCAGATTCACGCAGATGAGTAAGGCGCTTGGTCGGATCGGCGTTCATCCGCGTTCATCTGCGGTTCCCTTCTTTTTTGTTCGCGTCTGACACAGGTCGCGGGAGATTTTCGAGTTCGCGCGGCGGGTCGGGAGGGGTGGATTTCGGTAACGTCGGTGGGGGCCGGGGGTTGGGCGGCGGACGGGGTCGGGCAGAACCGGGCAAAACCGGGCAGAACCGGGCAAAACCGGGCAAAAGCGGGACGAATCGGGACTTTTCGGTACCGGATCGGTTCCTTTCGGTACGGGCGTCGTAGGATGTCAAAGAGCGTGGTGCGTCCACTTTACGGGCGGTGTCACGCGGGCGTGGTGACGGGCGCGCACGGGGGTGGGATTGGGGGCGAGGGGGCGGGAAAAATTTTAGATTTTGGGGTGGGCGGGGGTGGCGCGCGCGGGGTGCCGTTGGTGCGGGGGGGCATCCGCGAAGAGGCAAGCGGGTGGCGAGCGGATTTGGGGGGAGCGACGTGCGCGGAAGCGTGCGGGGCGGTCTTTCGCCCCTCCGGGGCTCTTTGTATTACGTTGCGTGTGGACCCAAGGCTTACGCCCTGGGCTACTGGCTGTCGCCGCTCCGCGGCTGGGGTCGCGGTGCGGTCGCACCTCTTTACACGTTCGAAGGCGGTCTCCGTGCGCCGGACGCCGCGGCGGGTCGCGATTCGGGGGTCGTCGCGATGACGTCGAAGCCGGATGCGGCGCGGGACCTGCGTCGGACGACCGCCCGTGCGGTAACGGTGACCCACGCGGCCGCCGGCACCGCCAGAAGGATCACGAGGAGGGCATGGGGTACCGACATCGAGAGGTAGTGGGCGGCGCCGGACGCGTCGGAGCCGAGTTCGACGCCGGCGCCCAGCAATTCGAACCGGCGGCGGACCTGGAACGGCGCGGATGCGGGCGCGTACGTCCCGCGTATCACGAGGAGCGAGATGTGACGCTCTTGGGAGCGCGCGGCCACACCGTTTCCCCGATAGATGTCGGTCGGTCCCGTCGCCCAGAGGTACGCGACGCACACGAGGGCGATCACCGCCGACAATCCCAGGACGTGGAGCGTGACGCGTCCGACGGTGCCTGCCCACGACCTGTGAGGGGTCGCCGGCGCGTTCGATGATCGGACGTTCGAAGGGGAAGTCATTGGCCGTGATCATTCTACCCCCAGGCCCCTTTACACCCGCGCCGTCTCGTTCCACACTTCGGGCCATGCGCCTCATCACCCTGCTTGCGCTTCTTGTTGCTCTGCCCGCGATCGCCGGCCCGACCGACGACCTTTATCAGCTCGGCCCCGACTCCCAACCGCAGAAGGGGGTGCCGCAGGGGAAGGTTGTGGGGCCGCTGACGCTTGCGTCGACGGCCGTTTATCCGAACACGACGCGGCATTACTGGGTTTACGTGCCGGCGCAGTACGACGGGACTACGCCGGCGGCGCTGATGGTGTGGCAGGACGGGCACTTCTTTGTGGATTCGAAGGGGCAATACCGGATTCCGGTCGTGTTCGACAACCTGATCTACCGGCGGGAGATGCCGGTGACGATCGGGGTGTTCATCAACCCGGGGCGGCGGCCGGACCAGACGGAGGCGTCGAGCAGCGACTGGGGGGACAAGGGGAACAACCGGCGGATCGAGTACAACGCGCTGGACGACAAGTACGCGCGGCTGATCTGCGACGAGCTGCTGCCGGAGTTGAAGAAGACGTACAAGATCTCGGACAAGCCGGAGGACCGGGGGATCGGCGGGGCGAGCTCGGGGGCGATCGCGGCGTTCACGGTGGCGTGGCACCGGCCGGACCAGTTCCGCAAAGTCGTCAGCACGATCGGGAGCTTTACGAACATCATGGGCGGGCACAAATACCCGGACATCGTGGCGGCGAGCGAGGCGAAGCCGATCCGGGTGTTCTTGCAGGACGGGGCGGGGGACAACCGGGGCGTGCGCGGCAAGGAGGGGAAGTACGACGAGACGTGGGACTGGTATCTGAACAACCGCCGGCTGCTCAAGGCGCTGACGGAGAAGAAGTACGACGTGAACTACTGCTGGGGGCTGGGGACGCACAACAACAAGCATGGCGGGGCGATCATGCCGGAGATGCTGCGGTGGATCTGGCGGGATTATGAGCGCGGCGCGGACGATGCGACGACGCGGGGGCCGCGCGGGGCGGCGGGGGAGAAGTAGGGAGGGCGTCGGGTGAGCGAGGCGTTCGAATTGCCACAGAGCACACAGAGCACACAGAGCACACAGAGGCACAGAGAGAAGAGAGGGACATAGCCGCGGAGCGGCGACGGCGAAGAGCCCACGACGTGAGTCGTCGGTGTGGACGCGCGGGGGACGTGAGCCCCGGCGGGGCGGCAGCGGCGCGATGGGCGAACGCCGCTGTCGCCCCTCCGGGCTCATTCCACAAAGGGAAAGATCGTGCGGTCGACGGTGGACCCACGACTCACGTCGTGGGCTATTGGCTGTCGCCGCTCCGCGGCTTTCGGAGGAGTCGGATGGGGCGCGGGCCGCGAGGTCGTGCCTCACTACAGAGGTCACGCCGGGAATCGAGCGCCTCTGGACGCGCCCCGCGAGCGGGGCGGCTACAAGAGGTCGTCGCACGTCACCGGAAGTCGAACGGCTCGGACGGAGCCTCGCCCTCCCGATCACGCGCGGATTTTTCCCTTGATATATCCCCGAATGGGAATATAGTTCTCGCGTGGCCCGAGCACCGACGACTGCGGATGTTTTTAATGCGATCGCCGAGCCGCGGCGGCGGGATATTGTGCAGTTGCTGGCCGGAAGGGACGGGCGGCCCGTCTCCGAGCTCGTGCGGGAGATGAAGCTGCCGCAGCCCGCGGTGTCGAAGCACCTGGGCGTGCTGCGGGCGGTGGGGTTGGTCAGCGTCGAGAAGCTCGGGCAGCAGCGGATTTACCGGCTCAACCCGAAGGAGCTCAAACCCGTGCACGACTGGGTCAAACTGTTCGAGCGGTTCTGGACGAACCAGGTGGACCGGATCGCGGAGCGGGCCGAGCGGCTGGCGCGCGAGCGGGGGGCGAAGCCGGGGTAGCGGGTTCGGGGTTGTCGAACGCGTTCGGGTGATCGCAAGCGACCGTGGGCTGCCGCCCTCGGCTATCAAGGGGATCCTGCGCATCGAAGGAGAGCGTACGCACATGGGTAAGCACGACGTGACGACGATCGAGGTGGTGAAGGAGCGGTTGATCGCGGCGCCGATCGACGTCTGCTTCGAGGCGGTGCTGGAGGAGATCGGGCCGGGGTCGGAGTTGCCGGACGGCAAGCCGTTCCCCATGGTGATCGAGCCGTTCCCGGGCGGGCGGTGGTATCGGGATTTGGGGGAGAACCGCGGGCACTTGTGGGGGCACGTGCAGGTGATCAAGCCGCCGACGATCTTGGAGATCTCGGGGCCGATGTTCGTCAGCCACCCGGCGAGCAACCACGTGCAGTACCGGCTGACGGCCGAGGGCGAGCAGACGCGGCTCAAGCTGACGCACCGCGCGATGGCGTGGGTGCCGGAGAACTACTTCGAGGGCGTCGACACGGGGTGGGAGCACGGGCTCAAGCGGATCGCGGAGCTCGCGGCGCGGCGGGTTACTGCAAAGCGATAGGATTGCCCGATACGAGGGCACTTGGTTTACCGCGCAACCGCGGGCTGCCGCCGGCGGCTATTACGGATTCGTTCCGCTTCCCGGTTGCTTGCTGCTTCGACTCCGACTTCTGGAATTCTCATGCAATCCATCGACCTCATTCGCTGGGCGCTCACGATGACCGGCGACGGCCTCTCGCGGCTCGCCGGCGACTTGCGACCCACGCCCATGGTCCGACCCACGTCCGCCGGCGGGAATCACCCGATCTGGCTTCTGGGCCACCTCTGCTTCATCGAGGGGGCCGTCCGGCAGATGATCGGCGGCGAGGCCAACCCGGTCGACCGTTGGGCGAAGTTGTTCGGCACGGGCACGCAGCCCGCCGACGACCCTGGCCTCTACCCGTCGTTCGACGAGCTTTTGTCGACGTTCAAGACGCTCCGGCAAGGCACGCTGCGCATGCTCGACGAAATCGGCGACGCCGGCCTCGGCGGGACGCCCAAGTTCATTCCCCCCGGGTTTGAAGACGCGATGAAGACGACGGGCCGGGCGCTGTTGCTGATCGCGCTGCACCAGATGGTGCACTACGGGCAGTTGGCGGACGCGCGCCGCGCCGCCGGGCTGCCGCCGCTGATGTAACCGGCGAGCAGAAACTGTTCGCGAATCGCGCTGTCCCGTTCGCCGGCCATTCAACAATTCCGCGCGAACGTTCGTCCCCGCGTGCCGTCTCGCGGCGACTATCCCGTATCTTCATCAGGCGTTATCCGCGCCAGTTTGCAGGGCGACGATCCGGGGCGGCACTTCGGGCAAAGCCCGTACGCTCTGCCCCGGCTTGTTCCGGACGTGCGAACTGACTCGGACGCGCTTTCAGTCACCTCACCCTCTCGCCAAAAGGAGATCTCTCATGCAGCTGCCGCAACCTACCAAGGAACACGCCTGGCTCAAGCGCTTCGTCGGAGAGTGGACGCACTCGTGCGAGATGCAGTGCGCCCCCGACCAGCCGCCGGTCAAGCTCACCGGGACCGAGCGCGCCCGCGCGGTCGGCGACATCTGGGTCGTCGCCGAGGGCGAGGGACGGATGCCCATGGGCGGGACCGCGTACACGTGTCTCACGCTCGGGTACGACCCGGCGAAGGGGCGGATCGTCGCGACGTGGTACGGGTCGATGATGACGCATTTGTGGGTGTACGAGCGCGGCGCGATCGACTTCGCCGCCAACCGGTTGACGCTCGAGGCGTCGGGGCCCTCGTTTTGCGCGGATGGCAAGATGGAGGAGGGGAAGACGGCGAATTACCGCGAGGTGATCGAGTTTCAGTCGGACGATGCGCGGACGTTCACGTCGTCGGTGCAGGGGCCGGACGGGTCGTGGACGCAGATGATGCAGTTGCACTACAAGCGCGTGAAGTGAGGCCGGTCCGGGAGGGCGAGGCTCCGTCCGAGCCGCGCGGTAGAACGATACGCGTAATGGCCTCTTGTAGCCGCCCCGCTTGCGGGGCGCGTCTAGCGGGTTCGTCGCTCGGGAGCGCTCCGAGAATTCAGTGCCACCGGACGCGCCCCGCAAGCGGGCGGCCACAAGAAGGGTCCGCGCTTTGCCGAGTGCGAACGGCTCGGACGCGGAGCCTCGCCCACCCGATCCGGCCGACAGATTGTTCTTGACGGGTGATGCGCGTCCCAGTATTTTACCGATTCGTTAATTAACGGATTGGTTAATCATGCCCGCCGACGCACTCACCGCCACGTTTGCCGCGCTCGCCGACCCGACCCGGCGGGCGATCCTGGGCCGGCTCGCCACGGGCGAGCGGTCGGTGAACGAGCTTGCCCGGCCGTTCAAGATCAGTTTGCCGGCGGTGTCGCGGCACTTGAAGGTGCTGGAGCGGGCGAAGCTGATCGAGCGGGGGCGGCGGGCTCAGTGGCGGCCGTGCCGGATCCGGGCGGCGCCGCTGAAGGCGGCGTCGGATTGGATCGACGAATACCGACAGCTCTGGGAAGAACGGCTGGATCGTCTGGACGAATACCTGAAGGACCTGCAGAAGACGGAGAAATCCGATGCCCGCAAGAAGTGATTTCGTTCGCCCGGGAGCGCCGGCCGACCGCGAGGTGGTCGTCGAGCGCGAGTTCGACGCGCCGCCCGAGATGGTGTTCGAGGCGTGGACGCGGCCGGAGCACCTTGGCCGCTGGTGGGGCCCGGGTGGGTTCGCCGGGACGTTCGACGAGGTGGTGCCGCCGCATCGGCTGGTCGTGTCCGAGCACGCGGATCGCGCATCGGGCCACGGCGAGCCCGGCGGCGCGCTCGTCCACACCGTTACGTTCGACGAGACGGCCGACGGGGGCACGCTCCTGACGGTCCGCACGCGATTCGGCCCGGCAACGGTCCGCGAAGCAATGGGGCGGGCGGACGTCCGGACCGGGTGGTTGCGGCGTCTCGACCGCCTCGAATCCGAGTTGGACAACGTCTGGCGCGCCCCGTCGCTGGCGCGGTGTTACTGAGCGATGCGATAGGCAACCCGCGCGTTGGCATACACGTAACCCACAGAACGAGTTCCGTGGGCTTTCCGGGGCGTTTTCATTACCTCGCGGATGTTGAACGAAGCCCTTCCGTCGTCTTTTGATCAAACGACCATGCCCACTCCTACCGACACCGCCGACCGTGAGATCTCGACCACCCGCGACCTGGCCGCCCCGCGCGACCTCGTGTGGAAGGTTTGGACAGACCCGCATCACATCGCCCGGTGGTGGGGGCCGCGCGGGTTCACGACTACCACGTCGAAGATGGACCTGACGCCGGGCGGGGTCTGGCGGTTCGTCATGCACGGGCCCGACGGGACCGACTACCAGAACGTGATCAATTACGTGGACGTCCGCGCGCCCGAGCTCCTGGTATACCGGCACGGCGGGGAGGGCGAGACCCGGGGGATCCAGTTCGACGTCACGATCCGGCTGGAGGCGATCGACGCGACGCACACGCGCCTGCACATGCGCGTGGTCTTCCCGACCGCCGAGGCGCGGCAATTCGTGATCGACAAGCACGGCGCGCTCGAGGGCCAGAAGCAGCACGTGGCGCGGCTGGAGGAGTACGCCGCGCGGCAACTCGCCGAGGCCGCCGACGCGGTATTCACGATCTCGCGGACGTTCGAGGCCCCGCGGGAGCTGGTTTACGCGGCGTGGACGCAGGCGGAGCGCCTGGCGAAGTGGTGGGGCCCGACGGGGTTCACCGTGCACCACTCGACGCTCGACCTCCGGCCCGGCGGGACGTTTCACTACGGCATGAGCTCGCCGACCGGCCAGGCGATGTGGGGGAAGTTCGTTTACCGCGACGTGGCGCCGCCGGAACGACTGTCGTTCGTCAATTCGTTCTCGGACGAGCAGGGCAACGTGTGTCCCGACCCGTTCGGGCTGGGCCTGCCGCTGGAGATGTACTCGGAGGTCACGTTTTTGGAACGGGACGGCAAGACGACGCTCACGCTGGTCGGGTATCCGTTCAGCGCCACGGATGCGCAGCGGAAGGCTTACTCGGACCTTCGGCCGTCCATGAAGGGTGGGTGGACGGGGACGTTCGAGCAGCTCACCCACTATCTCGAGTCTGCGAAGTAATGAGGCTCGTTGCTTTGTCGCATCTGACAACAGACTGATTCGCTTCGCGACCCGCCCGCTGAAGCGGGCTCGCCTAAACGAATCCTTCCTCTTCTTTTACGAAAGGACGTTCTCATGTCCGTCACCGTTACTCCTCACATTGCGTGCCGCGATGCGGCCAAGGCTCTCGAGTTTTATCAGAAGGCGTTCGGGGCCGAGGTGCTGTGCGCGCACAAGATGCCCGACGGGCTGATCATGCACAGCGCGATCAACATCCGTGGGGCACAGGTGTTCGTCGTCGACGAGTTCCCGCAGTGCGGGGGCAAGAGCCCGCTGGCGCTGGGCGGCACGCCGGTGACGCTGCACTTGCAGGTCCCGGACGTCGACGCGACGTTCGACCGGGCGATCGCGGCCGGGGCGACGGCGCGCATGCCCGTGCAGGACATGTTCTGGGGCGACCGGTACGGCCTGCTGGTCGACCCGTTCGGGCACCAGTGGTCGGTCGCGACGACGATCCGCAAGGTGTCGGGCGAAGAGCTCCAGGCGGCCGTCAGTCAGATGAACATGGCGGAGTGCAAGGGGTGACGGCGCGCGTTCCGGGCGCGGTGACCCCGGCGCCGCCACTTTCACAATTTGAGAACGGTGGCCGTGATTACCGGCAATCGGTACGCTCGCCGCGTCACGTGCGCTCGTGACGTCCGATGCGCGCCTCACTTCACATTGCCGTCGTCGGGTGCGGTCCGGCGGGGCTGGCGGCCGCCGGGCTGCTCGCGCGGCGCGGGCACGCCGTCTCCGTGATCGAGCGGGCCGCGGCGCTCCGGCCGGTGGGCGCGGGGCTGCTCTTGCAGCCGTCCGGCCAACTGGCGCTTCGGGAGATGGGGCTGCTCGACGAGGTGATTGTCGACGCCGAGGCGATCGCGGGGCTCCACGCGGTGACGCACCGCGGGCGCGACCTCGCGCGGCTGTTCTACGGCCGCGTCGATTCCTCGCTGACCGGCTACGGCGTTCATCGCGACGATTTGTTCCAGGTGCTGTACCGCCACGCGGTGCGACACGGGGTCGCGTTCCGCCTGGGCGTCACGATCGTCGGCTCGCGCCAGACGGCGCGCGAGATCGTGGCAATCGATGACGCGGGTGACGAGCACGGCCCGTTCGACGCGCTGATCGCCGCCGACGGCGCTCGCTCGCGCCTGCGTGCCGCGGACGGGCTGGGGGCCGTCGTGCGCGAGTTCCCGCTCGGGGCCGCCTGGTTCAGCGGCCACGCCGATACCGTTCGCGGGAAGCTGCTGCAGGTTACGCGAGGGACGCGGCAGTTGATCGGCCTGCTCCCGCTCGGGCGCGGGCGGTGCAGCTTCTTCTGCGCGCTGCCGACGGGGGGTCGGGCGGCGCTCGAGCGGCGCGGGCTGCCGGCGCTGCGGGCCGAGGTGGTCGCGCTGTGTCCGGAGGCGGCGCCGCTGATGGAGCAACTCGGCTCGATGGACGCGCTGGCGGTGGCGCATTATCAGATCGCCCAACTCCGGCAGTGGAGCGTGGGGCGGCTGGCGTGCGTGGGAGACGCCGCGCACTCGACTACGCCGCACCTCGGGCAGGGCGTCAACTTGGCGCTGCTGGACGCGTTGGCGGTCGCGGGTGCGGTGGACGCGGCCGCGCGGATTGGCGGGGGGATTCCCGCCGCGCTGGCGCGGGCGACCGAAGACCGGAAGCGGCAGACGATGTGGTCGTGGCGGCTGTCGAACTTGCTCGGGCCCGTGTTCCAGAATGAGGGGCGGTGGCTGGGCGTGGCCCGGGATTGGGTTCTGCCGTGGCTGCCGCGGCTGCCGGTGGTCGGCGGGCTGATGGTGGGGACGATGGCGGGTCTGCGGACGGGGCCGGTCTCGGGGCTGCGCGTGGTCGGGGTCCGATAGGGCGTGTGCTGAAGGACGTGGCGGCTAACTGAGAGTTGGATCAGGTACCGCGTCGCTCGATCCGGGGCGTCGCCTCAGGCTCCGCCTCCGGCTTGATGGCGCGCTATGGGAAACGGTCCGGGGGTCGGCAGCATTTATCCTGTACCGGTCAAGTTTCGCGGGGGGACGCCGATAGTCCGGGTAGGTCGGTCGCGCCCACGCGGGCGGCCGGCCGCCGGCGGCAGAACCGCGGACGCGTTTTCGTGCGCGCGCCCCGCGATGCCGCCGGGCCCTCCGTAGACCGCGTGCGCGCCCCCCGGGGAGTGACCGTGCCCGACCCGACCGTCCCGACCTGCGAATCCGACCGTCCTGCCGGGGCGGTTGTGCCCGGCCCCACCGCCGGGGACCTCCGGCGCGCGGCGGACGACCGCGACCGGGCCGAGGCGGAGCTGCGCGCCACGCACGACCGGCTGGGGCGGCAGAGCGCGGCGCTGGTCGATTTGGCGCACCGGGGGGTGGCGGCGGGGAGCGACCTGCGCGCGGCCGCGGCGGCCGTCAACGAGGCCGGGGCGCGCGCGCTGGGCGCGGCCCGGGTGAGCGTGTGGCTGTGCGACGAGGGGCGGACGCTGATCCGGTGCCTGGACCTGTACGAGGCGGGCCCGGGCCGGCACGCGGACGGGGTCGAGCTGTGGCGGACGGACTTCCCGGGGTACTTCGCGGCGCTGGACGTGGAGCGGACGATCGTGGCGGACGACGCGCGGACGGACCCGCGGACGTGCGAATTTACGGCGGCGTACCTCGAGCCGCTGGGGATCACGTCGATGCTGGACGCGCCGATCCGGGTGGGCGGGCGGGCGGTGGGGGTGGTGTGCGTCGAGCACGTCGGCCGGGCCCGGGGGTGGACGGCGGACGAGGAGGCGTTCGCGACGTCGCTGACGTACATCATCACGGTGGCGGCGGAGGCGGCGGACCGGCGGCACAGCGACGAGCGGTTCCGGATGGTGTTCGACGAGGGCCCGCTGGGCATCGCGCTGGTCGGGCTGGACCTGACGGTGCTGCGGGTGAACGGGGCGTTCGCGCGGATGCTGGGGTACGAGCCGGCCGAGCTCGCCGGGCGGACGATCGCCGAGGTGACGCACCCGGCGGACCTGGCCGCCGACGCGGACGAAGCGGCCCGGGTGATCGCGGGGCGGATCCCGAACTACCGGATGGAGAAGCGGTACGTGCGGCGCGACGGGTCGGTCGTGTGGGGCGCGCTGACGGCGTCGGTGCTGCGGGACGCGGAGGGCCGGCCGACGTGCCTGATCGGGATGGTGGAGGACGTGACGGCCCGTCGGGCGGCCGAGGCGACGGCGCGGCTGCAGAACGAGCGGATGGCGCACGACGCGAACCACGACGCGCTGACCGGGCTGCCGAACCGGGCGTTGTTTTTGGACCGGGTGGACGAGTGCCTGCGGCGCCGGACGGCGGTGGGCCCGGGGGGCGGGGCGTTCGCCGTGCTGTTCCTGGACTTGGACCGATTCAAGATCGTGAACGACAGCCTGGGGCACGCGGCGGGGGACGCGCTGCTGCGCGGGGTGGCGGGGCGGTTGACGGCGTGCGTGCGGGGGTCGGGCGGGCCGGCGGGCGGGTCGCGGGGGTTCACGACGGTCGCCCGGCTGGGGGGGGACGAGTTCACGGTGCTGCTGGACGGGCTGTCGTGCGAGGCGGACGCGACCGGCGTCGCCGGGCGAATCCTCCGGGCGCTGGCGCGGCCGATCGACTGCGGCGCGGGGCACGAGGTGACGGCGACGGCGAGCGTCGGGATCGTCATGGGCGGGGGTCACGGCGGCGGCCCGGCCGTCGCGTCGTCGGCGCACGACCTGCTGCGGGACGCGGACGCGGCGATGTACAAGGCGAAGGAGGCGGGGAAGAACCGGTTCGCGGTGTTCGACGCGGCCCTGCACGCGACGGCGGTGGCGCGGCTGCGGCTGGAGGGCGACCTCCGGCGGGCGGTGGCGCGGGGGGAGTTCGTGCTTCATTATCAGCCGATCGTGTCGCTCGAGAGCGGCGCTCTGCACGGGTTCGAGGCGTTGCTCCGGTGGCAGTGCGGGGATCGGGTGGTCTCGCCCGCCGACTTCATCCCGCTGGCCGAGGAGACGGGCCTGATCGTCGGGATCGGGCGGTGGGTGATCGAGGAGGCGTGCCGCCAACTGGCCGACTGGCGGGCCCGAGTGCCGGGGGCGTCGCGGGCGAAGGTGAGCATCAACTTGTCGCGCCGCCAGCTGACCGACCCGGACGTGGTGGGGCACCTCGGACGCGTGCTGGCGGCGACCGGGGTCGACCCGGGGGCGGTCAAGCTGGAGATCACCGAGAGCGCGATCATGGGCGACACCGAGGCGGCGCGGGCGGTGCTGGAGGCGATCAAGCGGACGGGCGTCCTCCTGTCGATGGACGACTTCGGCACGGGGTATTCGTCGCTGAGCTGCCTGCACCGGTTCCCCCTGGACGAGCTGAAGGTCGACCGGAGCTTCATCGCCAACCTCGAGGGGCGGAGCGACGCGGCGGCGGTCGTGCAATCGATCGTGACGCTGGCGCACAATTTGGGCATGGACGTGGTGGCCGAGGGGTTGGAGAAGCCGGAGCAGGCGGCGTTTTTGCAGGCGGTCGACTGCGACTACGGGCAGGGGTATTTGTTCGCGCGGCCGCTGGACCCGGGGGCGGCGGAGGAGGTGCTGCGGGCCGGGACGACGCGGCCGGCGATGGGGGCGGCGTGAGGGGGTCAGATGGAGAAGTCAGAGGTCAGAAGGCAGAAGGCAGAAGCGTGTTGCGGGGCGGGGTTTTTCACTGGCCGAATTGCGCGTCCTTTCCTGGGTTAACCCCGATAATGTCGGGGTGGACCACTTTTCATCCCGGCCCGGGGGCGGGCCGATACTCCGGCAAGTGAGTGAGTCGAACCCGCACACCCCCCCTGCCGTCACGCCCGAATCCGCCCTCGAACGGCATTTGGAGGAGATGCAGCGGCAGCTCGACTCGCTGCGCGAGCAGCTGACCGAATCGCAGCGCCTGGCGACGATCGGCACGATCGCCGCCGTGATCGCCCACGAGTTCAACAACCTGCTGACGCCGATCGTCTCCTATTCGCAGTTCGCGCTGTCGTCGGCCGAGGGCGACAAGCCGGACATGGAGATCATCAAGAAGGCGCTGTCGAAGAGCTACGCGGCGTCGACCAAGGCGGGGAAGATCTGCAACTCGATGCTCAGCCTGGCGCGGGGACAGACGCAGTTTACGACGGTCGGGGTGCAGGAGCTGGTGGACGACACGCTGCTGGTCATGGCCCGCGACCCGCGCAAGGACGGGCTGGCGCTGCGGGTGCAGGTGCAGCCGGGGCTGGTCGTGTCGGGCGACCCGGTGCAGCTCGAGCAGGTGCTGCTGAACCTCTTGATCAACGCGCGGCAGGCGATGCTGGGGGCGGGTACGCGGAGCGGCTCGATCACGTTCAAGGCGGCGGAGGTCGAGGGCGAGCCGACGATGGTGCGGCTGCAGGTGATCGACACGGGGCCGGGGATTCCGGAGAAGCTGATCGGGAAGATCTTCGAGCCGTTCTTTACGACCAAGGGGACGGCGAAGCGCGGTGAGAATAAGGGCACGGGCCTGGGCCTGGCGATCTGCAAGGAGATCGTGGAGGCGCACAAGGGGCGGATCGAGGTGACGAGCCAGGTGGGGCGCGGGACGACATTCACGGTGGTGCTGCCGCGGGCGTGAGAGACGGTAATGTCAGTGCGGCGAGCGGGGTCGGCGCCGATTTGCGTGCGAGCGCTCACGTGCACCTTTGGTGCGACCGCTAAGTACGGCGCTGGAGTGGGGCGGGCGGTGCGCGAGCGGTGTCAAACGCGGAGCGTCACCACTTTCGTGATTCGATCAGCGAGAGTGTCGCGTAAAGGAGCACGCACGCTCCAAGATAGGCTAACGGAGCCCACGCGGCTCGGGTGGCGGCTTTGGATCGGTCGTAGTTCGCGAAAAGCCGGTTCGCTATGAACGCCAGACCCAGGATGACTGGGTAAGCGGTGGTCGCCCATAGGAAGATGTAGAACGCGACCGCTTGCACGGGGTCTTTGTTCCATGCCCTTTCGAACCCGCCGTGCCCCGCAAGACTCATCAGGTTGGCAACGAAGCACATTGGATAGACGATCAGCGACCCCGCGCCGGCGATGAGCGGTTTCGGAATCTGCCGTTTCGGCAAAAGTTCTAACAGGGGTGGAAGGCGGTCGGGATTGCGCATGGTGTCAGTCGGCCGAGACGCAGCGGCCGCGGGCCCAGGTGCGGAGGGCGTCGATGCGCTCGCGCATGGTGACGGAGATTGGGGGGGATTTGGCGAGGACGTCCAGGAGAAGTTGGGTGGTGAGGTCGGATTTGGCGGCGAAGGCTTCGTGGAGGGCGGAGACGATGGCTTGTTCGATCTCGGCGCCGCTGAAGCCTTCGGCGGCTTGGGCGAGGGTGGCGAGGTCGAACTTTTTCGGGTCGCGGTTCCGACGCTTGAGGTGGATGGTGAGGATCTGGGCGCGGGCGTCGAGGGTGGGGAGGTCGACGAAGAAGATCTCGTCGAAGCGGCCCTTGCGGAGGAGCTCGGGGGGGAGGGCTTCGATGTCGTTGGCGGTGGCGATGACGAACACGCCCGCGTCCTGGGCGGCGGGCGTGCGCGAGCCGCGCTCCTGCATCCAGGTGAGGAGGGTGCCGAACATGCGCTGGCTCAAGCCGCCGTCGGTGCTGCGGCTGGCGGCGGAGGCGAAGGCTTTTTCGATCTCGTCGATCCAGAGGACGATGGGGGCCATGGACTCGGCCTGGCGGAGGGTGTCGCGGAGGCGGCGTTCGGACTCGCCGACGTAGCGGTCGTAGAGGGCGCCGACGTCCATGCGCATGAGGGGGACGCGCCAGGCGGTGGCGACGGCCTTGGCGGCGAGGGACTTGCCGGCGCCCTGGACGCCGAGCATGAGGACGCCGCGGGGCGGGTCGATGCCGAAGGCGGCGGCCTCTTTGGTCATGGCGCCCTTGCGCTGGTCGAGCCAGAGCTTGAGGCGGGCGAGGCCGCCGATCTCCGATAGGTCGACGGGGGATTCGACGTATTCGAGGAGGCCGGAGGACTGGAGGAGGCGGCGCTTGCCGGCGAGGATGTGGTTGACGTCGTGGGGGTCGAGGCGGTTGTCGTCGCAGACGGCGTCGACGATCAGTTGGGCGGCCTGGCGGCGGGTGAGGCCCTTGAGGTTGCGGACGATGGTCTCGACGTCGCGCCGGCCGAGGACGATCTGGACGGGGTGGTCGTCGTTGCGTCGGCGGAGGGTGGTCTTGAGGAGTTGCTCGAGCTCGGATTCATCGGGGAGGGAGAGGTCGAAGACGGCGGCGGTCTGGCGGACGACGTCGGGGCGGTCGGCGTGGCAGTCGATCATGAGGAGGGTCGAGCCGTCCCGCGCGCAGCGGGCGACGAGGTCGCGCCACTGGCGGAGGGTGCGCTCGTCCCGCGAGAGGTGGGGGCAGAGGTCGAGGGCGACGAAGAGGGAGCGGCGGCCGGCCTCGGCGGATTCGAGGTGGTAGAGGGCGGCGGCGGGGTGCTCGGTGTCGGGGACGGGCGGGGCCTCGCGGAGGAGGCCGTCGCGGACGCCCTTGGATTGGGACCAGAGCCAGACGGGGAGGTTGGCCTGGACGGCGGCGTGGATCGCGAGCTCGACGGCGTCGTGCTCCTCGGCGGTGGTGAGGGCGACGCAGGGGTAGCGGGCGGCGAGGAGGGATTGGAAGCGGGCGGAGTCGGTCATGTGAGTCGTGATTCCTCGCTTCGTGCGTGTTCACTGTCATTCCGAGGTACTCCGAGGAATCTGGCTGGTGCGGCGGGGCCCGTCTGCTTGTCCTGCGTCGTTTATAGAGGGCTTGGGCGAAGGGAACGGGCCCGTACGGACTGGCTAGATTCCTCGGAGTACCTCGGAATGACAGGTAACACGCGTGTGCGCGTGTCGAATGGATTTTATCGGACTTTTCTCACGCGGACAGGTGCGGGAGGCCGATAGGCGTCATTGCCACGCTTTTCCGGAGATGCGCTTATGTCGAATTCCGTCACCGTTGATCACCAGTCGATGCCCGTGCAGGAGATGGGGTTTGAGACGGTGGGGCAGGTGCTGGCGCACCTGCAGAAGGACAACCGGCTGGTCGTGCACGTGCTGATCGACGGGCGGGAGCCGGATTTGGCGGAGATGGGTGACCTCCGGCGGACGCCGCTGCGGGATCATACGCTGTTCGTGGAGACGGCGGACCCGCGGCAGCTGGCGGGGAACGTGTTGAAGGAAGTGGAGGAGCAGTTGGCGGAGGCGGACCGGCTGCGGGCGGAGGCGTCGGAGCTGATCGTGAAGGGCCAGAACCAGCGGGCGATGGAGAAGCTGAGCGGGTGCTTCACGACGTGGCAGCACGCGCAGGAGTCGGTGCTCAAGACGGCGCAGCTGGTGCGGCTGGACTTGCAGGACGTGATCGTGGACGGGCGGCCGCTGTCGGAGATGGTGGGGGAGTTTGCGGGGCAGCTGCGGTCGATCAAGGTGGCGCTGGAGAACCGGGATTTCGTGGGGCTGAACGATATTCTGACGTACGAGGCGGCCGAGACGTCGGACCGGTGGCGGCGGGCGGTGGGGGAGGTGGGGCGGGTGATTGGGGGGTTGAGGTGAGGGGATGGGGAGAGGAGGTGGTGGGGTGGTGGTGGGCGGAAAACGAAAAGACGAAAAACGTAAAGAGTCCCGAGCGATCTGTTCGGGCGGCTTTACGTTTTTTCGTTTTTCGTCTTTAGGGGTTCACAGCGGCGGGTCGGCGGCGAGGTGGTCCCACGCGTCTCGGGTGGCGGATTCGAAGGTGTCGGGGTTGGTGGGGCGGTAGCGGGTTTTGATGCGCTGGGCTAGGCCGGTGGTGATCCAGAAGCGGAGGCAGACGCGGAGGCGGTAGTCGGCCTGGCGTTCGGGGGAGGCTTCGTTGAGGCGGTTGAGGAGCTCGTCGAAGTGGAGGGGGCCGTGGGCGGCGAGAAGGCGGGCGATCGTGTCGTAGGTTTGGCGGGGGCAGCGGAAGGGCTGGCTGCCGGTGGGGCGGCGCTCGGTGAGGTAGGGGCCGTCGGGGGTTTGCTGGATGAGGTATTCCTGTTGGGGGGATGCGCGGCGCTCGGGGGCGGCGGCGACGAGGGAGGGAGTTGATTCGGCGCGCTGCTGGAGGGTTTCGAGGAGCTCGAGGGCGTCGCAGATGGGGGCGACGGAGTTGGGCGACGTGCGCAGGGCTTTGATGAGGGAGGTGCGGATTCGGGAGTAGGTTTGGGCTTCGTTGGCGGTGGGGTCCGGTGCGTCGGGGGTGACGTCGATCGGGATCGCAGGCGTGCGCGGGCGCGGCGGACGAGTTGTCCGGTCGGGGGGGTCGTTTTGGGAGGGCCAGCGGTCCATGTGAGTGGCGCACGAAACGTGCGAGGCTCGCATCTTCGCACTGCGAGGGGCGTGTGTCAGGATGGAAAATGCTGGGGCCGAGGTTGGCGGGCGTAAGCGAGGGGATTATCGGGTTTTGGCCCGGTGCGAGGGCGTTGGCGCGGCTCACACGGGTGGCGCACGAAAACCGGGCGCGCTAGTTGCGTACGGGTGTGCGGGCACGGACGCACCCGAATACAGCGAGGACGCACTGTGGGGAAATGGGGAGGTTGGATCGCCCGCGCGGATTGCGCGTGAGCGGGTTGAACTTCCCGGGCTCGGGGTACGCGCCTGGGTGATGGAGGTCAGGAGCGCCCTCTCGTGCATCACTCAAGTGAGCACGCCGATGATGGTGATTACGATGAACGTACTGCGTGATGCAATTTCAAAGCAGGCGCTTCCACCCGTGTTCGCGCCGATGCTCGCGACGCTGGCGTCGGGGTTGCCGGCGCCGGAGCGCGAGTGGGCGTTCGAGTACAAGTGGGACGGGATCCGGGCGCTGGTGCGGTGGGACGGGCGGGCGGTTCAGTTCCTGACGCGAAATCTGAACGACGTGACGCGGCGGTATCCGGAGCTGCACGGGATCGGGAAGGCGCTGGGTCGGCGGGCGGCGATTTTGGACGCGGAGATCATCGCGCTGGATGAGGAGGAGCGGCCCAGCTTCGCGGCGTTGCAGAAGCGCATGCACGTGGGGGACGCGCGGGCGATCGCGCGGCTTGTCGGGGAGGTGCCGGTGTCGCTGGTCGTGTTCGACCTGCTGCACCAGGGGGGGCAGGCGCTGTGCGATTGGCCGTGGGCGGAGCGGCGGGAGCGGTTGGAGAAGTTGGGGCTGGCGGGGGCGTCGTGGCTGGTATCGCCGGCGCACGTGGGGAAGGGGAAGCAGTTGCTGGCGGCGGCGCGGAAGCAGAAGCTCGAGGGCGTGATGGCGAAGCGGGTGGACAGCCCGTACCTGCCGGGCGCGCGGTCGCGCGATTGGCTCAAGATCAAGATCGTGAGCGAGGAAGAGTTCGTGATCGGGGGGTGGGTGCCGGAGGGCGGGACGCGGACGGACCGGATCGGATCCATTCTGCTCGGACAGTACGACGAACGGGGCCTGCTGCGCTTTGCCGGAGGCGTGGGGACGGGGTTCGGCGACGCGGACCACCAGCGTTTGACCCGGCTGCTCAAGGGCCTGCACCGGCCGGGCGGTAGTCCGTTCGCGGACCCGGTCCCCCGGCGTGGCGGCGCCCTGTTCGTCGTGCCCGAGCTGGTGGCGCAGATCGAGTACCGGCGGCGGCCGGCGGGGATCGTGCAGCAAGGGGCGTTTAAGGGGCTGCGGACGGATAAGGGGGCGCGAGAGGTGACACGTGAAGAGGCGCAATGACGAATGTCGAAGTTCGAATGACGAATCAATGACGAAGGTTCAAATCCGAATGACGAAACGCAGAGGTGCGGGCGTCGACGTGCTTGGTCATGCGATGTTCGTCCTTCGAATTTGATTCGTTATTCGAGTTTCGACGTTCGGCATTCCTGGACTCGATCGGAGTTTCCCATGGCATCGCGATCACTTTGGACCGGTTCGATCACGTTCGGGCTGGTGAACATTCCGGTGAAGCTGCACGTGGCGGTGCGGGAGAAGGAACTACACTTCCACATGCTGCACGACCAGGATCACGTGCGGCTGACGCGGAAGATGGTGTGTCCGGCGGACGGGAAGGAGGTGCACTCGGAGCACGTCGTGAAGGGGTATGAGATCTCGCCTGGGCAATACGTGATCATGCGAGACAAAGAGTTGGAGGCGGCGGCGCCGAAGCGGAGCAAGACGATCGAGATCGAGGACTTTGTGGCGCTGGATGACATTGACCCGCTGTTCTTCGACCGGCCGTACTACGTGGTGCCGCAGGAGCAGGGCGCCAAGGCGTACCGGCTGCTGGTGGAGTCGATGGAGAAGAGCAAGAAGGTGGGGATCGCGCGGTTCGTGATGCGGAACAAGGAACATTTGTGCGCGCTGCGGCCGGTGGAGGGGGCGCTGGTATTGGAGACGATGCACTTCAACGACGAGGTGGTGCCGGCGAGCGAGGTGGACGTGCCGCACAAGGCGAAGAGCGACGAGCGGGAACTGAAGATGGCGAGCCAGCTGATCGAGTCGCTGACGACCAAGTTCAAGCCGGAGAAGTACAAGGACACGTACCGCGAGGCGGTGATGGAGGTGATCCAGAAGAAGGCGGAGGGCGAGGAGATCGTGACGCAGCCGGCGGCGCAGGAGAAGAAGGGGCGGGTGACGAATTTGCTGGCTGCGCTGGAGGCGTCGCTGAGCAAGGCCAAGGGGGATGCGGAGGATGACGGGCGGAAGGCGCGGCCGCCGGGGCACGGGCGGGCGAGAAGGCACGCGAAGGAGACGGCGGGCGGGGCCGCGCGGCGGCACCCGGGGGTGGGGGCGGCGCGGCGGAAGAGCGCGTAGGGAATGACGAATGACGAAATTCGCATGACGAATCAATAACGAAGGTGAAATGACGAATGACGAAACGGGAAGACGGTGGGCATAATGGCTTTCGTCGGTCGATCGTTCGTACGTCGTAATTGATTGGTCCTTCGAGCTTCGTCCTTCGTCGTGGCGCGACTTATGCCGACCAAACCTTCAACAACTGCGTCCGCCTTCCGCATCGGGCGGTGGGACGTGGCGGTGTCGAATTTGCCGAAGGTGCTGTACCCGGAGGCGGGGTTTACGAAGGGGGAGGTGTTGCGCTATTACGAGGCGATCGCGCCGGTGATGTTGCCGCACTTGAAGGGCCGGCCGGTGACGCTCAAGCGGTACCCGAACGGGGTGGACCAGCCGTTCTTTTACGAGAAGGCGTGCCCGGTGCACCGGCCGACGTGGGTGAAGACGGCCGACGTCGAGACGACCAACCGGACGATCCCGTTCTGCGTGGTGGACTCGGCGGCGACGCTGGTGTGGCTGGCGAATCTGGCGGCGCTGGAGCTGCACACGCTGCTGTCGAAGGCGCCGCGGCTGGAGCGGCCGACGATGATGGTGTTCGACCACGACCCGGGGCCGGGGGTGTCGGTGATCGACTGCGCGCGGGTGGCGGTGAAGTTCCGGGACGTGCTGGGGAAGCTGGGGCTGGAGAGTTTCGTCAAGACGTCGGGCGGGAAGGGGATTCACCTGTACGTGCCGCTCAATACGCCGGTGACGTTCGAGCAGACGAAGGCGTTCAGCTACGCGGTGGCGCAGCTGCTGGAGAAGCAGGATCCGGGGCGGGTGACGACGAACATGAAGAAGGATTTGCGGGGCGGACGGGTGTTCGTGGACTGGAGCCAGAACGACACGCACAAGACGACGGCGTGCGCGTACACGCTGCGGGCGAGAGGAAGGCCGACGGTGTCGACGCCGGTGACGTGGGCGGAGGTGGAGCGGGCGGTGAAGAAGGGGGACGAGGGGATGTTGCGGTTCGAGGCGGGGGCGGTGCTCAAGCGCGTGGAGAAGGTGGGGGATTTGTTTGAGGGGGTGCTGAAGGTGAAGCAGAAGTTGCCGGGACTTTAGACAATCCCGAAGGGGCGGCAGGGGTTGTGGGGGTCAGGCGTCTATCGGATTGCCGCGCCGGCGTCGGACGATCCACAGGCTCAGGGGTAAAAGCGCCGTGTTGACCAGGACGACCCGGATCAGGACGCCGAGCATGAACACGACGTCCTGATCCGGTTGTCCGTTCCAACCGGGTCGGTCCATTTCGGTCCGAATCCAGTGGTGGTCGAGTCCGGCGACGATGGCGGCGATGACGATGTGACCGAGGAACACGCCGGGCCCGCGCAGCGCGTAGGCCGCTAACATCGCGACGGTGAGGAACAGAATCCAAGCACCGACGCCGTACGAGAGCAATTGCGAAATGGCCCAGTCCAAGTTCCGTACCTCGACGATGAACCGGATTCCCGTCTGCGCAGCGATGTGGTTGCGCGTCGAGCGGCGCTGTCGTCCCTCCGGGACTCATTTTCTGGCCGTTTGCTGAAACCCACGACTTACGTCGTGGGCTATTGGCTGTCGCCGCTCCGCGGCTAGATCCGGATGAAGGCGCGTTGGCGGTACATCCAGTAGACGATGGCCCAGGCGAAGATGAGGAAGATGCCGGATTCGAACATGGGGGCGTAGAGCTTGTCGCGGGTGAAGGTCCAGGAAAGGTCGTTGTAGGCTTCGGGGCCGAAGAAGCGTTTGACGTTGTCGCGGACGAAGGGTTTGAACTGCATCGAGATGTAGTAGATGGCGATCGAGTTCATGCCGACGATCACGAGCGGCTTCGACCACGCGCGGAGGCGGGCGACGTCGATGATCAGGTAAAAGACGGCGAGGCCGGCGGCGACGAGGCCGGCGCTGAAGATGGCGAACGACGGCGACCAGACGCGCTTGACGAGCGGGCACCAGCCCAGGGCGTTGAGGGCCCAGCCGACGCCGAAGCCGACGGCGCCGCCGGCGACGAGGCCGGCGAACTTGGTCATGCCGGACTTGTCCTGGCGGCGGATCCACCCGCCGGCGAGGAGGCCGCAGATCATGGTGGCGAGGGAGGGGACGAAGTTGAGGGTTTGGTAGCCGCCGGCGTTGTACTCGAAGCGGGGGGCCGCGGGGTCGGTGGTGGGGGTCTTGGTGTTGCGGAGGGCGTGGATGGGGAACTGGTTGAGGAACCACTTGTCGAAGGCGGTGGCGGCGTTGGCGTTCTTCTCCCAGTGGGCGGCGAAGCCGTCGAGGCGGACCCAGTTAGCGGGGAGGCCGTAGTCCTTGGGGTTGGCGTCCTTGGGCATCGCGGGGTAGAGGGCGAAGAGGGCCCAGTAGCCAGCGAGAATGACGGCGGCGGAGACGGCCTGCCAGCGCGGCTTGAGCCAGGCGATCAGGAAGAGGAACGTGTAGCCCAGGCCGATCTGGGCGAGGACGTTGGTAAACTCGAAGTTGACGCGGGGGGACCAGGCGGAGGCGAAGAAGACGCCGAGCGCGACGAGGACGGCCGAGCGCCAGAGGGCGTGGAAGAGCATGCGGGCGAAGCCGTGTCCCTTGGCCCGGCGGCTGGCGAGGGAGAAGGCCATGGCCGTGCCGACCATGAACATGAAGCCGGGCTGGATGAGGTCCCAGAAGCTCCAGGATTGCCAGGTGGGGTGGTCGGTCTGGAAGGCGAGGTACCGCCACGTGTCGGTGCGCTGCTCGGGAGGCATGTTCTTGACGACGGTGCCGATGGAGAGGCCGGCGGAGACCATGAGGACCATGACCAGGCCGCGGAAGGCGTCGAGGGAGACGAGGCGCGCGGGGGGCGCGTCGGGGGGTGTGGACGGGGAGGCATACGGGAGCGCGGCGGGGGTGGTGACGGCGGTGGGGGCGTCGAGGTCGTAGGTCGGGGCGCGGCCGGGTTGGATGTCGGCGGAGAAATCGCGGTTGGCGGTGGGGGCGTCGAGGCGGGGGTCGTAGGTGTCGGGTTGGGTGGGCATGCGATGCGGGCCTCGGAAGTGCGACCCCCTTTGTGCGCGATATTGATGGTTCTTCTACCCGGGGCGGGGCGGGGCGTTCAACGTAAAAGGCGCGGGGGTGTGAGCCGTTTGACGTTCGGCATGCTCATCCCCGGCGGGGGCGCGGTTGCGCGAGCGTGGGCGGGTTGGCGCCGGGTCTGAGCATGGCACCCGGGGGCGGGGGTCGGCGAATGGGCGATGGAGATCAGGAGCGCACGTGCACCTTCGGTGCGACCGCTCAGTACGACGGTCGTCCTTGGGATGCGAGAGGTGGTTGCGAGATTCGGCGTCGGTGGGCAGTGCCCACCCTACTTGAGAATTGCGCGGGCGCCGGTGATGAGTTTGTCCCACTGCATGGCGGGGCCGGGGTCCTGCTTGGTGTCCTGAACGTGGAAGTGGCCGAGGACGCCCTGGTAGGCGGCGAGTTGGTCGTCGGGGAGGCGGGTGGTGAGGAGGTTGCCGGCGGCGTCGCGGGGGTAGTCGCACTTGAGGTTGGGGAAGACGGCGCAGAGGGTGGCGGTGAGCTTGGTGAGCGAGTCGTACTGTTGGGGGGTGAAGTCGTACTGGAAGTAGGTTCGGCCGTGGATCGGGCCGGAGATCAGCTCGGGGCGAGCGGGGCGGAGGGGGATGGCGGGGTTGCGGAGGCCGCCGTCACCGAAGCGGGCGGGGATGCGGATCGTGGGCCAGGCGTCGGGGCCGGCGGGTTTGGCGTACCACTCGTCGAGGGCGTTCTTGGACGGGGTGGGGTAGGCGCCCATGTGGGCGATCTCGATGCCGATCGAGCGGGTGTTGCTGGTGGTGGCGTGCCAGGCGCGTTCCTTGAGGTCGAGGGTCTGGTAGATGGTGCCGTCGAGGTCGAGCATGAAGTGGACGGACAGGCCGCGGAGGTCGTGGAGGACCTTGAAGCACTGGCGGCTGGTGCCGGCGACGTCGTAGTGGAGGACGAACTGGTCGACGCGGGGGCGGAGGTCGTCGAGCGACCAGCCGGCGCGGGCACGGTCGAGCTGGGCGGGGTTGAGGTTGAAGGAGTTGCCGGCGAGGAGGGACTTGGTCGTGGGCTGGGTGGCGGGCGGGTTGTAACGGAGGTTGTAGCGGGCGGGCTGCGTGGGGCCCTTGCCGTCGGTCAGGAGCTCGCGGGTGCGTTCCCAGGAGGCGTCTTCGAAGGAGGCGAAGCGGCGTTCGGTGCGGTAGCCGTCGTAGCCGCCGGGGTCGGTCCAGAGGACGACGGGGGCGCCGGTGTGGAACATCTGTCCGCAGACGACGATCTCGTCGCCGGCGCGCGGGGCGGGGGCGCCGGGTTGGTGAGTGGAGGCGGGCGGGGTGGGAGTGGAGCGGCAGGCGAGGGAGATGAGGATGGCGAGGGGAATCCCGAGCACTGCAGAGGAGAGGAGCAGTCGGCGGCGGTAAGTCATGGGTATATGTTCGTCGGTCCGTGGCGGGGGTGGACGGGAATGTTTAGCGCTGGGTCGGCCTCGCCTGCCGTTCGCGAGTCATGGCCGGCGAAAAGCGATTCGTCGTCACGTGGCCGCCACTAACACCAGCGCCAGAGCGACCCGAACCCAGTCCGAGTATCCCCACCACCATCCACCTTTCCGACGCCCGCTCGAGATGGCGGAGGCGTTCGGAGTTCCGCGCCAGAGCGCGAAGGATCTTGGACATCGCCGCGCCCAGCGTGCCAATGGCGAGGCCCCCGAAGAACAGGACGATGATCGACCAATTGATCACGCCGCGGGTTGTATCGTTCATGAGCACGACGGCCCTTTCACGCGAGCGGTGGGCAATGCCCACCCTACCGGGCGGGCATCCAGGCCGGGAGGTCGGAGAGGGATTTTCTTGCCGCCTCGCTCGTCGGGACGCCCCAGGCTTCGAAGAACCCGGCGAGGTTTTTGCCGCTGGCGCGGGAGAGGCGGGTCATCCACTGGTCGTGTTTCTCGAGCTCGGTTTTCGGGCGGGCGTTGGCGGGGAGCGTGCGGTATTCGGCGATGGCTGTCTTGAAGGGCTCCCAGCCGAAGGCCATGCGGACCTGGGCGTACATGGCCAGGGCGAGGAACGGGTCGGACTTCCACTTTTCGAAGTCGGGCTTGGCAAGGTAGGCCTTGATCTTCGGCTGCATCTTCGGGCCGATGGCGCGGCTGGTGGCGTCTTCTTTGGATACCCCGCACACGGTTTCGAGCGTGTGCATGGTGAACAGGTTGACGGTGACCTCGGTCGTGCCCTCGAACGTCCAGTCGGGGTGCTGGTGGTTGTGGCCGACCTCGTGGTAGAAGCCCCACCCGCCGTCGAGGGTCCGAAGCTTGGGGAGGTCGACGAAGGTTCGGGTGACGTCGAGGCCGGTCATGATCGGGTAGCCGGAGTGCATGTAGCCGGCGGAGATGTCGGCATCTGAGACCATGCGCTCGGGGCTCTTGCGGGCGATGGGCCAGCCCGCGAGCGTGGCGGAGGCGTCCATGACCTTGACCCAGTGTTCGAGGACGGGAGTCGGGTCGTCGAGGTCGCGGATCGCCTCGGACTTGAGGGTGATGATCAGCTTGTCGGTGGCGACCTCGGCCCAGGGGGCGGGGCGGGTGCGGATGGAGGACTTCCAGTCGGCGACTGAGGTCTTGCCGAGGACGAAGAGCGGTGCTTCGACGGCGTTTGCGATTTTGACGTCGATCGTGCCGGCGGCGGAGTCTTTGGGCACTTCGACGTAGATCAGGCCGCCGAAGGGATTGATGGCGGCAATCGTGGGCTTGTCGAGCGCGAACGACTTGGAAATCTCGGGGGCGCGGCGCCAGGCGGCGAGGTGGTAGGTCTTGTCGGTGTGGGCGCCGATGCGGAGGCGCAGACCTTTGGTGGCGGCGTCGGCGGGGAGGGTGACGGTGATGGGCTCGCCGGGGGCGGCGTAGAGGCCGGTGGAATGCCAGCGCGGGGTGGCGGTGTCGATCGAGACGGTGCGGGTGACGCGTTTGGCGTCGGCGGGCACGGGGCCGGGGAACTCGGCGGCGGCGGGGTGGGGCTTGGCGCCGGCGTCCTTCATGGAGGCGACGAGGGCGACGCGGGCGAGGGCGTCGGACTGGCGGAGGGGCGTCTTGAACGTGGGGAGCTTGGGGTTTGGGGCGACGGCGAGCTTGCGGAGGCGGGCGATGGGCTCGGCGTCGGGGGGGAGATCGGTGAGGGCGCGGAGGAGGGTTGCGCCGGCGAGTTCGAGTTCGACGTTCTTTTGGCCGCGGACGAGTTCGGCGCCGGGGGCGGGGGCTTGCTCGAGCATCGTCAGGGCGTGGCCGACGTGCAGCGCGGGCGAAATCGGCTTGGAGGGGCGTATCGTGTCGTTCTCGTCGCCCCCGGTGGTGGCGGCGGCGAAGGCGAGGCCGACGGTGTGGAGGAAGCGGTTGCCGGGGTGGTCGGGGAGGGACTTCTGGGCCCAGCCGGTGACGGCGAGGACGGCGGTGCCGCCGGCGTCGACGTAGGCGCGGAGGAGGGCGGCGTCTTCGGCGGTGGCGGGTAGATTCGGGGGGAGGAAGACCGCGTCGCACTTGGCGCCGGCGGTGAGCGTGTCGCGCCAGCGGGGGGCGGGGACGTCCTGGGCGTCGACGTTGAGCCTGGCGAGCGCGGGGGTGAGGGCGCGGTTCTGGATCACGGCGACGCGAGGCTTTTCCTTGCCGGTGAGCTTGAGGAGGTTCTCGAAGAGTTTGGCAGTGTCGGCGGCGGCGAAGGCGTCGGGCTTGAGGTAGCCGTCGTGACCGAAGGCGACGACGCGGCCCTTGCCGGCGCGGGCGATGCCGGCGACGGGGATGCGGGCGTCGCCCTTTCGGCCGGTGGGGCCGTCGAAGAGGACGGCGGCGGTGTCGCCGAAGACGCAGACGGAGCCGGGGGTGCCGGGGGCGGCGACGGAGGTGACGCCGGTCATGACGGCGTCGCGGTCGGCGGCGACGGCGGCGCGGAGTGGGAGGGTGAGAAGTGCGAGGAGGAGGATGAGGGTGCGAGGCATGGTGGGCTTTCGGGGGGGAATCGCGACGACGCGAAGCGACCGCGGTGGGCCATTCGATGAACGGGGCCGCTCTGGACGCGGCAATCGAACGCCGCTGGGGCATGCCCACGCGAGCCGATTGCGCGTATGCGCGAATTAAACGGCGCGGCGGCTCGCGAGGGCATGGCACTCGGGATCGTTACTGGCTCCCGGCGCCTTTGACGGTCATCTGGAGGGTGTAGACGGATTTGCTGGCGGTGATGAAGAGGGTGTCCATGGCTTTGCCGCCGAAGCAGATGTTGGCGGTCCAGCCTTCGGGGACGTCGATGACGCCGAGTTTGTCGCCGGTGGGGGCGAAGACGGTGACGCCCTTGCCGGTGAGGTAGAGGTTGCCGGCGGCGTCGAGGGTCATGCCGTCGGAGCCCATTTCGCAGAAGAGGTGTTTGTCGGTCAGGCCGCCGTCGGCAGCGACGGTGTAGCGGTAGGTCTTCTTGGCGCCGATGTCGGCGACGTAGACGGTCTTGCCGTCGGCGGCGCCGACGATGCCGTTGGGCTGTTTGAGGTCGGTGGCGACGCGGCGCGGTTCGGTAGCGCCGGCGGGCAGGAGGTAGACGGCCATCACGTCCTGCTGCTGCTTGGGGTCGCGCTTCCAATATTCGCGCTTGTAGAGCGGGTCGGTGAAATAGAGGCCGCCGTCAGGAGCGGCCCAGACGTCGTTGGGGCCGTTGAGGAGCTTGCCGCCGAAGTCTTTGATAAGGACCGTGACGGCCTTGGTCTTCGTGTCGATGGCCCAGAGTTCGTTCTTGTCGTCGGCGCAGGCGATCAGGCGGCCGGCCTTGTCGAAACAAAGACCGTTCGATCGGCCGGCGGGTTGCAGGAAGACGTCGATCTTGTTGGTGGCGGCGTCCCACTTCAGGATGCGGTCGTTGGGCTGGTCGGTGAAGTAGACGTTGCCGTCGGCGTCGGCGGCGGGGCCCTCGGTGAACTTGTAGTCCGAGGCGACTTTGGTCAGGGTCGCGCCGGGGGCGATGAGCTTGGCGACTCCGCCGGTGGGGGCGGCGGCGGGTTTGTCGGCGGCGTTTGTCACGGGCGATAGTACGGCGGCGATGAGCAGCAAGGCGAGCGGGCGCGGCATGGGCGGGTCTCCTTGGGAAGTGGGACGTGGGCGGATTGTCGATTCTCACGCGCGGGGGGGCAAGTGACTGCGCGAACACATGGAGTGGGCGCCTCTGCTCACACCGCATGCGGCGTGGTAAAACCGGGTCGTGCATCCGGTCGAACTGATTCTGGGGCTGATTCTGGTGACGGGCATCCTCGCGTTCGTGGCGTCGCGGGTGAAGGTGCCGTATCCGATCTTTCTGGTGGTGGGCGGGGGGCTGCTTTCGCTGGTGCCGAACTTGCCGGTCGTGGCGCTGGAGCCGGACCTGGTGTTCCTGCTGTTTTTGCCGCCGCTGCTTTATTACGCGGGGCTGATGACGTCGTGGCGGGACTTCTGGGCAAACCGGCGGCCGATCGGGCTGCTGGCGGTGGGGTGCGTGCTGTTCACGACGGTGTTGGTCGCGTGGGCGGCGGTGGGGGTGTTCGGGATGGGGTGGGGGCCGGCGCTGGTGCTGGGGGCGATCGTGAGTCCGCCGGACGCGGTGGCGGCGACGGCGGTCATGTCGCGGCTGCGGATCCCGAAGCGGATCATCACGATCCTGGAGGGCGAGTCGCTGGTGAACGACGCGACGGCGCTGGTGGCGCTGAAGTTCGCGATCGCGGCGGTGGTGACGGGGGCGTTCTCGCTGCCGGAGGCGGTGGGGAAGTTCGGGCTGCTGGCGGTGGGCGGGATCGCGATCGGGTGGGCGGTGGGCGTGGTGGTGGCGTGGGTGCGGCCGCGGCTGCGGGACGAGCACGCGGAGGCGGTGGTGTCGCTGATGACGCCGTACATCGCGTACCTGCCGGCCGAGCACCTGGGGACGTCGGGCGTGCTGGCGGCGGTGACGGCGGGGATCTACCTGGGGCGGCGGATGTCGAAGATCGTGCGGTCGCGCACGCGGCTGAAGCTGACCGGCGTGTGGGAGATTTTGATCTTCCTGCTCAACGCGCTGGTGTTCATCTTGATCGGGCTGCAGCTGCGCGGGGTGCTGGGGCGCATTACGCGGGGCGGTGGCGGGGTGGACTTCGGGCAGTTGGTGCTGGGGGCGCTGGTGATCGGCGCGGTGGCGGTGGCCGTGCGGATGCTGTGGGTGTACCCGGCGACGTACGTGCCGCGGCGGCTGTTCCCGTCGATCGCGCGGAAGGACCCTGCGCCGCCGGCGGGCGCGGTGTTCATGATCTCGTGGACGGGGATGCGCGGGATCGTGTCGCTGGCGGCGGCGCTGGCGCTGCCGCTGACGGTGGCGGGCGGCGGGCCGTTCCCGCACCGGGATTTGATCGTGTTCGTGACGTTCGCGGTGATCTTGTTCACGCTGGTGTTGCAGGGGCTGACGCTGCCGCTGGTGATCCGGTGGCTGAAGATGGGGGACGACGGGATCGAGGAGGGGGAGGAACTGCGGGCCCGGTACGAGGCGGCGCACGCGGCGCTGGCGCGGCTGGAGTCGCTGGTCGCGCTGGGCGAGGCGACGCCGGCGATGGCGGACCGGATGGCCCACGACTACCGGTGGCAGGCGCGGGAACTGGGGCGGCATTTGCGTCGCGGGGCGGCGGGCGAAGTGGCGGTGGGGAACGGCGACGATGCGCATGAGGGGCATGATCACGGGCCGCACGGGGTGCCGATCTGCGCGACCGTGGAGGCGCTGCACCGGGAGGTGCTGGTGGCGCAGCGGCGGATGATCGTGAAGCTGCGGGACGACGGGACGATCTCGGACGAGGTGCTGCGGCGGATCCTGGAGGAGCTGGATCTGGCGGAGTCGCAGCTGCACGGGTGAGGGCGCGGTCGGATTGGTCGCAAAGACGCGAAGGCGCGAAGTCAGAACAAGGGGAAGAAAAGGCGCCTCTACCGGCGCGCGTTTGAAAGCCCACGGAGCTTGCTCCGTGGGATGCGCGGTGCGGACGAGGAAATTTCGCACGACCGCGGTGCACAACTCCGCGACGTCATTCGACATCGGAATGTCGAGCTACACGAGCAGTGTCACGCGGCGGATGCTGATCGCGTGATAAACGATCTCAATTCGCATCGCGATCGCGCCGCGCGAACGAGCTGGTCGATCGCGGTTCTCGTTGGCGCATCCGCTTGATCCGCATTGTCTGGCGCGGGGCGGGTCGGTACACTCCGGCCGCGGAATAAGAAGCTCAACACGTCTTTGGTCGCACACACGTCGCCCGCGGAGGAACTTCATGTCGCGCACTCGTGGCCTGCACCGTTTCGGACGCCTCGCCGCCGCCTGCCTGGTCGCCGCCGCCGCGGCGGTGGGGATGTCGCCGGGGTCTTCCACGATCGCGGCGGACCCGCCGGCGAAGCGGCCGCGGATCGCGTACATCACCAACGGGGTCGACCCGTTCTGGAACATCGCCGAGAAGGGCGCGCAGGACGCGGCGCAGAAGTTCAACGCGGACCTGGAGGTGATCATGCCGAAGGACGCGGCGGACCAGAAGCAGAAGCTCGAGGACCTGATCACGCGCGGGGTGGACGGCGTGGCGATCAGCCCGATCGACGCGGTGAACCAGACGCCGCTGATCAACACGGCGGCGGGCAAGACGAAGGTGATCACGCACGACTCGGACGCGCCCGAGTCGGCGCGGCTGCTGTACATCGGGATGTCGAACTACGACGCCGGGCGGATGTGCGGGAAGCTGGTGAAGGAGGCGATCCCGGGCGGCGGGAAGGTGGCGATCTTCGTCGGGCGGACGGAGCAGGACAACGCCAAGCTCCGCCGGCAAGGCGTGATCGACGAGCTCATGGACCGGAGCGAGGACCCGACGCGGTTCGACCCGGTGGACCAGGAAGTGAAGGGCACGAAGTACACGATCGTCGGGACGTACACGGACCAGTTCGACCGGGCCAAGGCCAAGCGGAACATGGAGGACACGGTGACCAAGCACGGCGACCTGGCCGCGGCGGTGGGCCTGTTCGCGTACAACCCGCCGCTGTGCCTGGAGGGGCTCAAGAGCCAGAACAAACTGGGCAAGGTGGCGGTCGTCGGGTTCGACGAGCAGGACGGGACGCTGCAGGCGATCAAGGACGGGACGTGCTTCGGGACGGTCGTGCAGAACCCGTACATGTACGGGCACGAGTCGGTGCGCGTGCTGGCGCAGCTGGCGCGGGGCAACGCGCGGGTGATCCCGGCGTCGAAGTTCATGGACATCAAGGCGCGGCAGATCAAGAAGGAGAACGTGGAGGAGTTCTGGTCGGACTTGAGGAAGAAGACGGGGAAGTAACGAGAGCCGCGAATCGAATGACGCGACGGAGCGTCCCCGTTGTCATCCCGAGTGTACTCACGAGGGATCTGCCGGCGCGACCGGGGCCGCTGACTTGGCGGATACACTCTGTCGCGAATGACGGGCCTTCACGTTCGGGGCCAGATCCCTCGGAGTACCTCGGGATGACAGGTTCGACGCTCCTGCGCGTCATGCGACTGATTTCATGGAATCGAAGCCGCCACTGCTCGAAGTCCGCAACGTCAGCAAGTCCTTTCCGGGCGTGCGGGCGCTTCGGGACGTTTCGCTGCATTTGAATGCGGGCGAGTGTTTGGCGGTGATCGGGGAGAACGGGGCGGGGAAGTCGACGCTGATGAAAATCCTCGCCGGCGTGCAGCGGCCGGACTCGGGGGAGGTGCGGGTCGACGGGCGGGCCGTCGAGATCGACTCGGTGCGCGGGGCGATGGACCTGGGCGTGGTGCTGATCCACCAGGAATTGAACCTGGCGGACAACCTGGACATCGGGGCGAACATCTTCCTGGGCCGGGAGCCGCGGCGACTGGGGTTCATCGATCGGCGGGCGATTTACGCGAAGAGCGCGGAGATGATCGGGCGCGTCGGGCTGACCGTGAGCCCGCGGACGCTGGTCGGGAGTTTGACGATCGGCCGGCAGCAGATGGTGGAGATCGCCAAGGCGCTGTCGGTGAACGCGCGCGTGCTGATCATGGACGAGCCGACGTCGTCGCTGACGCAGCACGAGACGGAGCAGCTTTACAAGGTGGTGAAGGATTTGCGGGCGAAGGGGATGGGGATCGTCTACATCTCGCACCGATTGGGCGAGGTGAAGGAACTGGCGGACCGCGTGGTCGTCCTGCGAGACGGCCAATTCGCGGGCGAATTGCCGCGCGAGCAGATCACGCACGACGCGATGGTGAAGCTGATGGTCGGGCGCGATTTGTCGCAGTTTTACCAGAAGACGGTGCACGCGCCGGGGGAGGCGGTGCTGGAGGTGGAGGGGTTGCGGACGCCGCAGCACCCGCAGCATGAGCTGTCGTTCGAGCTGCGCGCGGGGGAGATCGTGGGCGTCGCCGGGCTGGTCGGGGCGGGGCGGACGGAGATGCTGCAGACGGTCTTCGGGGTGACGCCGGCGGTCGGCGGTCGGGTGCGGGTGGCGGGCAAGGACGTGACGCCGAGAATGCCGATCCAGGCGATCCGGGCGGGGCTGGCGCTGGTGCCGGAGGACCGCAAGGCGCAGGGCGTGATCCTGGAGATGTCGATCCGGGAGAACGCCGGGCTGCCGTCGCTCAGGCGGCAGGCGCGCGGCGGGGCGTTCGTGAACTTCGCGGCCGAGCGCCGGACGTCCGAAGAGACGATGCGCAAGCTCGCGGTCAAAGCGCCGTCGGACCGGCAGGTCGTGCAGTTTCTGTCCGGCGGGAACCAGCAGAAGGTCGTCATCGGCAAGTGGCTGGCGATGGGCCCGAAGGTGCTGCTTCTGGACGAGCCGACGCGCGGGATCGACATCGGGGCCAAGCGCGAGATCTACAAGCTGATGGAGCAACTCGCGGCGACCGGCGTTGCGGTGCTGTTCGTCTCGTCCGACATGGAGGAGGTGCTCGGCATGTCGGACCGGACGCTGGTCATGCACGAGGGCCGAATCACGGGCGAGTTGCGGCGCGACCAGCTCTCCGAAGAAGCGATCATGCAGTTGGCGACGGGGCACGGTGCTGAGGTGATGAACGTTTAGAGGGGGCTTTCGTTGACGCAGTGGCACTGAAGTGCCACGTGCCCGCGCCTTGGTTTTTGTCCTTCCGAACTCATCTTCATGTCGAACCTCCCCCTCGAACGGACTGCAGCCAAGACCGAGCGCATCGGGCCCCGCCCGGGGCTCAAGGTGCTGGGCATTTTCGGGCTTCTGCTGGTCGTCGCGATCGTGACGGCGAGCGTGACGCCGGTGTTCGCCAAGACGGAGAACATCGAATCGCTGTTCCGCCGGACGTCGCTGTTCGCGATCTTCGGGATCGGGGTGGCGTTCGTGATCATCACGGGCGGGATCGATCTGTCGATCGGGTCGGTGGTGGCGCTGGTCGGGTGTCTGCTGCCGATCCTGATCTACCCGAAGTTCGCCGCGGTCGACCAGACGACGATTTTGGAGATGACCGAGGGGAACAATTACATGCTGGTCGACGGCGACTACTCCCGCTTCAAGCCCGGCGACGCGATCCACCTGACGCCCGAGAGCGGGACGGACAAGCAGGTGCTGACGATCGGCAAGGTCGACTTCGAGCCCAGCAACACGAGCTTTACCGGCAACGCGCGGCCGATCACGGCGATCGAGTTCACGACGGCGAACAAGACGACGGTGTCGGTCGGGTGGGCGACGCGGGTGCAGCGGCTGGTCGAGTTCAAACCGGACGAGGCGGCACTCACGCTCCGCGGGACGCCGGGGGCGGCGCTGCCGGCGAAGTACGATCGCGTGACGCTGATCTCGGCGGACGGGACGGGCTCGCGCAGCTTTCCGGTGAACTCGGCCGAGCAACAGGGCGACCTGGTCCGCCTGACGCTGGGCGGGGACCGCGGGGCGATCGTGGACGCGGCCAAGGGCAGCCCGAAGGCGTTCGTCAGCTTCGAGCGGCACAGCCGGCTGATGTCGATCCCGATGGCGGTCGCGGCGCTGCTCGCCCTCTCGGCCCTGCTGGGCCTGGGACACGGGCTGCTGATCACGAAACTCAAGCTCCAGCCGTTCATCGTCACGCTGTGCGGGCTGCTGATTTACCGCGGCGTGATCCGCGGGATCGCCAACGACCAGACGCAGGGCTTCGGGATCGTGTTCGACGATCTGCGCTTCCTGGCGACGGGCAAGGCGTTCTCGATCCCGGTGCCGTTTTTGGGGTGGCTGTCGGAGCGGAGCATGTCGGCGCCGCTCTTCACGTGGGTGGCGGTGCCGATGCCGTTCTTGATCATGGCGGTCATCGCGGTGATCGCGGCGGTCGTGCTGAACCGCACGATCTTCGGCCGCTACCTGAAGGCGCTCGGGCGGAACGAGCAGGCGGCCCGCTATTCGGGCATCAACACGGACCGGACGGTGATCGCGGCGTACATGATCTGCTCGCTGCTGGCGGGCATCGGCGGGATGCTCGAACTGCTGAACGTGAACTCGGGTCAGCCGAGCGACTTCGGGAACGCGTACGAGTTGTACGCGATCGCGGCGGCGGTGCTGGGCGGGTGCAGTTTGCGCGGGGGCGAGGGGTCGATCCTTGGCGTGGTGATCGGGGCGGCGCTGCTGATCGTGCTGTACAACTCGATTTTGCTGCTGGGCATGCCGACGCGCATGGAGTTCGCGATCATCGGGTCGGTGATCTTGATGGGCGTGATCGCGGACGAGCTGGTGCGGCGCGTGGCGGCGAAGCGGCGGGCGACGCGGACCGCGGGGGCGTAGGGCGGGCGGATAGCCGCGGAGCGGCGTAAGATTAGAGCCCACGGCGCGAGCCGTGGGGATCACGTAAATCCACCGAGGTAAACCCCCGTCCTCCGTGCACAGTCCCGGACGGACGTAAGACCGGCGCGGTTTGCCGACGCCGAGAGTCTTTCGCCCCTGCCGGGGCTTATCGTTAGCCGCGTTTACTACCCACGGCTTGCGCCGTGGGCTTTACTCTTACGCCGCTCCGCGGCTACGTCGTGCGCGTCGGCGAGACACCGCCGCGCCTCGGCCCAGCGCATCGCGTGCTCGGCTTCGGCGGCTTGGCGCTTGATCTCGGCGTGGTGCTCTTCCGCCGCGTGATGCCGGCGCGATCTCGCGAAGAGCCAGGCGCCGATCGCGGCGGCGGCGACGCCGGCGATGATCAGCGGGCGCTTGTCGGCGACGCTCGGGGGGATGCTGAAGACCCCCTGCTCGTCGGCCAGCGCGGGCTCGCGGACGTATCGGCCGTCGGCGGGGATCGCCACCTCTTCGAAGCGTGACGCGAGCCAGTTCAGGTCGTGGGCGAGGCGCGGGTTGGTGACGGGTTTGCCGTGGCCGGTGAAGGCGGTGCGCGGGTGCAGCGCGGCGAGTCGGCGGACGCTGTCGGCGGCGAGGTGCCAGTCAGTAGTGAAATACGTGGGCGGGCCGTGCATCACGTACTTCTCGCTGACGACGCCGGCGAGGGATTCCTGTTTTTGCGTGACGAACGCGTCGCCGGCGATGAGGGTGCCATCGCTCTCGCGCCAGAGGGCGACGTGGCCGTGGGTGTGGCCGGGCGTGGGGATCCAGCGCCAGAGGGGGAGGTGGGGGACGGAGCCGTCGACGGGGAGGGCGGAGATGTGGGGCCGGAAGTTGTAGGCGTGCCTGGGGAAGAGCGGGGCGCTGCGGGCCATGAAGCCGCCGCCGACGGACGGGTCGGGCGGCGGGTAGTCGGAGTGGCCGGTCAAGTAGGGCATCTCGAGCTCGTGGGCGTAGACGGTGACCCCGGGCCAGCGGTCGAGGAGCGCGGCGAGCGAGCCGACGTGGTCGAAGTGGCCGTGGGTGAGGACGATGCACCGCGGGGGCTGTGGGCCGAACAGCTCCTCGGCCATCTTGATGATCTTCCCCGCGTGCATGGGGATGCCGGCGTCGACGAGGACCCAGTCGCGCTCGCCGGGCGTGCCGACGAAGTAGCAGTTGACCAGCACCGTGCGGAGGCGGTGGACGTCCGTCGGGAGGTTGAGGACGTCCTGATCGGTGAGCCGGCGGTGCGGGGCGAGGAGGGCGGGCGTGCCGCAGGCGATCGTCTCGGAGACGGGTCCGGTGGCGTGGGTCGACGTGGTGGCCATAGTGGTGTCGAGGATAGCGCGACGAAGGGCGGCGCGCGAGCGCGGAATCGCGGCACAATTCGGGTGGGGCGAACGGATGAGGCGGGTGACCGACCACGGCCGCGTGGCTGGACCGGTATCCTTTGTCGGAGAACTCCCCCATGCTCATGCCCATCATTCCCACGGCCGTCATCGCGTGTGTCGCCCTTCGCACCTTTGCGGCGGAGCCGGTCGAGCCGGCGCTCGCGCCTAAGCCGGCGATCGTCGAGCGGCTCGCCGCCCTGAAGGCGAATCAGGCGGTGCTGCTGGGCAAGGCGGACGTGGTCGGCGAGTTCAACGAGACGGCGCGGAAGTACAACCTGGACAAGACCGGGCCGAACGGGCGGGATTACTCGAACAAGATGTGCTGGGCGGCGGACCGCGGCCGCGCGCTGTTCTGCGGGGCGAACCACGGCGTGCCGCACCGGCTGAACGACGTGTGGGAGTTCGATTTGCCGTCGCTGACGTGGGCAATGCTGTACGCGCCGGACCTGCCGCGCGGGTACGTGGACCTGGGGAAGGACACGTCCGACGTCGAGTTCAAGGACGGGGTGCTGATCACGAAGCGCGGGGGGCCGGCGGTCGTCGCGCACACGTGGTGGGGACTGACCTACGACCCCCGCGAGCGCACCCTTCTGTTCATGAACACGTGGGTGACGGACCAGAAGAAGGCCGTGGCGGCGCTGGGCGGGAACCCGGCGGATTTGTACCCCGGCGCGCCGCTGTGGGCGTTCGAGCCGGGGGCGAGGCGGTGGCGGCCGATCAAGTCGCCGCCGCCGCACTTCAAGGCGGTCTTCGGCGGCATGCTCGAGTACGTGCCGGATCTGGGCGGGAGCGTGTGGCACGGCGGGCGCACCTGGCTGTTCGACGCCAACACCGCCAACTGGCGCGACCTCAAGGCCAACGGCGGCGACGAGAAGGCCCTCCGCGCGCACGCCCCCGGCCCCGAACAGATCGGCTACTACGACCCCGCCCGCAAAGTGATCGTCGCCCACCGCCACTACGACACGCACCAATTCGACCCGGCCAAGCTCACGTGGACGAAGGTGCTGGCGGGCGACAAGGACGACGGCAAGACCCCCTACGGCCACGACGCCCGGTCGCTGCTCTACCACGACCCGGTCAGCGGCCACGGCCTGCTCGTCCACTTCGAGACGCGGGCGGTGTGGGCCTACGACCCGGACGGCCCGCGGTGGACGAAGCTCACGCCCGATGGCGATCCGATGCCCAAGAGCGGCAAACTGCTGGCCTATTTCGACCCGGGGCAGAACGTGCTGATCGCGATCGACAAGACGACGGTGTGGGCGTACCGGTATCGGATGAAGTGAGGCCGCGGGCGGCCGGTCATGCGCGACGGCGTCGGCCGCGACGGACCAGGAGGGCGACCGCCGCCCCGCCCGCCAACGCCAAGGACCCCGGCTCGGGAACGACCGCGGTCAATTCGAGGTTGTCGATCCCGAAGTGCGGCCGCGCGCCACCGCTGACCGGGTTCCAGAAGAACCGCAAGTAGACCGTCTCGCCGTCGGCGATCGTCTGAGTCAGGGCGACGGCCCGGTCGGCGATGATCACCGGATCGGCGAGGACCGTGTCGGCCGTGCCCCCGCTGCCGATCGTCGTCTGCGTGTCGCCGGCGAGCCCGGCGGTGCCGTACGTGACGTTGTCGGGGCTCCAGGTGACGTCGATGCGGTTGCCCGACCCGGACGTCGAATACCGCTCGACGTCGAAGACGAGTTGCAACCCGGTCAACGGCTGGCCCGTGCCGTTGGTGACGGCCCACGTGAGCGTGCCGGACCCGTTGGTCGCGTTGGTGCGGGCGCCGAACGCGACGTCCGACGTCGAGCCGTTGTCGTTCAGCGCGTACCACCCGGGGGTGCTGTTGTAAGGGCTGGTACCCGAGGTGAGCACCCGACCCGGACTGCCGAACGTAAACAGCCCTCCGGCCGTGAAGTCGGTCGGGACCGTGGCGGCGGTCCCGTCGAACGTGTCGAACGACTCCGTGCGGGTCGTCAGATCGGTCAGGACGAGCGCGGCTTGGGCCGGCGGGGCCCACGCGAGTACGGCCGCGACAATGCCGGCGGCCAGCGGCGCGCGAGCGGGACGACGAATTGCGGTCATGAATCCTCCGGAACGATCCGGCGCATTTGCGCAGATGTGGACCGAGGCCCTCCGAGACCGTCGGCTCACTTAGAAGTACCCCGTTCCCGCGTGGGCGTTAACCCGAAACTCGAGAGGCGCTGGGTACTCGGCCCCTCAATTCACCTGATGTGCCGGCTGAGGCGCTTCGTCATCTCGCGTGGGTTCGAGCCGCACGACGGCAAACCCCCGCGGGATCGGCCGTGAGCGGCGCCACGCCCTGACCGCTTCTGTGCAAACGAGCGAGATCGCCCCGACCCCGGCGACGATCGAGCCGTAATGGGCGCCGACGATCAGTTCCCGGTCGAGGTCTTTGCTCGGCACCAAGATGAAGCAGACTGGGGCCACGACGCAGATGATCCAGGCGAGTGCGCCCAGCACGACGGCCAGCGCGTCCTTCTTCTTGCGAATCCCCCGGACGAGTATCGCGGTCGTCAGGGCGATGATGGCCAGCGGGACGCAGAACCCCTTGAGGTACGTCGACGCCGTGAGCCAGTGCACCTCCATCGGATTCGCCTCCCTCAATTCACCTGGTGCGCCGGCTTGGGCGTGTCGTCGTGGATCGTCTGCTGCTTGGGCTGGTGGCCGTCGAAGCTGAACAGGATCATCTCGTCGTCGATGCGGGCCTGCAGGTGCACGGGGCGGCCCCAGACTTTGTAGATGTTCTTCATCGTCTCGACGGCGTACTTGATCTCGATGTCGAGGCCGTTGTGCTGGTGGGCGAGGTACAGCTCGCCGCGGTTGTGGTAGTTGCCGTCGACGACGTAGACGAACGGCTGGCCCATGTTGGTCAGCTGGTAGAGCATCGTCTGCTTGATGCGGTGGGGGTCGCGGCTGAGGATGCGGAGCTGGCCGGTGTGGGGGTCGCGGCCGTACTGGTAGAACTTGTGCTTCTCGATGAACTCCGGGGTCATGAACTCGTCGATGAACGTCAAATCGTTGTAGACGCGGCGGACCTCGAAGATCTTGTCGCGGCCGAGGCCGAGGCCCTTGTCCCACTTCTTCCGGGCGCCGAGGTCGTCGCACTCCTCGTATTCCTTGCCGAACTTCCCCTTGTTCCACCGGTCCTCGATGTCGCGGAACATCTCGACGCCGATCTTGTACGGGTTGAAGCCGCCCGGCGGCATGTGGACGGTGCCGGAGTGGTGGTCGGCGTAGTCGACGACCTCGCTGGCCTCGACGAAGTGCTTGGTCATCAGCTTGGAGTGCCAGTACGTGGCCCAGCCCTCGTTCATGACCTTGGTCATGCCCTGCGGGGCGAAGTAGTAGGCCTCCTCGCGGACGATCGACAAAAGGTCGGTCTGCCAGTCTTCGAGGCGGGCGTGTTCCAACAAGTACAGGAGCACGTCGCGCGTCGGGCGGGCGGGCGTGCTGTGGCGCCGCTTGGCGGCCTCGTCGCGGTTCTTCTTGGCCTCGGCCTCCAGGGCGGCGCGCGGGTTGATCCACCGGTCCATGTAGTCCTTGGCCCGGTACCGCGTGACGTCGGGCGTCTGGCGGCTGGGCTCGACGGGGGCCGTGTCGACCGGCCCGCGGTTCATGAACATCGAGTACGGGTCGATCAGGTGTTCGATCGACAGGCACGTGTCCATGAACTTCTCGACGACGTCGTAGCCGTGCTTCTCGACGTGCCGGCGGACCCGCGTCGAGTGGTTCGCCATCTCGTCCATCATTTTTCGGTTCGTCTTGCTGAACCAGTAGTTGCACTTGAAGAAGTCGGAGTGGGCGTAGACGTGGGCGATGACCAGCTTCTGGTCGACCAGCGCGTTGGACTCCTGGAGGTAGGCGTAGCACGGGTCGTTGTTGATGACCATCTCGTAGATGCGCCCGAGGCCGTAGAAGTGCTGCTTGCGGAGGCGCTCGTACTCCATGCCCCAGCGCCAGTGGGGGTAGCGCTGGGGGAACCCGCCGTACGCGGCGATCTGGTTCATCTGCTCGTAGTCGCACATCTCGAAGATGACGTTGTAGAAGTCGAGGCCGTACGACCGCGCCTGCTCGCGGATCTGCTTCTTGGCGGCGAGGAGTTCGGGGGGGAATTCGGCGAGATGGTGGGAGGCCATGGGGACGTCACCTTGGGGTACAGCTAGGACGCGCGGCCGGGGAGCTTGAAGAACTGTGAGACGGCGATGGCGAAGCTCGGGAGAGTCGGCTCGTCGCGGAGCACGTCGTCGCCGGCGAGTCGAATCTCGCGTTGGCCCGTGCGATGAACTGTGACCGTGCGGGCCTTGGGATCCGCGACCCAGCACGAGATCGTCCCGTGTGCCAGCCACATGTTCACCTTCTCGGCGACCTCGCGCTTCTTGTCCTCCGGCGAGACCACTTCGACCGCCAAGTCAGGCACTCCGTCGAGATAGCCGCGGGGCGGGAGCCCGTCCGGCAGCCGCTCCGCGCGAACGAAACTCGCGTCCGGAGCCCGCACAAGATCGGGGCCCGTCTCGATCTTGAATCCGGTCTCGGCGGCGAACGTGTACCCGAGCCCGTGATCCTCGACGAACTGGCCGAGAATTCGGCCGATCCGTGCCGCGACGAACCCGTGCTGCGATCCGGCCGGGCTCATCATGACCAGTTTTCCGTAAATCAACTCGCAGCGGCCGATGTCGCCCATGGCGAACAGCTCGTCGGCGGTGATCGGCTTCGTGTCTATCGTCATGACGTAGATCGCTCCGCTCAGCCGTGCTGGCTCAACCAGCCAATCGAAATCCAGAGACAACAAACGCCTGCGGCGAGTGCCGCCGTCATCCCTACCAATGCCCAGAACCTCGATGTCGAGCTCGCGGATGGCCCGCCAACGCTCGGACTTGGCTCACGATCGATACGAGGCTGCCGAGCGTAATCATCAGACCCGCGCCGAACCACAGCCAAACCCGTTCCGGACTGATCGTGATCCCGCCGATCATCATCAATGCCCCTTCCCAAAGAACGTCTTCAGCGAATCGTAAATGTCGTCCTTCGAGTTCACGCGGCTCGTCAGCACCTTCTCGTGGTTGCGCAGGTGCTCGTGCAGGACGTTGATGAAGTTTCCGCTGCCGTACGCCGAGGCGACCTGGCAGTAGCCGAACATGTTCGCGACCGGGAGGAGCTGTTCCTTGAGGAGCTTCACGCAGTCGCGTGAATCCGCCTCGGAGCTGTTGTCGCCGTCGGAGAAGTGGAAGAGGTAGATGTTCCACTCGTCCGGCGAGTAGTGGGCGTCGAGGAGCTGCTTGCAGGCGCGGAAGGCGCTGCTGATCTTCGTCCCGCCGTCCTCGCGGAGGTGGTAGAAGGTGTGCTTGTCGACCTCCTTGGCGGACACGTCGTGGACGATGTACCGGCTCTCGATGCCCTCATAGTTCTTTCGCAGCCAGGTGTCGATCCAGAAGCTCTCGAGGCGGACGAGCTCCTTCTGCTCTTCGCCCATTGAGCCGGAGACGTCCATCATGAAGATGATCACCGCGTTGGACTGCGGGCTCTTCACTTCCTTCCACGAGCGGAACCGCATGTCCTTCTTCTGCGGGATGATGACGGGGTCTTCGGGGTCGTAGTCGCCGACCTGGATCTGGCGTTTGAGGGCCTCCTTGAACGACCGCTTGAAGTGGCGGAGCGAGTTGGGGCCGACGCGGCGGAGGGACGAGTACTTGTCGCGGACGGTCGTGATGCGGTGCTTGCCCTTGGGCTCGATGCGGGGGAGCTTGAGCTCCTCGGCGAGGATGTCCGCCAGCTCGTCGAGCGAGAGGTCGACCTCCATGAGGTGCTGACCGGGGTCGGTGCCGCCCTGGCCGCCCTTCCCCTGGCCCTTGCCGACGGTCTCGCCCTCCTTGCCGTCGCCGGCGCCGACGCCCTGCGAGTTGTCGCCGTACTTGAAGTGCGGCAGCTCGATCCCGCGGACGGGGATGGAGATCAGGTGCTTCCCCTCCTTGCCGATCAACTCGCCCTTGGAGAGGAACTTCCGCAGATCGTCGCGGATGCGACCCTTGACGATCTGCCGGAACCGCTGGTGGTCTTTTTCGATCTTGAGGACCATGTCTACGCCTGGCTTTGGTTCTCGCGCGGATCGGGTCGGAGGCCGGAATACTAAGACCTCTTCGTCTCCTCCAATGTCTCGAATGCCGCGATCTGGTTTTGGCGGAGAACCGCTCAACGGTCGGATCTCGGGTAGTAGTAATTCAGCTGAGACTCGCCAAGGGCAACTTGATACGGGCTGAGCACTTCGTACGCCCCGCCGCTCGTCAGTACGATCCGGAACGGGATGAACGGCTCTTGCTTCAAGAACGCCATCAGGTCAGTTAGCACCGCTCATTCTCCAGTTGGGTTTCCCATGCTACGTCGGCCTGCGCATCGCGATCACCAGTCCGAACAGCAGGACGACCGCAGACCCGCCGATGCCGATCGTCGTGCCGACGATGGCCTCGTTGCGCGAGTCGATCGGGTTGACGACGAGGCGCTCCTCGCCGGGCGTCGCCGGCTGGGTCGTCGGGCGGTCGGCGGCTCCGACACGAAGCGCACCGACGCCCCAGACCGGGTCGGTCAGCCAGAAGAACAACATGCCCAGCAGCCCGGCGA
>DASPKW010000078.1:0-2986 GCA_035627895.1 Tepidisphaeraceae bacterium | reverse complement strand
ATGTCCAGGTGCAGCTCGGTGAACTTCCCCTCGTACAGGTTCCCCTCGTCGTCGGGGAAGAACTTGCGGAAGTACGGCTTGTTGAACCCCTCCTTCACCACGAACGGCCCGAGGTCCTTCCCGTTGAGCACCACGCGCGCGTTCGTCGCCCGCCCGGCGTACGAGCCCGCCTCCCGGAAGATCCACCCGCACAGCGCCTCGCTCACGTGCGACGGATCCTGCACCGAGTTGTTCAGCAGCACCTTCTCCAGCCCGTGAAACCGTTGACCCGCCACGAACTTGTCGAAGCTGAGGTTGAACGCCGGCCGGTCATCGATCTTCCGGAAGCTCCCCGGCCCGCCCTTGAGGTGTACGCCGACGTCCTTGTACGCCACCTCCGGCTGCCCGGGAAACGTCACCTTCACAAGCCCGCGCACGAACTCGCGCGGCCGGTCCTGCAGTGCCTTGTACGCCACCGGGTCGAGCTCGATCGCGAACTTCGCTAGCTTGGCGTCGGCCGCGAAAAACGCCTCCGCCCGTGCAGCTTCCCGCTCCCTCGCAGCGGTCGCCTTCGCCGCCTTCTCCCCGTCCTTCTTCTTGCCGCCCTCGGGCACCGCCGCCCCGACCATCGGCGCAAGACACGCGCCGACGGCAATCGTCACCGCGACCGCGCACAAGACGCGAAAACTGCTCGAGAGGGCTCCCCGCCGGCGTGGTGCGTCATGGGTCATCACTGGACTACAGTTTACTCGCGCCGCCCAATTCCGTTAGCCATGCCTGCAGCGGTTTCCCCCCCATCTCGCACATCAACGCTGTCGAATGGCCGCCAGCAGTCGTCGTCGCGATTCTCCGGCTACTTCGCCGCGGGCTTCGTCACCGCCCCCGGCTTCGTGACGGGCTTCTCCACCGGCTTCAGCGGCCCCCGCCGCGCCCACGACGGCACGTGCCCCTCCTGCCGCCCCGCCAGTTGCGCATCGACCGCCGCCGACCGCGCCTTGACGAATTCGGTCAGGTCCGGCGCCGCCCCGAGCCACATCGTCGGCTTAGCCGCGGTATTCTCCGGCCGCATCGTCGGCTGGGTCGACCCGGGCGGATACGCCGCCCGCTGCGCCTCCCGCACCACCGCCTTCATGGCTTCGATCCGCTTCGTCATGCGCCCGGGTTCGAACGCCGTCCGGTTCAGCGTCTCGAACGACTTCCGCAGCTCCTCGTTGAACCCCGGCACCTTCGCCATCCGGTCGAGCAGCTTGTGCGGCCCGACCCAGGGCGTCTTGATGCTCAAATTGATCATCTGCTTGTCCGTGGCCACCCACGTGAACGCGCCCAGCGACAAATTCAGGTCCCACGGCGCGAACCGGATCCGCCCGCCGTCGGGCGGCACGTACATGTAGAAGTTGTGGCCCGTGGTCAGGATCGAATCCATGTTGCACATGATCGCGTGGGTCGCGATGTGGCGCGCGAGCTCGGGCACGTCGACGTACTTACCCGCCGCCCCGACGAACGTCGCGTCGTCCGCCTGGTGAAGCAGTTTGAGGAACTCGATCAGCCGGGCGCTCGTCTCGGGCGTCGCATCCGTGTGCGGGCGGTAGACCTTCTCGTAGTCCGCGAACTTCTCCCCCTTGTAAGGCCACTGCTGCGCGTTCTCCGGCTTCAGGAGCAGGCCCTTGGCCGACCCGTAATGGGTCTTCAGGAACGCCTTGTTCACTTCCTCGACGAGCGTGTACAGCCCGAGCAACTGCTTCGCGTACTTCCCCTCGACGGTCAGGTAAACCATGGCGAAGGTCGTGCGCGGCGCGGGCAGTCCGGCCTCGCGGAACAACTCGTACGACAGCGCCTCCCGCGCGAATGACGGGTCCAGCGCGTTGTTGTGCAAATTCAGCGTCGTCAGTCCGTGAAACGCCTGATCCTTCACGTACCGATTGAAGTCGACCTTGAACGGCCGCTTCAGGATCTTCTCCGTCGTCGTGTACGACGAGTTCCCCTTGAACCGCAGCCCGACGTCGGCGTACGTCTTGCCGCCCTCTTCGACCGTCGCGCGGACGTACGTGTATTCGAGCCCGAATGCGCTCCGCTTCTTATCCTCCGGCGGCGCCGTCGGCTTCGAAAACAGATCCGAGAACATCCCCGGCCGGGCCGGCTGCATGTCCTCCCACCCCTGGGCCGTCACCTTGAGGTGAATCGTCCGCAGCGCCGTCGTCTCGAAGAACGCCGCCGGCGCCGGGTCGACCGGCTTATCTTTGGCGAGAGCAGTCGTGCAAACCAGCGTCAGCGCGAGGAGGGATGAAAGGCGGTTCATCATCAGGAAGTGTACCCGCTGGATACTCCGGCAGTTACACCAAACACGTCCTCCCTCCCCATCGCCCCACCCCCTCATCCCCTCACCTCTTGCACCTTCCCACTCCCCATCATCGCCTCCACGCACAGCAGCACGAGCACCACGCACAGCGGCACCGACCACCGCGGCTGCGGTTCGGTCACCGTGTTTTTCTGCGCAAAAAAGGTGCTCACCGACGGCGCTACGAAGTGCGTCTCCGTCGGCGGCAGGATCAGCCGTGCGTCCCGGTACGTCAGGTCTGCCTCCGCCCCAGGGTACTGAACGTTCGTCAGCGCCACGACCTTGCCCGATCCGTCCAGCCACTTGTAGATGCCCGGAGCAACCACCCGGTCGAACACGTATCGCCGATCGGCGCCCGTCGGCATCACCACGTAATTCGCCGGCTCGGGCGACTGCACCGTGAGGTCGCCCAATCCCGCGTATTGCGTTCCCGCTAGCACCAGTGGATTGCCCAACTCCACGTTCTGAACGTCCCGCCGCGCCGCCGGCCGCAACGCCGTCCGCACCATCAGCGGCAGGAACAGCGGGTGCGTCGGCAGATTCGTAAACCGCGGGTCGGGAAGGGTCGCCAGCGTGAACACAGTCCCGCCGCCGAGTGATTTCCTCGCCAGCAGGGGGTACGGCCGCGCGCCAGGTCCGGGGTGTGCCGCCGACATGCTGAGCACGACCCGC
>DASPKW010000077.1:0-10070 GCA_035627895.1 Tepidisphaeraceae bacterium | reverse complement strand
TGGAGGTACGCGCGGCGCACCGGCGGCCCGGGCGGCAGCCGCCCCGCCTCCGTCGCGCCCGTCGAATCGACCGGTGCGGCCGTCGTCGACATGTCCGTGCCCGGCGCGCTACTCATACGTCACCCGCGGGTCGGCCGCCATGTACCCGATGTCCGCCAGCAGGTTACCGACCAGCGCCAGGACGATCGTGATCGCCGATACCGACAGGAAGAGTTCCATGTCCCCGGTCTGCATCGCCTCGACCACGAGGTTGCCCATGCCGTTGATCGAGAACACCCGCTCGACGACGACCGACCCGACGATCAGCGCCGGCAGCAGCGACCCGAACACCGTGATCAGCGGTAGCAGGCTGTTCCGGAACGCGTGCCGGTACAGCACGACCCGCTCCCCCAGCCCCTTCGCCCGGGCGGTCCGCACGAAGTCCGCCTGCATCGTGTCCAGCAGGGACGCCCGCGTCAGCTTCGACAGGTACGCGAAGTTTCCGTACGCCAGGCAGACGATCGGCAAGATCAGGTGCCACCCCATGTCGACCAGCCACCCGCGCGTCCCGCCGCCCGGGAAGAACGACCACTCGGCCGCGGCCTTGTCGTGCAGTTCGCCGGTCGGGAACCACTTGAAGTAGTGCTGGTTCGTGAAGAACCCGATCAGCATCACGCTGACCCAGATGACGGGGAGCGACCACATCGCCAGCAGCGCCGTCCCGGTCGCCACGTCCTGCACCTTCCCCCGGTGCTTGGCCGTCCAGATGCCTAGGAGGATCGCGATCGTGTACGAGATCGGGATCGCGATCGCCTGCATCATGATCGTGACCGGCAGCGCGTCGCCGATCACGTCGCCCACCGGGCGGCTCTTCTTCACGCTGTCGCCCAGGTCGGGCCACTTGAACCGGAACGACCAGTCGTCGGGCGGGTCCCTGAACCCCAGTGGCGAGATCCGGTTCAGCCACCGCAGGTAGCGCACCGGGGCAGGCTTGTCCAGACCGTACCGCTTGTTCAGGTACGCCTCGCGCGCCGCCCGCTCGCCCGGTTGGATGGTCCCCTCGGCCGACAGGAGAGACGCCTTGATGTTGATCGGCGACAGCTCGATCACGAAGAAGATCAGCGCCGTCGCCCCGATCAGCGTCGGCACGATCAGGAGGATGCGTCGGATCAGGTAGCTCAGCATCGGGTCAAGCCCACAGCCACGTCCGCGAATACGTCACACGACAGACAGGGCCGCCGAAGCGGACCCGCCGGGCGGGATCACTTGCTGTACCGCTGCCCGGCCTTCGGCACGTACCAGGGACTGGGGTTCGGGAGCAGCCGCACGTAGTTCAGCCCGAGCTTGGTGACCCCGACGTTTTTGATCCGCCCGTTGATGAACACGAGCGACGGGCGGTTGAAGAAGAACGTGTACGGCTGGTCCTCGTGCAAAATCTGGTGCGCCTTGTGCCACAGGTCCATCCGCTTCTTGTCGTCCAGCGTTTGACGGGCCTGCTCGATCACCACGTCGAGTTCCTTGTTGACGTAGTGCGTCCGGTTATCGCCCTCACCAGCGATCTGCGACGAGTGGAAGATTTGGTAGGGGTCCGACTCGACGACCCCGCCCCACCCGAGCGTGCACGCGTCGAAGTTCCCCTGTTTGAGCCGTTGCACGAGCACCGGCCAGTCGAGCGGGTCGGGCTCCATCGTCACACCCGCACGGGCGAAGCTGTCCTTGAGGAACAGGATCACTCGCTGGTACGTCGCGTTGCCGCTCGGGTAGCTCAGCTTGAACCGGAACGGCCGCCCGTCCGGGCCGTCGACCACCCCGTCGTTGTTCTTGTCCGCGAAGCCAGCCTGCGCGAGCAGCGCCTTGGCCTTCGCCTCGTCGTACGGCCACGGCTTGATCGCCGGGTCGGCCTGCGGGCCATTCGGGTCGAACGGCCCGGTCGCGACCGTCGCGTACCCGAGGAAGACCTCGCGGGCGATCCGCTCGCGGTCGATCAGCATCGTCATCGCCTGCCGGACGCGCTTGTCCGCAAACGGCGTGGCCGCCTCGACCCCCTTGGCGTCCTTCCGCCTCTGATTCCACCCGAGGTACGTGTACCCGTTCAGCGGGCTCGGGTACTTCAGGTGCTGGCTCATCGCCACGATCTTCGGGTCCTTGAGCAGCTTCTCGTACTGCTCCGGCTGGCACGCGAAGATGTCCATCTCCCCGTTCCCGAACGTCACGATCTCCGCGCTTTCGTCCTCGAGTTCGCGCCAGATCATCCGGTCGAACGTGCCGGGGACGCCCCAGTAGCGCTCGTTCTTGACCAGCGTCACCCCGTTGCCCGGGCTCCAGTTTTCCGGGTCCGCCAGCCGGTACGGACCGGTCCCGATCAGCAGGCCGACCTTGTCGTTGAACTGCTGCGGGGTGAACCGCGAGTAGAACTTCTTGGACATCACGGCCAACGACGTGATCGTCTCGAACGTCCCGTAGTACGGCTCGGTGAACTGGAACGTGACCTGGTGCGGGTTATCGACCCGCACGGCCTTCAAGTTCGTCAGGTACGCCCGGGCGCGCGCCGCGTTCACCGCCTCGGTCAGGATCCAGTCGAACGTGAACTTCACGTCGTCCGCCGTGAACGGTTCGCCGTCGGAGAACGACACCCCGCGCCGGAGCTTGAAGACCAGCTCCATCGCCAGCGGCACGTTCGGATCGGCCTTCACCGCCTTGGTGAACTCCTCCGCCGTCTGACCCGGCTTCCGCAGCTTGCCGACGTACGCCTCCCACTCCTTCGTGTAATCCTTGATTTCCCAACTTTCGGCCAGCAGCGGTTGGAATTCCAGCGTGTTCGGGTCGCGGGTCGCCAGGCCCTCGCACACCCGCGCCTCGATCCATTGCTGGTACAAGTCGGACGAGACCAGCGGCGTGAGCCGGCCGATCTTCGTCCCGAAATTGTCCACCAGCCAGTCGCCCCGCGCGAAGTCGGGCTTCTTCTCCGCCTCGACCAGCGGCTTGAACACCGGTAGTTGTTCCGGCAACTGACCCCCCGCCCCGCCGCCAGATCCCATCACAATCCCCTGCTCGAGCCGGCTCTTCACGCGCTGCAGGTCCGAGGTCAGGTTGCTGTTCTGCTTCTTGATCTCCTGGATGTCCTTGAACTGCCGGTCGAACTGCACCATCGACAGCACGACCATCACCAGCAGCGCGGCCATCAGCCCGAACATGAACAGGTCTTTGACGCCGAAACGGTTTTCCATGCTTCAACCTTCCGTCCGCGCCGCTTGCGGCTTAGCGACTGCATCTCTCCGACAGCAACGCCTCAGATCTTAGCCGCTTCCTTCTTCGGGTCGAACACGTCGCGCAGCCCGTCGCCCACGAAGTTCAGCGCCAGCAGCGTCACCGCCAGCAACGTACACGGGAACACCAGCATCCACCAATAGAACCGCGGGTACAGCAGCTCGACCGCCTCGCTCGCCAGATTCCCCCAGCTGGGCAGCGGCGGGTTGATCCCGACGCCCAGGAAGCTCAGGAACGACTCCTGCAGCATCGCCGACGGCACGGTCAGCGTCGCGTAGACGGTGATCGGGCCGACGAGGTTCGGCAGGATGTGCTTCGCGAAGATCCGCCCCTCCTTCATGCCCATCGCCCGGCACGCCTCGATGAACGGCTGCCCGCGCAGGCTCAGCACCTGCCCGCGCACGACCCGCGCCATCGTCAGCCAGCTCACCAGGCCGATCGCCAGGAACAGCACGACCACGCTGGCGGTTTGGCCGTCGAGCGGCTCGACCAGTAACCGCAGCGGCCGAGGTGCTTCGACACCCACGCCCGGAAACGTCCCGGCGAACCCGGGCGCCAAAAGCGCCGACGCGCCGACCGCCGCCCCGGCGGCCCCCGCGGGCGCCTGCGGGAAGACCGCCGTCAATGAAGCCGCCTTCGCCGCGGCCGGTGCGTAGACCGTGCTGCGCCACGCGAAGACGTTCATGGCGAGCGCGAGCCCCGCCACGGCAAGAAACACCAATAACGTTACCCGCGCGGCGGCCGCGCGGGCCGCAACGAGCGCTACGCCCGCCACCACCGCGGCGAGCGCCACCCACCGCCACGACTGGCGGGCCGCGGTGAGCGCCGTCGCCGCGTCGTACGACGACTTGCCCGTCACCGGGATCCCCGTTTCGCGCCACACGGACAAGTTCAGCACCGCGTCGACCGTCAGCACGAGGAGGGCCGCCGCGACCGCCCACTTCGCCCACCCGCCGACGCGCCCCAGCGCGACGAAGATCCCCGCGAAGCACAGGCAGAACGCCACCAGCTCGAACCCGACGCGCCAGGTCACCCCCTGCGTGAGCTGTGGCTCGAACGCCACCTTGAACAGCACGACCAGCAGCACGTAAGGCAATCCGTACAACACGTCGACCGACCGCATCAGCGCCGCGTCGACCCACCCGCCCTTGTACCCCGCCAGCACGCCCACGCTCACCCCGAGCACGACCGCGATCGCCGCCGCCGCGAACCCGACCGCCAGCGAGATCGTCCCGCCCGACAGCGCCCGCGCCATGATCGACCGCCCGAGCGTGTCGTACCCCATCCACCCCCAGAATCCGCGGTCGGGCGCGGCCCGCGACTTGGTCGCGTCCGTGTGCGTGTACCGCGTGTCCGAGACGCGCTTGCCGGCCGCGTCGTACACCGGCCCCATCGTGACCAGGATCGTCGCGACGCACGCGAGCAGGATCGCCCCGAGCACCCCACCCCCGATCAGGACGCGCCGGTTCGACAGCACCTGCCGCCAGATGCCCGGCGAGCGCCGGACCGCAACCGTCGCGGCGTCCACGTCGGCCAGATTATCGACGGTCACTGTCGTCATGCGGTCTCAAATCAATACGCTTCTGCACCCACCCGCGCTCCGGCTCCGGGGGCGCTTCGCCCGCCCGACGGGTCGCGGCTCAACGACGAGTACGTCCACCACTCGCTCCTACGATTCCCCCGTCGCCGTCACGTCGATCCGCGGGTCGACCCACGCGTACGCGATGTCGACGAGCAGGTTGAACGTCAACAACAGGATCGACTCCACGATCACCACGCCCAGGATCAGCGTCCGATCCCGGTTCTGCACCGCGTTGACGAAGTGCTGCCCCAAGCCCGGGATCGTGAACACTTTTTCTACAACGAACGACCCGACGAGCGTCCCCGCCGCCGCCGGGCCCAGATAACTGAGCACCGGCAAGAACGCGTTCCGCAGGCAGTGCTTCCAGATCACGGTCGGCCGGCCCAGCCCCTTGGCCCGCGCGGTCCGCACGAAGTCCGCGCCGAGCGTGTCGAGCATCGACACGCGCGTCAGCCGGGTGATGTACGCCATCGGCAACAGCGACAGCGCCAGCCCCGGCAGCAGCATGTGCCAGAACGTCCCCCACCCGCCTACCGGGAACTTGAACCACACCGCCACCCCCAGCAGGAGCGACGCGATCACGAAACTCGGCACGCAGATCCCGACCAGCGCCACGCTCAGCCCGACCCAGTCGATCAGCCCCCCGCGCCGCACGGCCGACATCACCCCGATCCCCACGCCCACCGGCACCGCGATCATCATCGCGAACAGCCCCAGCGTCAGGCTGACCGGCAGCGCCTCGGCGATCAGCTCGTTCACGGTCCGCTCCGGGTACGCCATCGACGGCCCGAAGTTGAACTTCGTCGCCACCTCCGCCCCGTGATGGGTCAGGAACCCCCACGGGGTCTCCGCGTGAAACCGCCGCTTGAGTTCCGCCTCGACCAGCGGGTCCAGCTTCCGCTCGTTCGCGAACGGGTTCCCCGGCGCCCACCACGCCAGCGCGAACGTCAGCAGGTAGATCACCGCCAGAATCAGCGGGAACTGCAGCACCCGGAACAGGATGAACTTAGCCACGTCTCGCCCCTTTCGAACACGAGGATGGAAGGGGGAATGTGGAGGACGGGAAGCGCGCGCGAGCGCAATTCGCCACCTCCATCTTCAATCCGCCATCCTCCATCTTCGGCCTCACTTCTTCACCCCCACGCCCTTCCACACCACGATGTTCCGCGGGTTCGGTTTCACCCCAAAGACCGCGTCGCGGCTCATGCTGATGTTCACGTAGTGGTACAGCGGGATGATCGGCGCCTCGCCGTCCAGCATCGCCATCGCCTTCGCGAGCGTCGCCGCCCGCGCGCCGGCGTCGGGCTCCTTCTCCGCGGCGGCCAGCAGTTCGTCGAACGCCGGGCGCACCCAGTCCGAATCGTTCTGCAAACTCTTCGAGTGGTACTTGTCGGTGAACGTCGAGATGTCCGGGTAGTCGCCGTACCACGCGACGGTCGCAATGAAGTAGTCTTTTTCCGTCACCCGCTGCTGGAAAATCTTCCCCTCGACGCCCTGGATCGGCAGGTCGATCCCGAGTTCGCGCCGCCAGTGCTCCTTCACGACCTGCGCGATCTGCTTCCGCGTGGTGTTGCCCGTGTTGTACAGGATCGGGTACTTCGGGAAGTTCGCCCCGCCCGGGTACCCCGCCTCGGCCAGCAGCTTCCGCGCCGCCTGCGGGTCGTACGGCAACCCGGGACCCGGCCCCTCGAGCCCGCCGGGCTCCGGCAGCATCTTTTTCTGATCCGAAAAGGTGTAGGTCTTTCCCGCGGGTTCGCCCGAGTTTCCGATCGGCCCGGGCAGCCACCGGAACTCCGGCAGCGTCCCGTCCGGCGGCATGTACGTCCGGGCCGGGAGCTCGCCCATCCGCGTCACGTTCCGGACGATCTCCCGCTTGTCGATCGTCATCGCCAGCGCCTGCCGCACGCGCACGTCGGCCAGCACGTTCTTCCCCTTCCCCACGCTCGGCGCCAAATTCGGGGCGCACATCAGCGTCAGGAAGTTCGTCCCGAACGCGTCGCTCGTCCGCAGGTCGCCCCGCCCGCGCAGCTCCGACGCCTGCTCGCCCGCCACGTCCGCCAGCCAGTCGACCACGCCCGTCTCGTACATCAGCAACTGGCTCTGCTGGTTCTCCGACACCACCATCTCGATCGAGTCGCTCTTGACGTTGGCCGCGTCCCAGAAGTGGGGGTTTCGCTCGGCCACGAGTCGCGCCTTGAAGTCCCACCGCGCCAAATTGAACGGTCCGTTCCCGACCGCGTACGGCGGCTGCGTGTACTTCTTGTCGAACACGTACCGCACGAACCGCCGCTCGACCATCCGCCCCAGCTTGTCCTTCGCCGCCGTGCCGTCGAGCGCGCCCGTCTTGAGGAACAATACCAGCACGTCCAGCAGTTCCGCTTCGGTCGCGAACTTGTACTTCAAATCCTTCTCGGCCGCCCGCCGGTTGCGATCGTTCGGCCGGTACTCGAACCCGGCGCGGACCGCCTCCACAAACTTCGCCGCCCCGGCCGCGTCCAGCTTCCGGCCCGCGTCGCCCGCCGCCCTCGCCAGCGCCGCCGCGGCGTCGCCGCCCGGGTCGAGCCGCTTCGCACCCTCCACGTACTTCTCGAACGCGTCCATCACGTCCGCGTCCGTGAACAGCCGGAACCGCGCCATCGACCGCTCGTGCCGCGGGTAGAACGGCGGAAACGCGATCAGGTCCAGGAAGTACCGCACCGGGTTCTTCAGCGTGACCTTGAGCGTCCGCTCGTCGGGCGCCTCGACCCGCACCTTGTCCCACGTCTGCGGATCGCCTTTCCCGTACGCCTCTTTGTACCCCTCCGCCCCCTCGATGTAGTCGAACAAATACGAGTACTCGCCCGGCTCCTGGAGCATCCGCCGCCACGAGAAGACGAAGTCGGCGGTCGTGATCGGGTCGCCATTTCCCCACTTCACCCCCGGCCGCAGTCGAAACGTGTACACCCGCTTCAGGGGCGACGGTTTACCGTCCGGGCCGGCGTCGCGCGGGTCGGGGTCGAGGGCGACCGACTCCGCCACCGCCGGCTCGGGCCGGTAGTTCACCGGGTCGAGGTTGAACAGCCCCTCGCGGATCGCGTACGTGAACCGGAAGTCCTGCATGTAGGACATCTGGTTGAGGTCGAGCGTGTGGATGTCGCCGCGATTGATGAACGCGAACGACGCCCGCTTGGTCGCCCCCCCGCCGGACCAGACCATCGCCCCCACCAGCATGACCAGGAACGCCAGCGGGATGACCAGGAGTCGCAGCATGGTTGTCCGGTCGCCAAATGCCCTGTGTCCACCTGCCGGGCCCCCGCGTTCGCACGCGAACTCGACTACGGCTGCGCCACGCCCGCGGCGGGCGGCGCGGGAGGCTTCACGCCCGGATACGCCCGCCGCAGTTCGTCCCCCACCGCGTCGGCCATCGGCCGGATCTTGATGCCCACGTTCTGCACGGCCGGCTGCATGCGATTCATCTCGTCGCCGGCCGTCCGCTTCAACGGGTCGTTCGACTGGTGGGTGCCCACGACCGCGCACGCGCCCGCGCACTTGATCGACAGCTTGACGAGTTGGTCGCGCTTCTCCCGATCCTTGGACGCGTCCGCGTGTTGCGACGCCAGCGACAACTGGTCCGACACCATCTGCATGACCTGCGTGCGCGTCGCCTGGTCCTTCACGATCGTGTTCCACGCGTCGCGCGTCGTCAGAAAGAAGACCGGCATGCCGTCGGCGATCGGGTCCTCCGGGATGGCCGACCGGTACTGCTGCAGGCGGTTTTCCCACAGGCTGATCATCTCGGCCGCCGCCGCCTTCACGGCCCGCTCGAGCACCGGGTTGTCCGGGCTGACCGTCGTTGCGTTCCCCAGCGCGGCATACGCCTCTTCGAACACCGGCCCCGACGGGTGCTTGAGCGCCGCCGGCCGGACCGCCGCCAGCATCGGGTGCAGCGGGTTGTTCCCCGCCCCCCGGAGCTTGACGACCGCCGGCGCGATCGGCTGCGCGCCCTTGAGCCCCCAGAGCACCACCGGCTCGAGCGGGTCGTTGATCAGCCGCTCGACCGTCGGCGCCAGCGGGCTTTGCTGCGCGACCGACGCGACCTTCGCCGTCACGATCGCCAGGTTCAGCCGCTGCCGCGGCGTCAGCTTGGTCCCCGGCGCGAGCTTCGGCCAGAACTCGTTGTTCAGCGAAGCCGAGTACATCGCCAGGAACCCCGCCCCCGCCGGCGTGTCCCGCTTCACGAAGCACGCGTTGACCATGTTGTCCCGCGCCTTGCCCTGTAGCGCGGGATCCGCCTCGTTCAGCAGGTCGCCCGTCGCCGCCTTAGACCACGCGTCGATCTGGGCCTGGTCCGGGGTCGTGATCAGCGCCGGCGGGATCGGCCCCGCGCCCGCGCCACCGCCCGCCGCCGGCTGGGCCTGCGCCACCGCCCCCCACATCCCCATCACCAGCAGGCACGCGGCAGATCCACGAAGGCGGCGGTTCATCACAGGTGTCTCTCCAAGTCGGGCCTCGTTCCCACGGTCCCGGGCGCCGCGCGCGATCCGCGCAATCCCGGCTTCCTCCGCACGTCCACCCCCGCAAACCGCCATCCCCCGCGTCGCTCCCGCGCGTCGGCAATTCATTGGCCGGGCACGAATTGCGAGTGAGCCGTCGGCAACCCGACGGCTCGTTCAAAACCGTATCAAACCCCCCGGAGGGTGTCAAGAAATCCGCCACCCGGGAACGATCGCCGACGCGGCCGCGCGTAACTCGCCTTCGGTTTCGTTCTCAACATCGCGCCGCACGGAGCATTCTCCGGCCGAGCCGTGCCGTCGGGTCTTTGCGACCGGCGCGTCAACCACCAACATCCCGCGCGCCGACTCCGTATACTACCCCACACAGAGTCGCCCATGGAACTTCCCCGCCACGACCCCATCCCCAACCCCGCCGTCCGGCGACTTTCCCTCTACCTCCGCCAACTCGAGACCTTCAAGCGGAAGGATCGCCGAACCATCTCGTCCAAGCAGTTGGGCGAGGCCCTTAGCCTGACGGACGCGCAGGTGCGCAAGGACCTCGCCTACTTCGGCCAGTTCGGCCACCCCGGCATCGGCTACCGCGTGGACGACCTGATCGGCCAGATCCGGCGCATCCTCGGCACCGACAAGGTCTGGAACGTCCTGCTGGTCGGGGCCGGAAACCTGGGCCGGGCCCTGGCGGCCTACAAGGGGTTCAACCCCAAGGGCTTCCGCCTGGTGGCGGTGTTCGACAACGACCCGGCCAAGAT
>DASPKW010000076.1:0-19120 GCA_035627895.1 Tepidisphaeraceae bacterium | reverse complement strand
ACCGCAGTGGCGTTTTGCCGGAGTTCGTCAGGACAAACCGTCCGCCGCCCGCCGCCCTCACCGAGACGGGCAAATCGAAATTCCCTACCCCGCGGTAGAACAGGAACTTTTCGCGGGCCGGCGCGGTCAGGCCGCGGTCGGTCAACTGCACGTGTGCCGAGTCGGTCGCCCGGGCGTGCGCGTAATGCTCGCCCAGGACGTCATCCCGGCGGATCGCCGGGATCAGCGGGTCGATGCCGGTCTTCGGGTCGACCGCCTTCGCCGCCGGGAGCAGCCGGATCCGCCCCCACCGCAGCCACGACGCCTCGAGCGGCTCGGGCTGGCCCTTCCTGATCGGCGGCCCGAACTGCCGCACCGGCGGGTACCACTCGGTCAGCAGGCCCTTGGGAAACTCCACCACCGCGTCGACGATCCGCTCCTTGTCGGTATAGAAGTAGGTGACCGGCGTCTCCATCCGCTGCCGGCTGCGCACGTCGTTCTTGAGCAGGCTCGAAATCATCGCCCCCCGGTTGTGGATCGTCTGCTGCCGCGCCCGGTCGAGCACGAACGGCGGCAAATCCGCCCCGGCGAGCGACCGGAACTCGAGCGACACGCCGTCCGACCCGGCGAAACTCGTGAACGTGCCCCACTCGTGGACGACGTAGTCGTTGTCCTGCGGGAGCAAGTCGTCGGGGTGCGGCTGGGTCGCGGGGGCGGTCGCCGGCGCGGCGGCGACGGGCTTCTGCTGGCCCACCGTTGACGACGACGAGAACACCAATAGCGCGACGAAGATTGCGGCCACCGCGACGGCGGCGGCCCAACGGTGCGATCTCATGGGAAGCTCCTTTCGGGTCCGGGCGGCGCGACACGCGTGACGCTCGCCGATGAAGGGAGGTAGAGCGGGGGTGGAGAGTCATTACCGGTTTACGGGCCATCGCCGACTCCTGTGTAGGCGCATCGGGAGAGTTGGGGTGCCATGCTCAGACCCGCCGCCGAGTGGGCCGATTCACCTGACGGCGCGTTCGGCGGGGATGAGCATGCGGGACTTCGAACGCCGCTCGGCATGCTCATCCGGACGACCGAGCTGACATCGCGAGCCGCGCCCGAGCGGCCGGTCTGAGCATGGCACCCCAGGACGTCCCGGTCGCGCGGGCACTCGACTCCCCAACGTTCGGCGTGAAACCTTTCCCCCCCTCGCGTACCTTCGCCGCCCGATGCACCCGGCGGACGCGGACGAGTGGGATCGAATCTTCGACGACTTGCCCGCCGCGCTGCGCGAGGCCTACTACCACCCCGCCTGGTCCGCCGCCGCGCAATCGTGGGAACGCGCGCTGACCGGGCCCGCGTGCCTCGTCGCCCGTTCGTCCGGCCGATCCTTCCTCTATCCCCACCTCAGCCACGCCCTGCCGTTCACACCGGGCTGCGACGCCCAAACGCCCTACGGCTACGGCGGCCCGCTCTTCGCCGGCGAATGGTCGGCCGGCGAAACACGCGCCGCGCTCGCGGACCTCGCCGGCGCCCTGCGCGCCCGCGGCGCGATCGCCGAGTTCGTCCGCTGCCACCCCGAGTGGTGCGACCCCGCCACGCTCGCCGCCGCGGGGTACACGACGTTCCAGGTCCGCACCAACGTCGAATGCGACCTCTCTAACGACGACGTCACCGCCACTTGGGTCTCGAGCGCTCGACGGAACCTCCGCAAGGCCCAATCATCCGGGCTCACCTACCGCGCAGTCACCTTTCCGATTCCGACCACGCCGGGGCAGAGCGAACGGGCTCTGCCCGCAGCGCCGACCCGGATCCGCTCCCTGGCAATTGACGTGGAGCCCTCCACCACAGACCTCGACACCTTCTGCCGCCTCTACGCCGCCACCGCCGACCGCCTGGCGATGGCCCCCCACTACCGCTTCGACCGTGCGTACGCCCAAGCCGTCCTCGCCACGCCCGGCGCGGCGCTGGTCATCGTCGACGCGCCCGGCCCGACGCCGATCGCCGCCGCCATCCTCCTGCTCGGCGGCCACCTCGCCTACTACCACCTGGGCGCGTCCGACTTCGCCCACCAGCACCTCCGACCCAACGACTTCCTCTATCACGCCATGGCGTCCGTCGCCCGGGCCCACGGGTGCGCGCGGATCACCTGGGGCGGCGGCATGTCCAACGACCCCGACGACTCGCTCTTCCGCTTCAAGACCCACTTCGGCGCGCTTCGCACGCCCGTCTACTGTGCGGGCCGCGTCCTCGACCGCGCCGCGTTCGACGCGCAGGTCGACGCGTGGACCGCCGCCAACCCCGGGCGCGAGGCGCGGATGTTCCTCAAGTACCGCGCGTGAGCCGCCGGACCCCGCTTGCACATCCCCCCGGTCCCCCGTAAACCAACTCCCCCGTTTCCAGACCTCGCGCCGATGTTCATCACGCAGTTCGTCATGTTCCTGGTGATCGGCCTGGCCGCCGGCTGGCTGGCCGGGTACCTGACGCGCGGGAACGGGTTCGGCCTGGTCGGCAACCTGATCGTCGGCGCGGGCGGCTCCCTGATCGGCGGGTTCCTCTTCGGCCTGATCCCCGTCTTCGTCCGCGAGCTGATCCTGGCGACGGCCGGCGCGCTGCTCTTCCTGACCATCATGGGCTACGTCATCCCGCGCCTCCGCAAGCGCAAGCAAAAGCGCCGCTCGACGCGCAAGCGGTAAGCGCACCCTCGACAACTCCCGTCCGACTATGAACAATGCCGCCCGGCGCCGACGGACCCCTCGTTAGACCCCCGAATTTTGGCGGGACGACCCCGATGCTCGACTGGCACTTCTACGTTTACCACCCCTTCGGTCAGGCCCTCGCCCTGCTCGCGATCGCGATCGTCCTCATGGCCGTCTTCCGCCACCGCGCCGGCGCGATCGGCGTGACCGTCACCACGTTCTACGTCGTCGCCAGCCCGATCTACAACGCCGCAATGGCCCGGCCGCACTGGGGCTGGTGGTGGCTGACCCTGATCTCGCTCGGGTCGTTCTTCGTCCTGCTCCTGGTCGTCGCCCTGCTCTCGGGCAAACTCTCCCCCAAGGGGAAAGACACCGGCGGCGGGACCGCGTTCGTCCTGCCCGTCGTCATCTACCCCCCGCTCCTGTTCATCACGGGGCTGGTGCGGCTGGTGATCTGGCTGGTGCGCGAGTAGGTCACGAGATCGTTCGTGATCGCCGCAGCGCAACGCGTTGCTGGACGCGCGGAACGCGTCGGCAGGTCGTCGACCTGCAGCTACCCACCGGTTCGAGCGACAGCCGCCGCGGGTACGGGGATAAAGGCCTCGATCAGCCGCTCGATCACCGGCTTGATCACCCGCGCCGCGTCGTTCCGCCCGTGCACGTGCCGCATGATCAGCGTGCCCTCGAACAGGGCCGTGTACTGGTCGGCCAGCGCCTCCGGGTCGGTCGCGCCGGCGGCCTTGGCGAGGTCGCGCCACCCGTCGCGGGCCCGCCGCTTGTACGCCGCCGCCACCTGGTGGGCCGGGTCGCGCGGGTCGGCGAACTCGGCGGCCGCGTTGACGAAGATGCACCCCCCGAACGACGGGTCGTTGAACCACACGTCGAGCACGTCGAACATGGCGACCAGCCGCGCGCGGGGGTCGTCGCCGGCAAGTTTTCCGATCGCCCGGCCCCACGCCTCGCGCTCCCACTCGTCGCGCCGCGTGATCGCCGCCACGACCAGGTCGTCCTTGCTCTCGAAGTGCGTGTAGAACGTCGTCTTGGTTGAGCACCGCAACGCAGTCCACCGTCCGCCCCTCGACCCGGACGACCCCCGACACGGCGCGCTCGCCGATCAACGGCATCGACGTCGCCGGCCTCCGCCAGACGATCGAGGCCGTCCGCGCCGCGCCCGCCGGCGGCCAGACCCGCTGGGCCGTCGACACCGACTGGCTCGGGGGCACCAAGTCGCGCACCCGCGTCGCCGGGTGCGAGCTGGGCGGCCAGTGGGTCGACCGGCCGTTCGAGTTCGTCGCCGACGAGCCGACCCAGTTGCTCGGCACCAACACCGCCCCCAACCCGCAGGAGTACCTGCTCGGCGCGCTCAACGCGTGCATGACCGTCGGCTACGTCGCCGGCGCGTCGCTGTACGGCGTGAAGCTCGAGAGCCTGCGCATCCGCTCCGAGGGCAGCATCGACCTCCGGGGGTTCCTCGGCATCAGCCGCGCCGTCCCGGCCGGGTACGACAAGATCCGCTACACGGTGCACATCAGGGGCGACGGCACGCCCGAGCAGATGCGGAAGATCCACGAGCTGGTGATGGCGACGTCCCCGAACCGGTTCAACCTCGCCAACCCGATCGCCCTGGAGGCGGAGTTGGTCGTGGAGTGATTCGCGGCGCGCGCGCCGGCGACACCCTTGGCCGCCGGGCTGGACCGGCGCGTCCGACGACGCAGTGCGCGGGCGACGGAGCGCTAGCATGCAAAAGAGCGGGGCGAGGCCGTCCGGTCGCGCCCCGCTCTCCCGGTCTCGCCTCACCGCTGTGGCTCTGACGGTGACAACGTCCGCCCCTCGTCATCCCGACCCGTGCATGCTCGCGCGCGCGCGTCGGTGCGAAATGCGACGTCAGTCCCGCGACGTCGCCGCGACCGCGTTGCCGGTCGGGGCCGCGGGCTTGGGCCGCGGGGCCGTCGTGATCGTCCGCTTGTCCGGCGGCAAATCGTTCACCAGCTTCTGCAAGTCGACCACGTCCCCGATCGTCTGCCCGCCCACGGCCGTGATCACGTCGCCCTCGCGGACGCCGTCCTTGGCGAACTTGCTCCGCGCGCTAACCGCCAGCACGACCAGCCCCGTCGACGCGTTCGCCGCGGCCACTTTGGCGCCGCCCGTCCAGTGCGCCGGCACCGGCCCGACCAGCAGGCCCTCCCACCGCATCCGCCGGCTGTCGCGCGTGACGGCCGCGGTCATCGGGGCGCGCTTGCGGAGCGTCGCCGACACCGCCAGCGGCTTGCCGTCGCGGACGACCGTCAGGTCCGTCGGGCGGTCGATCGGTGCCTGCCCCACGACCCGCACGAACTGCTCGCTGTCGCGCAGCGTCCGCCCGTCGACCGTGACGAGCAGGTCGCCCTCCTTGAGCAGACCGTCGGCGGGGGACGCGCGGTCGACCGTCTCGACGCGCACGCCGGACGCGTCGTCCAGGCCCGCGGCGCGCCGCTGGCCCGGGGTCGGCGTCACGACCGACACGCCCAGGTACGCGTACACGACCTCGCGCCCGTCCTTCAGGCCCGCGACCGTCTCCATCAGCTGCCGCGTGACCGGGATCGCAAACCCGATCCCGTTCGTCTTCTTCTCCGGCAGGATGACGGCGGTGTTGATGCCGATCACGCGCCCGTGGATGTCGAACAGCGGGCCGCCCGAGTTGCCCGGGTTGATCGGGCAGGTCGTCTGCACGAGGCCCGAGTAGAGACGGTTTTCCTTCTTCGACAGCTTCGGCAGGGCGCGGTCGATCGCGCTGACGACGCCGACCGACAGCGCCTGGTTGCCGGCGGTCGCCAGGCCGTACGGATTGCCCAGTGCGATCGCCCACTGCCCGCGCGCCAGCGGCGCGTCCGGCGTCGCGAACGTCACGGGCCGCATGCCCGTCGCGGGGATCTTCAGCACGGCCAGGTCCTGCCGCGGGTCGGTCCCGACGACGAGGGCCGGGTATACCTTGCCGGCGTCGGTCGTCACCCAGACGTTCTCGGCCTCCCCGATCACGTGCTCGTTGGTCAGGATGTAACCGTCGGCGTCGATCACCAGGCCGGTGCCGACCATGCGGGTCGTGCGGTCGAGCAGCGTCTCGAGTTTCTCGGGATTCAGTTCGTCGGCGCGGAGCAGATCGTCGGCGTCGAGCACCTGCGTGCTGGCCGAGATCGCGACGACCGACGGCGCCAGGCGCGTGGCGAGGGATTCGAACTTCGCCTCCAGCCCGGCGAGCGGGGAGGCGTCGGCCGGGTCGCCCGCGTCGGCGGCGAGGACCGGGCGGTCCGACGCGCCGGCCTGCCGCGCCGCCGGCGCGAACGGCGCGCGGCCGCACGACAGCGACATGGCCCCGATGCCCAACAGTGCGACGGCGAATCGGCGTCCCATACGGCTCCAAGGACGGTGCGTACAACCCCTGTGACGCGGTGCCCGGCGGCGATCGTGGACGCGGGTGTCGGCGGCCAAGCCCGGGAAGATCGCCCCGGGCAGTCCACCGGCCCCGCCCATTATCGGAGCATCGGCTGTTCGGGGGTTTGGCTTTAAACGTTGCGTCAGATCGACGGCCGCGGCGGGGTTCAAACGGCGGTTATCGGACCCCAAGGTTGGGGCGAATGCTAAAGGAAGAAAGATCAACTGGCGAAGCCAAAACGCACCCGCCCGCCGAAAACTTTCGATCCGGCGTGAACGGCGTCACGGACTCGCAGTCACTGGCATGACCGAATCCCACAGCAGACTGTCGCACCCTCGGTAAGACCGATTACTCCGCAGCGACAACTTGGCGACCGTAAACGGAAAAGCCCACGAAACAGAGTTTCGTGGGCTTTGGGTTTTTGTTGCAGAGGTCGAGCCGTCGTCCACGCCGACTCCTAGTCGCGAGCGCGACGTGTCGTGACGCGGACGGATTCGGTTCCATCATTCCTCAGACGCCGGCGTCGCCTCGCCCTTCGCCGCCGCCGATTGGGTCTGTTCGATCAGGCCTCGGTTGGCCAGCACCGCCTCGCGGATTTCCTGGGCGAGGTCCTTATTCTCGAAGAGGAACGTCTTGGCGGCCTCGCGGCCCTGGCCCAGGCGCGTGCCCTTGTACGAGTACCACGCGCCGGACTTCTCCACGATGTTGGCCGCCGACGACAGGTCGATCAAATCGCCCTCGTAGCTGATCCCGCGGTCGAACATGATGTCGAACTCGGCGTCGCGGAACGGCGGGGCGATCTTGTTCTTGACCACCCGGGCCCGCGTGCGGTTGCCGACCGACGTCTCGCCCTCCTTGATCGTGCCCGTCCGGCGGACGTCGATGCGGATCGAGCTATAGAACTTCAGGGCCCGCCCGCCGGTCGTCGTCTCGGGGCTGCCGAACATGACGCCGATCTTCTCGCGGATCTGGTTGATGAAGATCACGGTGCTCTTGGACTTGCTGATCGCGCCCGTGAGCTTGCGGAGCGCCTGCGACATCAGGCGGGCCTGCAGGCCGACGTGGCTGTCGCCCATCTCGCCCTCGATTTCCGCCCGCGGGATCAGGGCCGCGACCGAGTCGATCACGATCACGTCGACCGCGTTCGAGCGGACGAGCATCTCGGTGATCTCCAGCGCCTGCTCGCCGGTGTCGGGCTGGGAGACCATCAGGTCGTTGATCTGCACGCCCAGCCGCTTGGCCCACGACGGGTCCAGCGCGTGCTCGGCGTCGATGAACGCGGCCACCCCGCCCTGCTTCTGGCAGTTGGCGATGATGTGCAGCGTGAGCGTCGTCTTACCCGACGATTCGGGGCCGAAGATCTCGATGACCCGCCCCTTGGGGATGCCGACGCCGCCCAGCGCGATGTCGAGCGAGAGCGACCCGGACGGGATGCCCTCGATGGCGGGCATGTGGTCGGAGTCGAGGCGCATGACCGCGCCCTTGCCGAACTGCTTCTCGATCTGCTGGACGGCGCGCGTAAGCGCGGACTCGCGGGCCGGGTCTTTCGATTGATCCCGGGGGTGGGTCTGGGTGTTGGGGAGTTCCTTGCGGACGACCGGGGGGAGGACGTCCTTATCCTTGTCAGCCTTGGCGGGATACCGTGCCATGAGAGAATCCTTTTCCGCCGGGTATCTGGGTCAGCCGGCGAAGCGATGTGCTCGACGTAAGAACAGGCGGGAAATCGTGGGAACTGCGGGCGGCAGTGTCCGGGATTCCGCGGCCGTCCCGACCGACGAGCGATGTCGCGTGACTGGGGCGCGGGCAGTTGTTCGGGGACCGTCGTCCGTACGTCACATAAAGTGAGCACGTCTCGGGCAATCCCGGGGAGGCCATCTGGCCTCCCGCACCGCGCCGGGGATGACGTGTTTCCCGCAGGAATCACGCCGTCTCGAACTGGCCGCCCGTCACGCGTGGGCGACTGGGTTCGAGGTTTGTTCAGTATAGGAGGATCGGCAAATGTGGCAAGGAAAATTGAGGGAGATTTTTGAGCGATGTTAGGGGAGGGGGAAGAGTTCACCACGGAGGCACGGAGACACGGAGGAGGTGCGGAGAGAGGTCGTATAGGATGGTACCGATGTTGCGCGTGGTTCGATGGACGCTTCTGACCGCCTTCGTCGCGTCGGTCGTGACGGCGGTCGGCGTGCGCCAGTCGGGGTACACCCGCGCCAGCCTGGAAGACGGCCGATACTACGCGAGCTATCGGTCGACGCGAGACGAGGTGTCGGCGGAGGAGTACGAGCGCATCTGGTGGCGCGATCGGATCACGCAAGGGGCGGTGTTCACGATGACACTCTCGCTCATCGCGTTTGCCGGACTCGAGTCGGTACGATTCGGAGGCTCGCGCGTGCGTCGTCGACGCGGATCGAAGCAGTCGCACTATCGAGGGTAAAGGAGGACACTCCGAATCATTCGTCGGCCGACGTCACCCGCGAGGGCGCCCGATGAACGTCATCGATTACTCCGCCGCCCGACCGCGGCGGCGCTTGCGCTGGTTCGCCTGGCCGACGCTCCTGTCGGCGGCGATGCTCGCGCACTTCCTCGTGTCGGCCGGCATCTGGGCGATGTACCTTGGCGCCTGGCGCGACCGGTGGGCGCGCGGCGTGCTCCTGCCAGTGCTCCGCGAGGCGCTGCCCGCGGTCGCGTGGTGCGGGATGTCGGCCGCCGCACTCGTGCTATCGCTCCGCGGGCACCCGATCGCCCGACGAGGCGCATTGTTCGTGCCGGTCTCCGCCATCGCGCTGTTCGCAATCGACGTTTACTTCCGGCGGTACCAGATCGCCGTCTTCGCGACGGTGGAGTACTGGGAGAAGGGCGGCAGGGGACACGTCTACTTCACGTGGTGGTGGTTCAACGACCGGTGGTTCGGGTATTGATACCCGCCGGGTGGGAAAGTACGGACGTTTAATAACGCGGTGCACCCCGAGGCGGGGATACGATTCCCGAATGCCGTCAGCGTCGTCACACAGGTTTCGGAGGTGACCACATGTCATTGATCCGCGTTCCATTGGTCGAGTATTCAGAGGCACCCCTCACCCGCCCCGCCCCGCGCCGCATCAACCCCGCCAAGTGGACGGCCATCGACCTGCTCGACCCCGCCGCCGTGCTCGTCGCGTGCGACCGCGACCTGGTCGTGCTCCTGGCCAAGCAGCACCGCGTAACGCCGACCGGCTCCGACGTCTTCCGCGGCGTCCGGGTCGTGCGCGTGCCCAACGGCCTCCGCCTGCGCTGGCTCGAACTGCGGGCGAGCGCCGGCCTGCCCGCGCGCCTCGCCGACGAGTGCCTCTACATGAAGGCCGTCGTCCGCCGGTCGCGCGCCGGCGGGCACCACCTGACCGTCGACCGCGCGCCCCTCGTCCGGCGCGACGACCCGTTCGCCATCCGTCCGCTGACCGCGGCGCACTACCAGCGGCTCACGACCTGCAGCGGTCGGATCCTGCGCTCCCAACTCGTCGCGCTGTTCCGGCGCCAACTGCCCGCCCACGTCGTCGGCCACCGCGCCTGGGCGTTACCGCGGATCGGCGGGGTGCGGCGGGCGCTGTCAGTCCGGCACGCGTAGGGGCGTATCCGCGACGCGCATGAGCATCCCGGCCGACCACCTGCTTCCGAAGACCGTCCTGCTGTCGCTGCTGCCCGCGTCGTTCGAGCCGTGGGGGGCGTCGGACTGGTACCCGTCGCGGCCGCCCACTCCGGACAGTGTCGCCCGGGTCGAGTCCGAGCTCGCGATTCGCGTCCCGGGCTCGCTCGTCGAGGTCGCGCGGGCGTGTCCGTCGTACGGCGGGTGGTTCGGCAGCGTCGGCGACGATTTCGAGAGCCACAATCACATCCTGTCGATCAACCGCGCGTTCCGGGCGGAGGGATTGTCGTCGCGATACGTGCTCCTGAACCACGGCCACGACGGCGATTGCGACGCGTGGGACACTGGGGCGCCCGCCGATCGAAACGGCGAGCTGCCCATCGTGTACTTCAATTACAATTGCGACCGGCGGGAGCTAAGGGGCCTGCGCCCGTCGGCCGGATCGTTCGCGGAGTACGTCGACGCGTTCGTTCGCCTGCACGCCCCGCGGTGCCCGGTGAAGGGACTGCGGCGGAGGGCAAAGCGGATGCTGGCCGGATTCCCGAGATCGGTCGAGTCCGACAAAACACGATCCCGGTGATTGGGAGCACGGCGATGCGCTACCCCGAGTTCCGCGACGCGATCCACACCGCCCTGCGCCGGAACGGCACCGGACTGACCTGGGCCGAGTTGCGCGACCGCCTTTCCCTGCCGTACGATCGCCCGTGCCCCGAGTGGACGAAGGACCTCGAGCGCGAGATCGGACTGTTGCGCGTCAAAGGCGTGGGGCGGGCGCTCGTATGGCGCTTGGGAAGGGCGGCCCGAACGAAATGAACGTGGACGCATCGACGGATGACCCAGACCTGGCCGACGGCGCGGCCCTCCTCGCCGCCCGCTTCGAGCTCGGCCTCTGCTCGCACGCGGACGTCGTCGCCTGGGCCGACCGCATTATCGCGCGCACCGAGCGGCCGCCGATCGACGTGATCGACCTCTCGCTTACGCGGCCCGGCGACGAGCGCGTGCCGGAACTGCTGGAGCGGCTGGGTTCGGCCGCCAGACCTCAGGCGGTGCGCCGGGTGTTCCTGGATTTGCAGCGATCGCTTCAAGCCGGTCAGATCTCGGTCCCCGACACGATTCGCCTGTTATGGAAATTCCTGCGGCGTCACCCGCGCATCGCCGACGACGCGATCGAGACGTTTCTGTACTGGGCGGACGACGAGTACGACTTGATCGAGCAGGGCCACGTCGACCGCACGCACGCCGATCTACAGAAGGATCTGGAAGACGAGTTGCAGAGGGCGTCGGGCGCATGCGAGTAAGTAGGGAACGCCGCAGGACGCGCTCCGCAAGCGGAGCGGCTACAAGAGCGATCGGCGCCTCCTGAGCATTACCACCGCCCCCACCGCCATCACCCCCACCGCCCCCGGCTCCGGCGCCACGTAAAACGTCACGTCCGCCGGCACCGTGATCGACCCGGCGCCCAGGTTCCCCGTGTCCACCACGCCGTAGTACTGCGAACCGATGATGTACGGGTACGCCGCGTTGCCGGCCGCGTCGACCGTCAGGAAACCCGCGGCGGCGGACGCAACGGCAACGGCAAACAGCGCGGCGGCAAGGCGGGCGCGGCGGGTCATGGCGGGGTTCCTCCTCCGGGATCACTCGTGGACGACCCCGGTAAGTGGGCAGACCCTGCGTTCGGTTTAGGGCCCGCCCGTCGCGCCAGTGCGCCCCCCCACGCGGCCGCCTTGTCGGACGCGTCCGGGCTACCCGCTTCAGCGCCTTGCAGGAGACTCGTGGCGCTCGGTAAACCGTTTCGAGAACCCTCCCCCTTTGCGGCGAAGGCGGGCCCCCAACCTTTATCCCGCCCGATCCGTCGTGATCTCGATCTTGCGGAAATCGGTCATCTGGCACTGCTTGTAGACCGCGGAGCGCTCGAGCCAGGCGCCGAACTTTTTCATCGCGTCGGGGTCGGGTCGCTCGAGCCAGCGGTTGCCCGGCTTGATCTTCTTGAGCCCGGGCGTCAGCGGGTAGCGGACGGTGACGGAGATCTGGTGGATCGAGTCGTCGTCGCCGCGCTTGGACTCAGTCAACTGGCGGGTGAAATCGAGCTCGAACGCCTTGTTGTCGTCGGACGGGCCCCACTGCACCAGGAGCATGTCGGCGTCGTCGTCCGGCTTACAGCCGTCCACGCGCTTCTCGCGGTAGGCGTAGACCACCGTGTTCTTGGCCATGTCGAGGTCCAGGTTGGCGGGCGTGAGTTTCCCGAACTCGGCAAACTCCCGGCGAATATGGCGGACGAGGTTGGCGCGCGTCATGCGCCCCAGCCTATCGCGCGACCGGCGCACCCGTGCAACGATTCCGACGCTCGCGCCACCTGCGGATCGGGATTGAAATGCGCGCCCGATGCCTGCCGCTTGCGGCTTAGCGACTGGGACGATTCATTGCGCGCAACATGATCCGCGCACGAAGACGCCCGCGGACCGAAAGGGCCCACGGGCGTCGGTCGCCGGTCGGGCGGGTGTCGGGGTCGCACACGAAGGCGCGACCGGGCCCGGGTCTCGGCGAGGGTTGAAATTGTCAGGTGCCGCACACGACCGAAGGGCCGCGCCGCTCACCGGTGGCGCCCGTGCCGGTGCCCGTGGCCGTCGTGGTCGCGATGCCCGCCGTGCCCGTGCCCGCCGTGCCCACGGTGATGGTCGTGCCGGTCGTGATACCCGCCGTGGTAATGGCCACGGTGGTGGTGATGATGACCGCGGTCGTAGTAATGACACCCGCCGACAAGGACGAAGGTCAGCGCGAGCGCAACGAGGGCGCAGAGAGTCCGGGCGATTCTCATGACAAGCTCCTGAGGACTGGGTTAGGGTTCGCGGGCCGTCGCATCCCGACGCGGGCCGCGGTCGATGATCGTTACGGAATGTTAGACAGGATCTGGCCGGGTCGGTTAGAGCCTGAGTAGGGCAATGGGGAGAAGCGGAGGTGGGGGGATAAGGGGCGCAAGGGCAGGATTGCCGATTGCCAAGTTCGGATTGCGGGTTTCGGATTACGGCGGCACGATCCGCGCCTCCCCCGCGAACAGCCGCGCAAGCGTGGGTGAGGTTCGAACGCGGTGGCGTCATGGCGCCGCGGGGTCGGGCCGTTCCCACGGCGGCACGAACGCCTTGGCGCGGGCGGCGAACCCGGCCGGGTCGGTCATTCGCGTGGTCACCCGGTCGTCGTCCCCGAGCCGGTGCTCCCACATGCCGGGGACGAGGCCCTCCTCGAACCGCACCGTGAACCGCGACCGGTCGGCCGGGTCGGGCGTGCCGCCGTCCAGGCGGTTGTGCCCGAGGTACCGGGACGCCGCGACGCGCAGCGCGGCCGCGGATTCTGCGTCCTGTATCGTCCACCCGCGCCACAGGACGCGCGGCCGCCCGCCGAGCCACGTCGCCGGCTCGATCACGGTCGCGTAGAACGCGCCCTCGACCACGACCAGCCGCCGCCGCCCGTCCGGCGTGTGCCGCTCATGGCAGAACGTCGTCGCCCACGTGTACCACGACGGCGTGTGGGGCCGCAGGGGCACGCCAACCTCGGCCGCGAGCGCCGCCCACCGCGCGTCGACCCGCTCGGCCTGGCCGAACTCGTCGGGCTGGTACTCGACCGCCCGCGCGGCGAGCAGGTCGACCGCGTCGCGGTTCGCGCCGTCGCCGAGGAACATCGGCCGGTCGGTCGGCAGCTGCGCCGTCATGCACGCGGACTGCAGCCGCATCAGTTTCCAGTGCCGCCACGCGCCCGGGCCGTACACGATCGCGAGGCCGGCGAGCGCCAGCAGCACGGCCGCCGGCCAGAGGCGCAGGAGGACGCGCCGCCGCGGGGGTGGCGCGTAGTCGAGTGCAGAAGGTGTCGCGCGCGTCGTGTCTGTCATCCGCGCCGGCATCGTACCGCGCGACGCGCCGCCGTGCGGTACACTGGACGGGACGGAGACGGGCCCGTTCATGAACCCGATAAGCCCTTCGGCGACTGTACCCCCATGCGATTCCTGGCCCCCACGATTGTCGCGGCCCTGTGGCTCCCGGGCCTCTGCGGGTGCGCGTTCCCGCGGTTCTTCCCCGGTCAGGTGGCCGGGATCCGCGTCGTCGACCCGGCGACCGGCGCGGACCTGCCCTACGCGGTCGTGCGGTATCAGGTCGTGCCGGTCAAGGGCGACTTCATGCGGCCGGTGACGCCGAACGTCGCCGAGGACGACGCGGCCATGGCCGCGCCCGACGCGCCCGGCGAGCACGACCTAGGCGTGGAGCGGACGGCGGACGGAACGTTCCGGCCCCGCACGACCGTGCGCTGGGCGGTCCGCTATCCCGTGATCGTGGGCCCTCTGGTCGCGTTCACCGGCCCGGACTATAGCGTCCGCATCGAAGCTTGGGCACCGGGCCGCCGGTCGGCGTCGGTCGATTACTACGCGGGGGACCGGCTGACCGAGATGCCGTTGCACTGGTCCCCGAGACGCGACGACGCGCCGCGCGACCCGACGACCGTGGTCCGGATCATGCCGGACGGGGCGGTGCGGTTCGCGCTCCACCCGCTCAACCCCGCGCCGTAGCCTCGGCCTACGCGGCCGATCGTCGCTCCGCGACTCCCCCCCCTTTGGATGGCGGGCGTGTGAACTCTCCCCGTCCGGCCCGGAGAGCCCAGCCCGCCATGCCGCGGTGGCGCGCGTGGTACACTCGGCCGCATGGCACGGCGGCGGCAATGGGCGCGGCGGTTCGGGCGGTGGGCCGTCAACGCGGCGACGGTCGCGTCGGCCGTGCTGTGTTTGGCAGTGGGCGCGTTGTGGGGGCGGAGTTACTGGCGGGCGGACGTGGCGAGTTTGGATCTGGGGCCTCGGCACGTCGCGTTCAACTCGTACGCCGGCAGCGCCGCGCTGGCGTGGGGGGAGACGGCGGAGCCACGGTGGGGCGCATCTCACCAGACCCTCCGACCCCGCGCGTCGGAGCGCGCGCTGGCCAATCTGATCACCTTCGACGTCATGCGTGACGCGACGTCGGTCGCCCTCGTCTTCCCCGCACGGGTGGCCGCCGTCGTCGCAGCCGCCCTCCCGGTCGCCCGGGTCCGGCGTGCGGTTCGGCGGCGGCGGTCGGATCTCGCCGGCCGCTGCCCGGCCTGCCGCTACGACCTCCGCGCCACCCCCGCCCGCTGCCCGGAATGCGGGTGGACAGGACATCGCAGCGGCCGAAACCGCAGTGGCGAAGTAGGGCGCGATCGCCCCTCAACGAAACGACCCCGCAGCGCAAAGCGCCACGGGGTCGATTGAATTCTCACAAAAACGCAACAGCCGCTACGCCACTTCCCGCGCCGGCGTGAACTCCTTCATCCGGTCCGTCAGCGTCACCCGCAGCCGGTTCACGATGCTCGTGTGCATCTGGCTCACGCGCGACTCCGACAGGTCCAGCGTCGACCCGATCTCCTTCATCGTCAACTGCTCGTAGTAGTACAGCAGCACGATCAGCCGCTCGCTCCGCGTGAACCCCTTGGTCAGCACGTCCTGGAGGATCTTGTGCTGGGCCTGGAGCATCGGGCTCTTGGCCTTCGCGTCCGCCAGGTTCGACGGGTCGTCGTCCGTGTCGGCCCCGTCCCCGCCGTGGTTGTTGCTCGTCGTCCGCTTCCCGTAGATCGAGAACACGTTCGCCGGCACCGCGTCGTCGGCGATCCGCCGGAACTCCTCGATCGGCACCTTCAGGTGCGCCGCGAGCTCCTCCTCCGACGGCTGGCGGCCCAGCGCCGCCCGCAGCGTCGCCGTCGCGTCCGTCAGGATCTTGGCCCGCTGCCGCACCAGGCGCGGCACCCAGTCCAGCCCGCGCAGCTCGTCCATCATCGCCCCGCGGATGCGGATCGCGCTGAACGTCTCGAACTTGACCTTCCGGTCCACGTCGAACTGCTCGAGCGCGTCCATCAGCCCCAGCACGCCCGCCGTCGTCAGGTCGTCGACCTGCACGACGCTCGGCAGCTTGGCCTTGAGCCGCTCCGCGTGGTTGCGCACCAGCGGGAGGTAGTTCTCAATGAGCTGATTGCGGACGGCCTGGGTCGGGGCCTTCTTGTACTCTTTCCACAGCTTGGCGACCCGCGTGTCGTTCTCGGCCTTCTTATTGGCGGCGAGCGCGAGCGCGTCGTCGGCCGACAAGTCGGCGACCGCGGCGGCGGGCCGGGCCTTGACCGTAGAAGTCTTGGCGGCGGACGTGCGCTTGGCGGGGGCACCCTTTTTCCGGTCAGCTTCGCTGCGGCGATCAACGTCGCTGGGCATGGACAAACCTCCGTATCCCTGGGGGCTGGTTCGGTGACGCTTGCCCGCGCGAGGATCGAGCCAATGCCCGCGCCGGCAAACCTTGTATCGGCTGCGCGCAGGGGTCGGCTGAAAGATTTTCCGGCAATTCTTCTGTCGGCTGTTTCTGCGCCGGACTTGAATTTTCTGGGTCCGGTAAAAACAAAACCTCCCGACTAAACGGTGTGAAAATGGGCGAAATGCGCCGGTTTTCGGGGCACGCACGGCGCGTGTGAACGGACCGTGGACGAGCAGTGGGACCGCGATTCTTCGGGCGAAACGACGTTTTGCCCGCCCCCCTTTCGCGATCGTGTCGTGGGTGGGAATCCTTTCGACCGGCGTTAGAATCCGCGCGGGATGACCGCGCAACCCGCCGCCACGCGAGATGTAAACGACCGCACCCCCGGGGCCGAGCCGTCGGCGCCGCCCCCCCTGCTGCGCGTCCCGCGCGTGCTCGCGTGGGTCGGGCTGGTCGGCGTCTTCTTCGCCGCCGTCGCGCCGACGCTCAACGAGACCGAGTTCTCGAGCGGGCTGGAAAACCTCGTCATCGGCACCGCGCTCGAGCTCCGTCGCGACCACGCGCCCACGCTCGCGCCCGAGGCGCCCGACGGCCGACCCGGGTGGCTCGTCCCGACGCTCGAAGAAGAGCCGCGCGTCAAAAAGCCCCCGCTCACCCCCTGGATCACCGCCCTGGCGATCACGGATGCGACCCTGCGCGACCTCGCCAACCGCGACCCCGCCGTCCACGAGCCCGCCTGGCTCAAGCTCGCCTGGCAGGCGCGCTGGCCGACGCTCCTGGCCGCCTGCCTCATGCTGATCGCGACCTACGAGCTCGGCCGCGCCGTCTCGGACCCCACGACGGCGTTAATCGCCGCGATCGCCTGCGGCACGTCCGTCATGTTCCTCCGCTACGGCCGCAGCGCGATCATCGACGTCCACCTCGGGCTCTGGGTCGCCCTCGCCAACCTCGGCCTCGCCCACGCCGTCCTCCACGGCCGGCGCTGGGCCGGCCTGACCTCCGCCGGCCTGTGCCTCGGCGTCGTGATGATGCTCAAGGGCCCCGTCGGACTCGTGCAGACCGTGCTGCCCGTGCTCGTATACGCCATCTGGACGCACGTCGCCGCCCGGCGGCGCTTGGCCCAATCCGGCGAGGCGCCCCCGCCCTCGACCGGCGCGGGGCGGCGGTGGGCCGGGCCGATCGCCGTCTGCGTGCTCCTGATGATCGCGGTCGCGGCACCGTGGTACGTCGCCGTCGCGCGCCTCGTCCCCGGCGCCACGGCCGAGTGGTTCGGCGAGTTCTCCGCCGTCCGCGGCGAGCGCCCCAGCCGCGTCTACACCTACGGCGTGCTGTTCATCCTCCTGTTCCCCTGGACGATCACGTTCGTCAGCGGCGCCATCGCCGCCGCCGTTCGCCGCCGCGGCCCGATGCTCCTGGCCCTCTCCCTGGCGATCGTCCCCGTGCTCGCCATGACCGTCTACAAGGACCGCAAGGACCGCTACCTCCTGCCCGTGCTCCCGGCATGCGCGATCGTCGCCGCCCACGGCCTGATGGAGCTCGCCCGCAAGCGCACCTGGACCGGCTTGGATAAAGCCGCCGTCGCGCAGCACTGGGCGCTCCTGGTCGTCGTCGGCGTCGTCCTCCCCGCCGCCGCCGCGACCGTGCTCGGTACGAAGTGGCTCCCGACCGACGACGGCACACCTTGGCTCGCCCGCCCGTGGGGAGCGGGCCTGACGATCGGCCTCGGGCTGCTGCTCGCCGGCGGCATGCTGGTGCGCCGCCAGTGGCTCGCGACCCTGCTCGGCGCGACGATCGTCGTCATGCTCGCCGGCCAGGCCGCCATCATGCCCGGCTACGGCCGGACCTACGCCGGCCAGTCGCCCATGAAACCGATCGCCCAAGCCGTCTGGGAATCGGCCCCCACCGCCGACCTGTACAACGCCCACCCCACCGGCAAACGCGCCGACGTGTCGCTCTCGATCTACGCCAACCGCCCCACCCGCTGGATCTCCACCGACGACCTCAAGACCCTCCCCCCCGCCAACCGCCCGAAGGTCGTCCTCTTCAAGCAAGGCCCAGGCGAACCCGAACCCGAGCCCCCGACGCCCGCGTGGTCCCCCATGGGCAAGACCCGCCGCGACAAGGACTGGTGGTGGGCGTTCGTGCTCGCGGCGAAGTAGCGCCACACGGGAGAGAGGGATTCGCGCAACCCGCATTCGCCCCCCTCACTGGCGCAGCGCGACCCAACGGCCTCTCATACAGCCCGCCACTTGTGGCGGGAAAGCGCCGGAACAGTCAGGCCCGTTCCCGCGCGTGCGATCGGCGCAAGAACCGCCAGATCCCTTCCCGCGCGTGCGATTTCGGTCTCCCGCGCCTCCCCGCCACAAGTGGCGGGCTATATGTGAAGCATGATCGACTGCGGGGAGGCCTTGAGACCGTCGAACGGGGGTGGGCGAACGGTGGGCCTTGGCCGCCCTATCCCGCCATCCGCGCCGCACCCGACGACTCCCGCCCCAGCATCGCCTCCACGTCCGCCGCCGCCAGCGGCTTGGCGAACAGATACCCTTGCCCCAGCTTGCACCCCAGCGCCTTGAGCGCCTCGAGCTGCGCGTCCGTCTCGATCCCCTCGGCCGTCACGCCCATCCCCAAATTCTGCGCCAGCGCCAGGATCGTCCGCACCAGCGTCGTGTCCCGCGCCCGGTCGTCGTCCGTGCCCGGCTTACCCAGCCGCGAGACGAACGCCCGGTCCACCTTCAGCGCGTCGATCGGGAAGCGGTGCAGCTGTGCCAGCGACGAGTACCCCACGCCGAAGTCGTCCACGTGGATCGTCACGCCCAGCGCGCGCAACGACCGCAGCACGTCCGCCGACGCGTCCGCGTTCGTCATCATCACGCTCTCGGTGATCTCCAGCGCCAGACACGCCGGCGGCAGTCCCGACTCCGCCAGCGCCGCCCGCACCTCCGCCGCCAGGTCCCCGCGCGCGAACTGCTTCCCCGACACGTTCACGTTGACGCGGAGGTTGTCGGCCGCCACCCACGGGAACCGCGCGCGCCACACCGCCAGCATCCGGCAACTTTCCCGCAGCATCCAAGCCCCCAGCGGGACGATCAGCCCCGTCTCTTCCAGCACCGGGATGAACGCCGCCGGGCTGACCATCCCCTTGTCC
>DASPKW010000075.1:0-2157 GCA_035627895.1 Tepidisphaeraceae bacterium | reverse complement strand
GAGATGAGGGGATGCGAATCGAACCGGCGGAGGGGTGGTGGGCGGTGTGCGTCGTCCGGGATATGCTTGCGTCTTATGCGTAAGGTTCGGAAGGCGGTCATCACGGCGGCGGGGCGGGGGACGCGGCAGTATCCGGCGTCGGCGGCGGTGCAGAAGGAGATGTTTCCGCTGGTGGACCGGGACGGGCTGACGAAGCCGGTGATCCAGATCATCGGTGAGGAGGCGATCGCGTCGGGGATCGAGGAGATTTGCATTGTCACGCAGCCGGGGGAAGAGGGGCAATACCGGGAGTATTTTCGGCGGCTGGAGGGGGAGGCCGCGCGGCCATTCAAGGGGAAGGACTGGGCGATGCTGCAGAGCGAGAAGCTCCACGCGTTCGGGGAGCGGCTGCATTTTGCGGAGCAGAAGTCGCCGGAGGGGTTCGGGCACGCGGTGTATCAGGCGAGGGCGTTCGTGGGGGATGAGCCGTTTTTGTTGCTGCTGGGGGATCACGTTTACGTGAGCGACACGAAGGACCGGTGCGCGCGGCAGCTGACACGCGTGTTCGAGGAGTTCGGGTGTGCGGCGGTGACGGGGGTTCAGCCGACGCTCGAGCGGCAGTTGCACTTGTTCGGGACGATCCGCGGGGCGGCGGTGGACGCGGCGCGCGGGGTGTACCGGGCGGAGCTGATCGTCGAGAAGCCGACGATCGAGCGGGCGCGGGCGGAGCTGGCGACGCCGGGGCTGCCGGCGGGGAATTATTTGTCGCACTTCGGGATGCACGTGTTCTCGCCGGCGATCTTCGATTCGCTGGGGTGGCTGATCGGGAACAACGTGCGGGAGAAGGGCGAGATTCAACTGACGGCGGCGCAGGAGCATCTGCGGCAACAAGGCGGGGAGTATTTGGCGGTCGTCACGCAGGGGCAACGGTACGACACGGGGATTCCGTACGGGTTGATGGAGACGCAATTGGCGCTGGGGCTGACGGGGGTGCACCGGACGGAGATGTGCGAGGCGATCGCGCGGATATTGGCGACGCAGGCGCGGACGTGATTTTGCTCGGGATCGGTCGCGGCCAGTACAATCCACACGCGGGGGCGATTCCGAGTTCGCCGATGAGGGATCAATGGGTATCGACTGGTATCGGATCAAATTTCGGGAGGATGCCGATCGGGTGGTGTTGCGCGAACTGATCGAGCGCGAGGCCATGGCGTTTCAGTCGTTCAACGGGTGGCACACGCCGTTCGCCGACGACCGGCTACGCGACCAGTTGAATACACAGCTGCACGCCGCGGCGTGGGGCCATGCGAGCGACGGTCTCCAAGAACTGCTCGTCTTCCCGAGCCCGGAAGAGCGGGAGATGGACGACCCGTCGCCTGCGGATCCGGCGCCGATGTTGGCCCGAAGGATGAGGCTCGCCGTCGTTGGTCAAAACAAGATATTCCCGCCGTTATGGCGACTGCGGGCGTACCGGACGTTCCTGCCCGAGGAGGTTCGACCGCAACTCGTCCAGTGGCAAGAGTGGTTGAAGGCAATTTCGTGGGGTGGGCACGAGGCGTACGTTCGCGAATTGTGGGCGATGCACAACGCGGGGAACATTCGGGAGCATTGGTCGTGGCTCCGGGACGCCGCGCTCACTGCAGAACAAAGCGATGCGGAGTTGTCCAGAGGCGACGGCCGCCCCGAGTTGATCGGACAGATCCTTCGTCTGTCGGAGCCTCGGATTCCCCGTTTTCGTGCCGACCCGGCGATTCCTCGCGGGTGGGAGCACTCGCAGATCGAGGAGCAAATGGCCAACTTGATCGACCTCGCCCGCACGCTCGTCGATCTGACGCGGGCCTGGAATCGTGGCCTGCGCTCCTCCAAGCGTGTCCCCTTTCACGCGGCTCACTACCAACTCGATTTCGATGCGTTCGTCGCCGACGCGGATGACCCGTGGCTGGATGAGTTCTTCGGCTGGGCAGAGGCGTGTGCGGCGCAGGGGTTCGGATTGATGCTCGACCCGTAGCGTCGTCGTCCGCCGCACGGTCACTTCGCCGTCACGTACCAGTTGCCGGCGACGGCTTCGCGGAGCTTGTCGAGGGTGGGGGCGGGTTCGGTGAAGGCCAGGCGGAAGCCGACGTCGCTCCAGGCGTCGTCGGACTGGTCCTTGGATAGGGCGAAGGGTTTGTCGGCGGG
>DASPKW010000074.1:0-4251 GCA_035627895.1 Tepidisphaeraceae bacterium | reverse complement strand
GGACGTGTACGACCTGCGGCGGCCGCACGAGGCGCTCGGGCTGGCGACGCCGGCCACGCGGTACGCGCCGAGCCCGCGCGCGCGTTCGTCGAGGCCCCGCCGCCGTTCGAGTACGGGCCGGGCGACGCGGTGCGGCGCGTGCCCGTCGCATTAAGGGGGGGCGACGGTCGGCCGCGTAGGCCGAATCCGCGCAACGCCCGTGGATCCGGGTTACCGCCCGCGCTTCATCTTCTCCGCGGCTTCCCAGGCCGCTTTCAGCGCGGCGCCCCGTTCGGCGAAGCCATCGGGGTCGAGAAGTTGCGCGACGACCGTGTCCTCGTTCGTGAGTCGATATTCGATCGTCCCCACCAGCCCGTTGGTCTCGAAGGTGGCGGTGAACCTCGACGGATCGGCCGGGTCCGGCACGCCCCCCGCGTTCCTGAACGAATTGGGCAACCTCAGCGCCGAATTAACCACATCGCGGAAACCCCGATCGTCAACGGGCTCCTGCGAGATCACGCGCGGCCAGCCATCCCCCCAGCGGCCCGGCTCGATCACGGTGGCGATCAAACGCCCCCCTTCGACCACCACGAGCCGCCGCCGACCGTCGGGGGTGTGCCGCTCGTGACAGAACACGGTGAACTCGCGCGGGCCGGGGTTCGGCGACGGCCACACAGGGACGCCGAGCTCGGCCGCGAGCGCCGCCCACCGCGGGTCGACGCGGTTGGCCGCACCCCACGGGTCGATTTGGTACTCGGCCGGCCACGCCGCGGCCAGCTTAGGGGCAGTCCAATAGTCCGAGTCATAGACCGGCCGGTCCGTCGGCATTCGCACCGCCATGCACGCGTCCTGCATCCGCATCACCCGGTAGTGTCGCCACGCACCCGGGCCGTAGCCGATCCCGAACGCGATCAGGACAAGCAGTAGCCATGCCGGCCAAAGGCGCAGCACGCGGCGGGCCGCACGCCGGCCGGCGGACGGTGCGGGGGCGTACTCCAGCGCTGCGCGTGTGGGCGGCGAATTGGTCATCCGGGCAGCCCTTCTACCTCGCGGCGCTGGTGTCCGCCGCAGATCCGATGGGGCGGATGAAGGATCCGTCGGCCCCCCCCTAGCCTCCGAGTGTCCTTCCCCCGCCCCCTCGGGCTCCCCCACCCCCATCCTCCTTCCTCTCGGCTCCCCCCGCCGCGCGCGCGTGTCGGTGCACGAGCGCGACCCCCCGTCGCTTGACGGTCCTGCCTCAGATCACCGAGCTCGGGTCCGCCAGGTACCGTTCGAAGAAGTCGCGGAACGACGCGGCGTGCGGTGGACCCGCGACGCCGTCGCCGCCGAACGTGCAGTACACGGGCCCGGTCGTCCCGTCCGCGCGGATCTCGACCGCGTACCCCCAGCAGTCGATGCAGTGGTCCGCAAACGCGAAGCAGTTGGGAAGCGGGCCGGCCTCGGCCGCGCCCACGTAGTCGGCCGCCGGTCGAAGCTCCGCGAGGGACCAGAAGCGGAAGAAGGCGTCGTCCATCTCGCGCGTCCCGCCCGCGGCCCGGAAGTACGCGCGGAGGTCCGCCGGCAGCCGCACGTCGTGCCGCGCCTCCCATTGCTCGATCGCCGCGTCGTCGACGCCGGGGAGCGGCTCGGTTCCCGCCGACCGCCAGTGCGCCGCCACCCGCGTCCAAAGCTCGTCGTCCATCCCCCTACTGTAGCCGACGCCATACGCCTTCCCGCCCGGCCCGTCCCTCGTCCACCGGAACGACCCCGACGCACGCAGCAGAATGCCCGCCCGAACCTCCCACCGGCGTCCCGCGTGCGGCGGGGGCGGCCGTACGTGTTGCGCTCGGCAGTCCTATCTCATAAACCTTCGAAAGATGAGCGGGCTCGGGGGGCAAGAATGCCCCCACTCGCCCGCTCAGACAGACAAGAATGGGCGATTATATACTTGGCTCATCGAGGCGATTTATGGCCCCATGCCCTTAAACCCGCCCCCCATTAGCTCGGCGATGAGATAGAGGAATCCGACCCAACATACGGTCCCGGCCGCGAGCGCACCTAGGACGGTCCCGGCGAAGACAAGCCACTCGCGCGGTGCGGACATCGCGTCACTTCCCCTTCCGCTTGCTCGCGCCTTTCCCCGCCTTGGCCTTCAGTTCCTTACGGCGGGCCGCGTCCACCGTGGCCTTGGGGACGGCGACGATCGCGCGTAAGGCGCGGTCGAATTCGGAGAGGGGGGCGGGGGGCGGGGGCTTGGACATTCCACGAACTATACCGCGGTCGGACGCGGGCGGTGCGGTGAACTCGGCCATGGTCGTGCTCCTTAATTGTTGACCGCGCCCAACCCGGATTTTGAATCGCCCGCCCGCTCAATCACCGTCCGGCCCGGCGTCCGGCTGCCGAATCGGATTCTTCGCAACCAGTGCGCGCCTCGACATGGCGAGGAACGACGCGAGCATTTCCTTTAGCGTCTCGTAGTTATCCTCCGACATGGGGGCCGGGAGGAACAATTCCGCGTCTGGCGCGTCCTCCATGGGGAACGCATATCGCCGCAAATTTTGCGGCTTTTCCGGGCCGGCGGCGTGCCGCGGGTTGTTGTGAATGGGCGGTGCTGCGGTCGTCATTTGGGTGGGCTCCTCCGGCTCCCGCCGGGATTCGCTTTCACCCATCTTAGCTTCCGGTCTCACCCCGGCAAACGAAATCGTTTCCCGGTATTCGCGGATCAGGTCGTTCGCCGCGGCGTCCGCAAAGCCGCGTTCCATGATGAGGATGCGCTTTAGGTTCGCGTCGGACGGGAGGTCCAAGCCGTACTGCTGCCACAGGTCCGCGTGGATCGGCGGCGCGAGCGCGGCCTCGCGCACCGCCTTGGCGCGATCGGACGACCCGTCTTCGCTCAACAGGATATGAAGCGCCCGGTCCGTTAGGCGAACCAGCCGTGACGCGCCCCCCTCCACCTCTTCCAACAGGCCGAACTTTTTCAGCGTCGCCACGCTGAGCAGCACGGCACTGCTGGTCGGCGAGTAGCCCCAGTGCTCGGCCGCAATCTGGGCCGGGACCGGGTTGCGCTTGTCGTGGCGGTACAACAGTTCCGCCTTCCGAATGGCTTCTGGCAACGCGAAGCTCGGATACCCGGGACTGCGGCTGCGCTTTACGCGGTCGGACGCGGGCGGTGCGGTGAACTCGGCCATGGTCGTGCTCCTTAATTGTTGACCGCAATGTTACGCTTGGTCGATAGCGTCGTCAACGCTATCGGGGCAACCGATTGGAGAACCGATATCACCGCTAACATTTTTTGTCCGATTGGGGATGAATAGGACCTTGACCGCGCGGGGCGGGAGGGTAAGATAACCCGCGCATCCGTGAGTTCTCGGACCCTTAGAAAAGGAGGTGAAGCTTGCGCAGATGCGAGAACCGGTTAATACCGGACGGGTCGGCTAGGCGACCCGCGCAACAAAATGGCCGCGACGTAACCCGGTAAGAGTGCAGTCGCGGCCATCCTAGATCGTGTGGTCCCGAGTCGGGTTCGTGTTAGCGCACGGCCCGACCGGGCCACGTTCTTCGCCGGGACAGGTGCGTCCCGTGGGTCTTGAGACCGCCCACATGATACGCTCCAAAACCGGCGACCGCAAACGCATTCCCCCAAGGAACCCCCATGGCTCCCCGGAAGCGTACCGGTCGCGTTCTGCGCTGGATCGTGAAAGACACGGTCTGGCATAAGAGGGCGGGTCGGTACATCGTCCGTAAAGACGGACAACCGTTCCGCTTCCCGATCTTCGGGAAGTGATTGATCCCCCGTAACAACGAACCCGCCCGGCGCACCAGAGGGTGCGCCGGGTTCTGTCGCGCGCAAAAAAAACGCCGCGGGGATTAACCGCGGCGTCTGCCCGACTGAAAATCGGACGATCGTCCTAAGCACCTTGATTATCGAACCCCCAGTGGCGCAAGTCAAATTCTAAAAAACGGAGAGGATGGGATTCGAACCCATGGATCGCGTGCTTAGGACGATCGTCCGATTTTCAGTCGGATGCCTTAGGCCACTCAGCCACCTCTCCGGTCCGGGAATCCCCAGAGCTGGCGTGCGGGCGTACACCAGATAGGGCACCGAAACTAGCGAGACTGAGGGCCGCAGTTTTCGTCCACCTGCATCACCACGGGCGGCAATACCACTCACACAACTGTAGGCACGAGCCCGCTCGTAGTCGAATCGGCCAAGGAGATTATTTGCGCTCTTGGGTCGCGAGGATCGCCAACAACCCCGCAAACGTGAGTTGGGGGTCAGGCGTTCCGGGGGCG
>DASPKW010000073.1:0-4079 GCA_035627895.1 Tepidisphaeraceae bacterium | reverse complement strand
CCTTCGATCTGGGGGTTGTCGCCGGACCTTTTGAGCGTGTCGCGGTTCATGGCCTGGACGAGGTCGAGTTGGCGACGCTGGACGGACGCGGGGGCGGACGGGGCGATGTTGGGCAGGCCGCCGGTCGACGAGCCGGAGATGGGCGTGCCCTCGTAGGCGGCGGGGAGGAAGCCGGCGCCGTAGAGCTGCGCGCCGCCCTGGCCCTGGGGGGCGATGGTGATGTAGCCGGGGAGGTTCTGGTTCTGCGAGCCCAGGCCGTAGCAGACCCACGAGCCCATTGACGGGCGGACGAAGCGGGAGCTGCCGGTGTGGAGGAGGATGGTGGCCTGGGGGTGCGCGGGCTGGTCGGTGTGCATTGAGTTGACGATGCATAGGTCGTCGGCGAAGCGGGCGACGTTCGGGAAGAGCTCGGAGATGGGCAGGCCGGACTTCCCCTGCTTGTTGAACTTCCACTGGGGCGCCAGGAGCGATCGCCCGCCGCCCATGGACTTGCCGTCGGCCTTGTAGAGGGCGGGCTTGTAGTCGAACGTGTCGACGTGGGACGGGGCGCCCTGCATGTAGAGGAAGATGACCCGCTTGGCCTTGGGGGCGAAGTGGGGCTGCTTGGGCGCGAGCGGCGACTCGTAGTGCTCGGCCGCGACCTCGGCGGCGTGCGATTTAGTGAGCAGGTCGGCCAAGGCGAGGTAGCCGAAGCCGCAGGCGGTCGTGCGGAGGATGGAGCGGCGGGAGGGGGTCATGGCGGATCTCGGATTGCGGATTGCGGATCGGGAAGGCTTCGGCGACGTCACGGGGCGAAGCCGCAGGCGGCGGGTCAATTCAGGTACCGGAACTCCGCGCTCGCCATCAGTGCCTGGCACAGGCTCGACCACGCGGCGTGCCGGTTCTGGTACGAGTCTCGGCTTGTGGCGGCCTTGGGGTCGCGCAGGAAGGCCTGCAAATATGCGGCTGCGCGCTCCTTCTCAACATTCGTCGCCGGGCGGCCCAGCGCGAGCTTGTACGCGTAGTCGATCCGCGCCGGATCCGCCTGCAATCCCGCGGCGGCGACGCGGTCGGTCATGGCACGGGACAGGCGGATCACGAACGGGCTGTTCATCATGTACAGGGCCTGCGGGGGCACGGTCGTGACGTCGCGCTGGCCGGTGACGTTGGCGTTGTCGGCGAAGTCGAAGACGTCGAGCGACTCGGACGTCAGGTTGCGAAGGATCGGGAGGTAGACGCTCCGGTGGCGCGTCGAGGAGACCAGCTCGGCGGGGTTGAAGCGCCCGCCGCCCAGGCCGAGCGGGACGTTCGGGAGGTCGATGACGATCGACGCGGTGGGTGGGGTCGGGTTGAGCTGCCCGGAGACCGCGAGCATGGCGTCGCGGATCGCCTCGGCCTCGAGGCGGCGCTGGTTCTGGCGCCAGAGCAGGTCGTTCTCCGGGTCGCGCTCGAACTTGGTTTTGTCGAACGCGGCGGACTGCTGGTACGTGCTCGTGAGCACGATCGCCTTGATCAGCCGCTTGACGCTCCAGCCGTCTTTGACGAATCGCGTGGCGAGGTGATCGAGGAGCTCGGGATGGGTGGGCTGGTCGCCGGTGGTGCCGAAGTTGTCGACGCTGCGGACCAGGCCGGCGCCGAACAGGTGGCCCCACACTCGATTGGCCATGACGCGCGCGGTGAGCGGGTTCTCCGGCGACGTGACCCACTGCGCCAGCTCGCGGCGGCCGGACTCTCCCCGACTGATCGTCGGCGGGTTCTTGATCGCCGGAATCGAGACGAACCCGCGGCGGACGGTGTCGCCCGGCTGACTGATCTCGCCTCTGTTGAGCACTCGGACGTCGGCGGGGCGGTCGTCCTTCACGCCCATGGCGAGGAACTTGACGGGCTTGTTCGGCTTGGAGAAGTCGCCCCCGCCGTAGCGGGTGGCCGAGAAAAATTTCCGGAACGCCTCGCGGGCCTCGGCGCGGGTGTCGTCGTCGGACTTGGCCTTCTTGGGCTCGGGCTTGTACCCGGCGAGAGGGATCAGTTCGTCGTCGTCGTACTGGTCGATCTGGTTGCCGGGGCGGCGGCGGCCGACGCCGGTCTGCTCGTTACTCGAGACGAAGATGCCGGCCAGGGCGTAATACTCGCTGGTCGGGATCGGGTCGAACTTGTGATCGTGGCAGCGGGCGCAGGCGATCGTGGTCGCTAGGAACGCGCGGCCCACCGTGTCGATCATCTCGTCGGCGGCGTTGTAGACGGCCTGTCGGGGGTTGCGCTCGACGTAGTCGCGCGGGCCGACGGTCAGGAAGCCGGTCGCGATCGTGTTCAGGTCCTTTTCGGCGACGGACTTGGCGGGGAGCAAATCGCCGGCGAGTTGCTCGGTGACGAACCGGTCGAACGGCTTGTCTTCGTTGAACGAGCGGACGACGTAATCGCGGTACCGCCAGGCGTAGCGGTAGACGAAGTTGCGGGTCATGCCGGACGACTCGGCGTAGCGGGCGACGTCGAGCCAGTGGCGGCCCCAGCGCTCGCCGAACGCGGGCGAAGCGAGGAGGCGGTCGACCACGGTCTCGACGGCGCTCGGCGACGTGTCGCGGACGAACGCGTCGATGTCGGCGGGCGACGGCGGGAGGCCGGTCAGGTCGAACGAGAGCCGGCGGAGCAGGGCGAGCTTGTCGGCCGGGGCGGCGGGAGTGAGGTTGCTTTGCTCCAGTTTTGCCAGGACGAAGCGGTCGATATCCGACTTGGCCCACGCGGCGTTCTTGACGTGAGGCGCGGCCGGGTCGGTGATCGGCTGCCAGGACCACAGTTCGCGCTCGAGGCGGTCGTACTCGCCCGCCTTCGCCGCGGCCACCGCGCCGGCGGCCTCCTTGCGCGTCTCGGCGGGCCAGGCGGCGCCGGCGTCGATCCACGTCGCGAAGTCGGCGACGACCGCGTCGCCGAGCTTGGTCTTCGGCGGCATCTGGAGGTCTTCCTTGACGCCGCGAATCGCAGTCATGAGCAGGGACGCGGCGGACTTGCCGGGGACGATCGCCGGACCGGTGTCGCCGCCCTTGAGCAGGCCGTCGCGCGAGTCCAGGACGAGGTTGGCCTTCACCTTCTCGCCGGCGTGCGAGTGGCACTTGTAGCACTGACCGACGAGGACCGGGCGGATGCGCTTTTCGAAAAAGTCGAGCTGCTCGCGGGTGGCGGGCGCGGCCGACGCCGCCGGGGCGAGGAGGACGATCGCCAGGAGTGGGACGAGTCGCATGGGCGGTTCCGGTAAGCTCGCACGCGCCCTTTTCACCGAACGGGATACGCTACCACTGAATCGGCTATTTCAATCAATCAACGCGGGTATCGCTAGTTTGTTTTGGGTCCCCCAGATGGGTGATCGGCGGGTTCGGCGAGAGTTTGGGGGGGCGATCACCCTAAGCGAATCGCGACTGCGCCCGCGATCCGACTCCGCAGGAGCCGGCGTGGGCGGGGCGGGGGAAAGCAGAACGCCCGCGCGAGCTCGTGGGTGGGGCTCGGCGGGCGTTCCAGGGATGTCCGTGCGGGCCCGCGACCGCCGGCGGGAATGTGGGACGAAAACCGGCGGCGCGGGGCACGGTGGAGAGTGAGTCGTCGGGGGACAAATGGACGGCCGGGCGCGACGGGGGACAGGCGCAGCGCGAAACCCCGAAATGAGCCGCCGGAAAGCCCACGGAACTCGTTCCGTGGGTTGTGTCATTCAATCACACGATCCATAGCTGCAACGCAGCGCGTTGCTGGCGCGCGTCCAAAGGCGGGTGCCACTCGAGAGCACGAGCGCGTCAGCAGGTCGTTGACCGGCAGCTAACGACGCCCCCTACTCCTTCAACCTCGCCCGCACGTTGTCCAGCACGTTCATGAAGTTGATGTACGAGTCGTACGGCGACTCGTACGGGCTGAAGTACTTGTGCACCGTGCCGTCGGCGAAGTACTTCGTGCACATGTAGTAGAAGTGGTCGCTGGTCGTCAGCTTCCGCCAGTCCGCCAGCAGCGTCTCGTCCCCCCGCGCCTTGACCGCCCCCTCCAGCTTATACAGCTCGTGCAGCGCGTTCGACTGCATCGCGTTGCCCAGCCACGCCGACAGGTCCCTCTCGGTGTCCGCCCAC
>DASPKW010000072.1:0-11773 GCA_035627895.1 Tepidisphaeraceae bacterium | reverse complement strand
CTGAAGCGCTGGCGGGGTCCGTACCCGGAGGACGTCTTCATCGCGCAGTTCGAGAAGGTCGCCGATGGCTTCGCCAAGGCCGAGCACCACCTCATCGAGGCCGTGGACAAAGGCCACCACACCGGCGGGCCAGTGTCCGCCCACCGCGAGCTCGACGTCGCCCGCGCCGCCCGCGTGCACCTCGCCAGCGTCGCCCACCAGGCCCGGTTCATCCGCGCCCGCGACGCGCTGGACAAGGCCGCCCCGGAGCAGCGGCCCACGCTCGTCGCCGAGATGCGAAATGCGCTCGGCGCCGAGGCCGCGCTCGCGAAGGAACTCTACGGCCTCCAGCGCCGCGACAGCCGCATCGGCTTCGAGGCGTCCAACCACTACTTTTACCTGGGCCAGGACCTGGTCGAGAAGGCGATCAACTGCGCGTGGCTGGCGGCGCGATGGCGGTGATCCGGGCCGCCGGTGAGAAGCAAAGCCGTACGAGGGCGCAATCTAAGAATGATCTCGCACATGTGCTTCACCGGTAGGGCCGCTTCGCTTTGTCCCGCCGGCCGCACGATCCGCACGACCCGCCCAATTTCCCGCCCCGGTGATGTCGGCTACAATCCCCGGCCCGGTCGGCCGATATGGGCGGTAGGAGCCGTTCCGGTCGCAGCCGACTTTTCGCGACGACGCGGAGCGACTTCGCGGCGGGCGTCGACGGGCGAAACGTTCGGTGCATCCGTATGTCCGATTCGCCCGCGCGTCCCGTTACGGAACCGACAACATGATCCACCCCTGGCACGACGTCACTCCGGGCGAGAACATCCCCCACGACTTCAACACGATCATCGAGATCCCGTTCGGGTCGAGCGTGAAGTACGAGCTCGACAAGTCGTCCGGACTGATCAAGCTCGACCGCGTGCTATACTCGGCCGTGTACTACCCGGCTAATTATGGGTTCATCCCGCAGACGCTCGCCGAGGACGACGACCCGCTCGACGTGCTCGTGCTCTGCCAGGAGAACGTCGTCCCGCTGACGCTCGTGCACGCCAAGGCGATCGGCCTGATGACGATGCTCGACGCGGGCAAGAAGGACCACAAGATCATCGCGGTCGCCAGCCACGACCCGGAGTTCAACGTGTACGAGGACGCGGGCGAGATGCCCCCGCACCGGCTGACGATGCTCCGCCGGTTCTTCCAGGACTACAAGCTGCTCGAGGGGAAGGCGGTCGAGGTCGACGAGATCCAACCGGCCAAGACCGCGTACCCGATCATCGAGGACGCGCTGTCGCGGTACAGCCGGCAACGGCGGCGCGGGTTTAAGGGGTAAGGTGAGTCGCGAGTGCTGCGGCTTCCTGCTTAGCGACTACTTCTGCGCACGCACGCGCAACGTCCGCCCCTTCAAATCCACCCCCACCCGCGCCCCCGTCGCGGGCACCGCGCGTCGAGTCGCGAAGAACGGCCCCCACTTGCGCGTCTCCAGCCGCGCCGCCGCCCGGAACTCGTTCTGCCCGTAGCTCTTCACCGACGCCACGTTTGACGGGTGGATCAGCGTGACCATCGGCCCGCCGACGGCCCGCGCGACGCGCCACGCGACCAGCGCCGCCTGCAGCCCCTTCCCGCGGCTCGCCGGCGTGACGAAGTCGCCGAACAGGTACGCCCCGCCCGCGGGGGGCTCGATCGTCAGGTTCATCTCGGCCACGTAGAACGGGCCGGTCGTCATCCAGCCCATCGCGGCGATCGCGCCGTCGGTCGCGCCCAGCGCGATCACCGCCCGCGACCCGTCGAGCATGTCGGTCGCCCAGCGCGGCGCGAACCCGTGGCCGGCGCAGAACGCCTCGAGCGCCGACGCGTCCGCACTCCGCGGCACGACGTCCCGGAGCTCGAACCCGGGCGCCGCGCGCGGCGCACCCGCGCCCGCGTCGCGCGCGAACAGGGTGAACGAGTCGTATCCGGGAAACAGCCGCCGGAGCATTGCGCCCCAGCATATACCGGACGCGACCGACCCGCGCACGCCGCAAGACCGGAACAAGGTCCGCCCGCCGGGCGCGCCGTTTCCCGCATTTACTGAACTCGCGCCGTAAACCGTTCGAAAGACACCACGTGCGGCGAGCACCGGGGCGTCCGGGGCCGCCGCAGGGAAGAATCACATTCAGTGTGGGAGTTCGCGTATGCGTTTCGGTTTCAATTCGTTCGTGGCGGGCGTTGCGGTGGTGGCGATGGCGGCGGTCGGCGGCGTGGCCCGGGCCGAGGCGCCCGACGCGTCGACCCCGAAGAAGGCCGCGGTCGCGTTCACCAAGGCCATCGTCGCCGGTGACATGGCGACCGTGAAGTCGCTCTCGACCGGCACCGAGGCCGAGTACGCCCTCGTCAAGACGCTGAGCGAGATGCTCGCGGCGACCAAGCGGCTGGAGACGGCCGCCGCCAAGAAGTTCGGCGACGCGGGCAAGCTGCCCGCCGAGGCGTCGGTCGACGTCGTCGCCGACATGGAGGCGGCCACGGAGAAGCTCGACGGCGAGACCGCCAAGATGATCACGAAGAACAAGACCGAGGACATGAACCCGATGACCCTGAAGAAGGACGGGTCGTCGTGGAAGGTCGACCTCTCGACTTTGTCGAAGGACCCGGAGGCGGCCGCCGTCGCGATGATGGCCCCGTCGATGGTCAAGGCGATGGACGCGGTCACGAAGAACATCGAGGCCGGAAAGTACAAGGACATCACCGAGGCCATGACCGACGTGGCGACGCAGATGGCCGCCGGCGCCGGGCTCGGCGCGCTCGAGCAGTAAGTCGACCTCACGATTGATCGATCGATTGACGGAAAACCAAACGCCCCGCGCCAGTTGGCGCGGGGCGTTCTTGTTTCATTTGTGAAGCTCGCGGAAACAATCGCGACGACGCGAAGCGACTGCCGGGCGGCCGTCTGGATAACGGGCGGTCGATCTACGCTACGCGGTGGCCGCTTCGGCCACCGGTTGCGGGGCGAAGCTGATCACCTGGAACGCCCGGTTCGACAGCGGCTTGGCGGGGATCATGACCGGCTCGAGCTTGGCGGCGGGGTCTTCGAGCAGCGTGAGCAGCTGCGCGACGGTCGTCTCGGCCAGCTGCGTCACGTCCTGGATCGAGCAGACGATCGGGATCGGCAGCAGGTCCATCATCGGGATCTCGTCGAACACCGCGACGATCGGCGGCTTGGACTTGAGGTCGATCTGGGCGACCGAATCGATCACTCCCTGGGCGAGGAAGTTGTTCGTGCAGCAGATCGCCTGGGCCTCGGACAGCCGCGGCAGCATCTCGCGGAACGCCGCCCGCCCGGTCTCCTTGTGGGCGGGCCCGTGATGCACCGGGGCGACGAGCTCGAACCGCTGGGCGAAGATCTCCGCGCGCCGGCGGTGGGTCGAGACGTACTCCGGCCCGGCGATCACGGCCACCTTCCGCACGCCCGCCTTGGCGAGCGTGTCGCACAGCACCGTGGCGGCCTGCTCCTGGTCCGTGGCGACGGACGCGTCGACCCCGGTGATCGGCCGGTCGAGCAGCACCAGCGGCAGCCCGCTCGGCACCATCGTCTGCAAATTCTTCTTGTGCTTGAGCAGCGGGACCAGGATCAGCCCGTCGATGCCGCGTTGCGTGACCAGCCGGAGATAGTCGGCCTCGCGGTTGGCGTCCTCGGCCGAGTTGCACAGCATGAGCGAGTAGCCCGACTTGGACAGCGACCGCTCGATCAGTGACCCGATGTACCCGTAAAACGGGTTGGCGATGTCCGACACGATCAGCCCGATCGTGTGCGTCTTGCGCGTGCGGAGCGAGCGGGCGAGCAAATTCGGGCGGTATCCCAGCCGTGTCGCCGCCTCTTTGACCCGGTCGCGCGTGGCCTTGGAGATGCGGTTGGCCATCGCCCCACCCGAGAGCACGCGCGAGACGGTGCTGACGGACGTCTTGGTCTCGCGGGCGATGTCGACAAGGGTGGGGGACATAAGGAAACAGAGTGGGCAGGCCCCGCGGCAAATTCACACGATGTTCGCGACGGGAAGAACCGCGGCCTTCACGACGGACGCCGGCGATTGTATCCCGCCCACATCAAAATGTGTAGAAAAAACCAGAGACAACGTGTTTGCACGGAATTCACACGCCCCGTCGCGGCGCGCGGGGCGGGCCGCGAGCCGGTCATGAGTTTGTCGCGCGGCTGGCCCCCCGAAAGGCAGAGGCCCACGGCCGGTTCAGCTACTTCCGCACTTTGGCCGCCCTGGCGTCCACTGTCTTGGTCAGCCCTTCTTCCTGCACGATCCGCAAAAGCATCTGCGGCTTGAGGTCGGAAAGCTTTGCCGGCTCGCCTTCGAGCGTGAACACGGTACGCTCGTCCGTCGGGATGAGGACTTCGGTGCCGGCGTTGCCGATCGAGACCATCAACGTCGTGCCGCTGATCTTCACGAGGTAGGCGCCCAGGGCCTTCCCGTCCGCCGGCGGCTTGGGCTTCGACGCCGCCAGCGCCGCCGGCGCCAGCGCGATCAGGGCGAACATCAGGAGCAGGGGGGTACGGCGCATGCGCGGGTCTCCGAGCGCTATAATACGCCGCGCGGGGTCGGGTGTTTTCTCGCAAAGCAGATAGCTGCGACGCAACGCGTTGCCGATGATGTGCTGTGCGGGATCAGGCCTCTCGCGTGTCGCGCACCGCATCGGTTAATCGAACGCGTCAACAGGTCGTTGACCTGCAGCTAACTGAAGACTCCTGATGAAGCCCCTCCCCAGTTCGAAGCAGCGCGAGCGCGAGTTTCTCAAGAACCGGAAGAAGGCGCCCGACGCGACTCCAACGTCCGAGGGCACGTCCGCCCGCGACGACGCCGACCACCACCCGCGGGCCGACAAGGCGACCCGCAAGCGGTACCTCCGCGAGTACCGCAAGTGGCTTTGGCCGTACCGCTGGAAGCTCGGGACCGTGCTCGTGATCGCGCTGATCACGACGGCGCTGGACATGGTCTGGCCCTTGGCGATCAAGGCGATCATGGACGGCCCGCTCGCCGACAACGCCGCCCCGCACGCCGACCGCGTCGGGGCGCTGTGGAAGTTCGGCGTGATCGTCCTGTCCGTCCTGCTGGTCAAGCAGGCGCTCGACACGCTCCGGTCGTACCGGACGGCGACGCTGGATGCGCGCGTGACGATCCGCCTGCGCCGCCGGCTGTTCCGCAAGTTCCTCGGCCTGGGGCTCGGCAAGCTGAGCGACTTCAAGTCGGGCGGGATCGTGTCGCGCCTGTCGTCGGACGTCGACCAGGTGAACGGCCTGGTGCAGATGGCGCTGATCTCGCCGACCGTCGCGGTCGTGCGGCTCGTGCTCACGCTGTCCGTCCTGCTCGTGCTCAGCTGGAAGCTGGCGGTCGGCAGCCTGATCATGCTCCCGCCGCTGGCGATCATCTCGTTCCTCTGGCTTCGGCGCGTCCGCCCGGTCTACCGGTCGGCCCACAAGGACCGCAACGAGGTCGACGCACGCGTCAACGAGACCTTCGGCGGGATCCGCGTCGTCCGCGCGTTCCGCCGCGAGCCGCGCGAAGACAAGGGCTACGCCCTCGGCCGCCACACCGTCCTCCGCAAGTTCCTCTGGGCCACGCGCATGGAACTTGGGCTCGAGACCGTCTGGGGCCTGCTCGTCCCCGGCACGGTCCTCCTGATCGTCTGGTACGGCGGGTTCCTCGTGATCAACGGCCAGGCAAAGATCGGCGACCTCTTCGCGTTCCAGATCTTCGCGGCGCTGCTGATGCAGCCGGTCTGGGCGATCGTGTCGAGCGTGTCGCAGACGAACAAGAGCATGGCGGCGCTGGAGCGCATCTTCGAAGTGCTCGAACTGCCCAGGGACAAGCCCGACGCGCCGGGCGCGCAGGCCGCGCCGTCACGCGTCGACCGGATCGAGTTCGACGGCGTCGGGTTCGAATACCGCGAAGGCACGCCCGTGCTCGCGGACTTTTCGCTTACGGTGCCGGGCGGGAGCGTCGTCGCGCTTGTGGGCTCGAGCGGCGCGGGCAAAACGACGCTGACTGACTTGGTCGCCCGGTTCTACGACCCGACGAGCGGCGCGATCCGCCTGAACGGCGTGGACCTCCGCGAGATCAAGCTCGCCAGCTACCGCTCGCTGTTGGCGGTCGTGCAGCAGGAGACGTTTTTATTCGACGGCACGGTGCGCGAGAACATCGCCTACGGCCGGCGCGGCGTGTCCGACGAATTGGTCCGCGACGCCGCCCGCCGGGCCAACGCGCTCGAGTTCATCGACCAGCTCCCCGAGAAGTTCGACACGATGATCGGCGAGCGCGGCTTCAAGCTCTCGGGCGGGCAAAAGCAGCGCATCAGCATCGCCCGCGCGATTTTGGCCGACCCGCAGATCCTCATCCTCGACGAGGCGACCTCCAACCTCGACACGGAATCCGAACAGCTCATCCAGGCGTCGCTGAACGAACTGCTCAAGGACCGCACGACGTTCGTGATCGCCCACCGGCTATCGACGATCACGCACGCCGACATCATCGTCGTGATGGAAAAGGGCCGGATCACCGAGACCGGCAGTCACGAGGAACTGATGGCGCGGGGCGGCGCGTACTTCGAAATGGTCGAGCGGCAACGGCGGTCGATGAACGTGACGGACGCGTGGACGACGAGCGCGGAGTAACGCGCCGGATACCCCTTTTGGCCGCTGGGCTTGCCCCGCGCGTCCCGAGGCGCTGGTCATCCACAGTCCGCTCGTTGTCGACATCCGTTAGACGCGCTGGGCAAGCCCAGCGGCTAAAAGGGGTGTCACCGCGCTCCTAACCTGCGTCTCCCCCAATCCCCTTCGTGTCCTTCATGCCTTTCGTGGTTCCATTCACGCCATTTCGAGCCCGCGCATCGTCCCCGTGCTCGTGGCGAACTTGTCCGCCTCGATCCCCATCCGCTGGAGCATCGACACGAACAAATTCGGCAGCGGGTAGTTGTGCACCTTGTCGTACGCCAGGTGTTGGCCGTGCTTGAACCCGCCGCCGGCGAAGAGGGTGGGCAGGTTCGTCGTCACGTGCGTGTTGGCGTTCCCGAGGTTGGAGCCGTACAGGATCATCGTGCGGTCGAGGAGCGTGTCGCCGTCTTCCTTCACGGCCCGGAGCTCTGAGAACAGATTGGCGAGCAGCTTCATGTGCCACTCGTCGATCGCCTTGAGCTGGCCGAGCTTGGACGCGGATTTTCCGTGGTGCGAGAGGTTGTGATAGCCGTCGGTGATCTTGGCCCCGTCGACGTCGATGACCGGGGAGCTGACGCTGTCGAGCATGAGCGTGATCGCGCGGGTCGAGTCGGTCTCGAAGGCCATCCGGGCCATGTCGTACATGAGCTTGACCTTCTCCATGTACTCGCGCGGGCTGGCCGGGTCCAGCGGGCAGGGGGTCGACGTCCTGGGCTTGGCCTTGCGCTCCCAGTCCTGGCTCATGGCCATGCGCTTCTCGAGCTCACGCACGCTGGTGAAATACTGATCCAGCCGGTCGCGATCCCGGGCCCCGACGGCCCGGCCCAGGTCCTTCGCCTGCCCGCCGACCGCGTCCAGGATGCTCTTGCCCAGCTCGAGCTTCTTGACCTGCCGTTCGACCTCGGCGGGCGTGCCTTGGACGAACATGCGCTTGAAGACGTCGGATGCCTGCTCCTCGCACGGGATCATGACGCCGCCCGCCGTCCACGACAAACTCCGCGCTCCGCGCGAGACGTTGACGCCCAGCGTGAGCGCCGGGAAGCGGGTCAGGTGGCCGATGCGCTCGGCCATGTACTGGTCGAGCGAGATCGTGTTCTTGAACCCGCCCGAGCCCGGGTGGGGGGCGGCGGTCAGGAAGCAGTTGTCGGCCGGGTGCCCGCCGTCGACGTCCGGGTGCCAGACACCCGAGAAGACGGTGAAGTCGTCGCGGTGCCTTTCGAGGTGCTTGAGGTAGGGCGAGAGCGCGTACCCCTTGCCGGCCTGCGTCGGAAAGAAGTAGTCCGGCACGAGGCCCAGGTTGTTGCAGATCGCGAGCATCCGGCGGGGCTTGCCGTCCGGCCCGACGGCAGTGGCCTTGGCGACCTCGGCCGCCGACGTGAACGCCGGCACCATCGCGTCGAGCAGCGGCAACGCGAGCGAGACGCCGGCGGCGCGGAGGAGCCCGCGACGGGATAGGGCGCGGCGCGAGGCGGCTTGGGTCGGACGATTCGTGTGCTGATTCTTCATGGGCTGCTCGTGTTTCCGCGTTATCGCGCCGTCCGTCATCCTGAGGTACTCCGAAGGATCCAGCCTCGAACGACGCGGCTCGTCAGACGTTCTTGCGTCGTCGTCGAACGCTCCTCACCAACGTCCAGCAGTCCCGTACGTGCCAGCCAGATCCCTCGGCGTACCTCGGGATGACAACTGGGACGTCGCTTCTGCTTCTTCGCGCCTTTGCTTCTTTGCGGCAACCAAATCTGCCACCGCTTCGAGTCTCACTTCTTCAAGAACAACTCGCTCAACACAATCTCCCGAATCAAACTCTTCACGCCATATCCACCGTTCGCCGCGCGGTCCAGAATTGCCTCGACCCGGTCCCGATCGCCGAACCGGACCGGCGCCCCGGTCGCGTAGACGACGAGTTGCCGGACCAGATTACGCGCCACCTGCCGCTCGTCGTCAACGAGCAACTTCTTCAGGCCCTGCACGTCGGCGAACTTTCGGCCGTCCGGCAGGTCGCCGGTCGCGTCCACCTTCGGCCCGGCGTGGAACGTGAACTTCTGCCCGTTCTTCCCAATTCCCGGCGTCGCGTTCTTACCGTCGCCGAGCGCCCGGTACCGGTCCTGCCACCCGCCCATGACATCGAAATTCTCCAAGGCGAAGCCGGCCGGGTCGATCTTCACGTGACACCCGTTGCACGAGGCGAGCGAGCGGTGCTTGTCGAGCTGCTCGCGGATCGTCGTCGCCCCGCGCGTATCCGGCTCGACGGCCGGCACGCTCGGCGGCGGGGGCGGCACCTCCATGCCCAGGATCCGCTCGGTCACCCACACGCCGCGCATCACCGGCGACGTCGTCGTCCCGTTCGCCGTCACTTTTAATACGCTCGCCTGCGTCAGCAGCCCGCCGCGCACGTGGCCGGCCGGCAGCGGCACCTTCCGCAGGCCGACGCCCTCGACGCCCTTGATCCCGTAATGCGTCGCCAGCCGCTCGTTCAGCATCGCGAAGTCGGACGCCACGACGTTCTTCGCCGGCAGATCGCCCTTGATCAGCTCCGCGAAAAACAGCTGCGTCTCCTCGAGCGCCGACTCGGTCAGCAGATCGTCGAGGTAGTAGTCCGGGTAGAGCGTCCCGTCCGGCGACGTGTTGTTGATCTTCCGCAGGTCCAGCCAGTAATCGAGGAACGCGTCGACGAACTGCCGGCTCTTCGGATCGCCGAGCAGCCGGTCGACCTGGGCTCGGAGCACCTCGGGCTTCTTCAACTCGCCCGCGGCCGCGAGCTTGCGCAGCGTGTCGTCCGGCGCGGCGTTCGACAGGAAGAACGACAGCCGTGACGCGACCGCGTAGTCGTCCAGCGGCCCAACCCGCTCCTCGACGCACACGAACCCCGGCGAGCAGAGCACCGCGGTGTAACCGGCGATCATCGCGTCCGCGAACGAGCTCTCCGACTTCATCCCCGCGTCGACGACCGCCATGAACCGCGTCACATCCGCCGCCCCCACCGGCCGCCGGTACGCCTTCTCCATGAACCGCGCCAGCAGCTTCTCCGCGTCCGCGCGCGGGTTCGCCGGCACCACGTCCACCCCGCCGGCGCTGTTCGCCTTGATCGGCAAATCGCCGAACATCACCTTGTGCCCGGCGGGCGGCCACTGGTCGTTGATCGGCCCCTCGACCTCCAACCACTGGAACGCGACGCCCGGGCACCCGTCCTTCTCGGCCAGCGGGTTGTGCCAGGCCGGCGGGCGCGACCGGAACAGCCGCGCCGCGTCCGGGCGGATCGTCTCGCCCGCCAGCAGGTACACGTCCATCTCCGCCACGCCCGGCTCGGGGTGCGCGTCGAACGCGCCGATTCGCCGGAGCAGGCGCGGCGGGATCTCCGCGTACACCACCACCGGCTCGCTCCGCCGCCCGCGCTCGACCTCATCCAGGTCCGGGATGAACCACTTCTTCGGGTCCTTCCCCTCGCCCGCCCACACGCTGAACGCCTTGATCCGCAGCTTGTACCGCCCGGCCGCCGGCGCGGTGAACTCGTTGAACTTGATCTCCAGCGGCTCGTACGAGCTGGCGACCACGCCCATCGCCTCGCGCTCGCGCGTCTCGGGCGACGTCAGCGGCGCCTTGTGCGCCCGCACGTCCGCCTGCGGGCTGGGCTTAAACGGCTGACCGTCCGGGCTCGCCAGCACCGGAAACGTCGCCCGCTCCGGCCGCGTGTTGAACACGCTGAACTTCATCTTCCGGGCGAACGACCCGTTGTCCCGCGCGTAATACCGTGCCGTCTTGCTCGCCGGCGGCGCGACCTGCGATGCCATCACCTGCCGCAACGCCGCGTCCGCCACGCCCATGTACCGGGCGACCTGCACGTGCGACACGTCCATCGCGTCGCCCACCTTGTTGAACCGGTGCGCCTCCCCGTCCTCCGGCAACCCGTCGCGGATCTGGAGCCACGGCGCCCCCAGCAGCTCGCGCACGACGTTCTCGTACTCGTACCGGTTCAGCCGCCGCTGCGTCGCCCGCCCCTGTGCCTCGGCCCGCGCCCGGTCCGCTTGTGCGAGCGGCCCCGCCATCGCCCGCGTGAACGCCTTCAATTCGGCCGCCCCCGGTCGATCCTTCCCCTTCGGCGGCATCTCCCCGCCGGCGACCCGGTCGTGAACCGTCACCCACTTGGCGAACGTCTTCGGATCCGCCAGGTCGTACGTCAGCCCGGTCAGGTCCAGGTCGCCCTTCTGCACGGAATCGTCGTGACACTCCGCACAGTACTTCTGAACGAACGGCTTGAGCTCCGCCGGCGGCGCGGCGACGACGCCACCCGCACAAAGGCCGAGCAGCAACGAAACGATCCCGAAACGGCGCGTGCGGAGCACTCCCATGACCCCAATACTACCGCCGCCCCGCCGATCTGATGAAACCCGCATCCCGCCAACGCAAACACCCCCGGGGCAATCGCCCGGGGGTGTGGGTGCTATCTCGGTGCTGTAATGCAGTGGAGAGGGGGAGACATCGGTTGAACTCTTCGTGAGCGGCGTCGCCGAATTGGACGCCTTGCGAGGATTGGCGACGCCCTGAACGGCAATGGCCCACCGCGACTCGACAAGTGTTCGATGTACCTATAACAGGGGAGGCTTTTCGTGCCGGGTGGCGCGGTTCACCACCCTCGGACGACCAGGCGACCGGCGAGCCGGACGTCACGTCCGATGGGCGGAATAGGACGGGCAGAAGCCTGTTCGCAAACTCCAAAGCAATCAGCCGCGAAGGTAAAATGCTCCTGCGGAACCTGATCCGACACACGAACCGAACACCGCTACCGTCGGCTCATGGGAGGAGGGGAGCCACTGCCGGGGGACCGCCGCGCCGCATGGCCCGCCGCAGCGCCTCCACTTGGGCGGGAGAGACGACCTGCCCTGACGCCTCGGCGGGCACCGCCCTTAGCAGGGCGAGCGACCGACCGTGCAGGCGGTACTTGGCGCCCCCGCTCAAGACCCGAATCACGGGCTCGGCGTCAAACGTGTCCAACACCGCCTCCCAGACGTGCCCGGGCCGGGTCAGCGGGAGGGTGAACGGCACCTCCTCCCAGTACGCGTTGAGGGCCAGGAACAGGGTATCCCCGACGATCGGCTCGCCGCGCTCGTCGACCTCGTC
>DASPKW010000071.1:0-4314 GCA_035627895.1 Tepidisphaeraceae bacterium | reverse complement strand
TAGTAGCTGCGCACGGTCGTTGGATTCTCGACGATCGGTCCGTCGATCGGCACCGTGACGCTCAGGTCGATTTGGTAGACGGGGGCGCCATCGAGGCCCGCGGTGAGTGGGCCGAAATCGACGACGTGGGCGTCGCTCCAGGTGGTGACCATGAGGCGGAGCGTGCGGCCGCCGTGGCCGGAGAACTTGGCCGAGACCTCGTCCGGCGTGAGGTTCTCCGGGACGCTCGTGCCCGGTCCGCGGTCCTCGAACTCGAAGATGTCGAGGCGGGTGTCGTAGCCGACGGAGGCGACCCAGGTGTCGTCGCCGTCGCCGCCGACGACCGAGTCGCGGTCGGCCGAGCCGTTGAGCGTGTCGTTGCCGTCTTGGCCCAGAAGGTAGTCGTCGCCGAGGGCGCCTTCGACCCAGTCGTTGCCGTCGTCGCCGTAGACGGTGTCGCTACCGCCGGAGCCGACGATCAAGTCGTCGCCGACGCCGGCGAGGATGGTGGCGGGGGTGTTGAGGGACCAGAGGGCGAGGTCGTCGCCGCCGGCGCCGAGGGCGACGAAGATGCGCTTGACGGCGGCCGCCTTGAACGAGAGCAGGGGGGTTCCGCCGGCGAGGACGCTGTAGTTCCTGCCCCGCCCCTTGAGCATGGTGATCTCGTCGTCGTTGTCGGTGCCGAGGAGCGTGAGGGTGCCGCCGCGCGAGATGCTGGCGACGACCTCTTCGCCGAGCGGCGGCGCGACCGGCAGACCGCCGCCCTTTTTCAGGGGCACGGCGACGACCGGCGCCGCCGACAGGAGCGTGCGAGATTCGAGCGGGTCTACGTGCATCGATTCCGATCCGTCCAATGGCTCTAAGGCATCATACGGCCGAACGGTGCGTCCGGGGGACTCGGGTGACGGAAAGCGCGCACCCGGCAGGCCGGCGCGCAATCGGACCCCGGTCCACTACTGTCCCCTCAAGTACAGGATGTGCCGTACAGTACAAACCCCGGCATCCGCGAAACGGGCCGGCTCATTTTTCGCCGGGCTCGTCCACTTCTACCCCCAAAGTCGCCGGCCCGTGCGGGTGATTTCGTGGTTCCTGAGAAAAACTGTCGGAGCGGGCAGGGCGTGGTGAGAAAATGGGTCGGCGTTGCCGACGATTTGGGCTGGGGGCAGAGCCGCTGAAGCGGCCCCGCCGGGTGGGGGGTCGGGGGGCAATAGTTACTTTTCGCCGGCGAACTCTTCGGGGTTGTCGATGATGCGGAGACACATGGCGGGGCCGTCGGTGACGGCGAGTTGGTCGATCTCGCGGATGGCGGTCGCGACGGCGCCCTCGCGGGCGAGGTGGGTCGTGATGACGATCGGCACGAGCTTGGTGTCCTCGGCCTCGTGCTGGAGGATGGCGGAGATCGAGACGTTGTGTTTGCCGAGGGTGGTGGCGATCGCGGCCATCGTGCCGGGTTCGTCCTTGGCCATGACGCGGAGGTAGTAGCGGGACCGGAGCTCGGCGAACGGGAGGACGGCGGCGGGTTGGGTTTGGTCGGGGAGGATGCGGATCTGGCGGAAGACGGCGGGGGTGGCGCCGAGCGCGATGCCGATCACGTCGGCGACGACGGCGCTGGCGGTGGGCATGCGCCCGGCTCCGCGGCCGTACCAGAGGGCGTGGCCGAGCGCGCTGCCGTAGACGCTGATCGCGTTGAACGAGCCGGAGACGTCGGCGAGGACGTCGGACTTGTGGACGAGGGTGGGGTGGACGCGGAGCGAGATTTGGCCGGCCGGCTCGCGCTGGGCGATGGCGAGGAGCTTGATGACGTAGCCCATCTCGCCGGCGAAGCGGATGTCGGCGGCGTCGAGGCGGTCGATGCCCTCGACGTGGACGTCGCGCTCGGTCACGCGGGCGCCGAACGCGAGGGAGGCGAGGAGGCTGAGCTTTTGGGCGGGGTCGCGGCCGGAGACGTCCATGACCGGGTCGGCCTCGGCGAACCCGAGGCGCTGGGCTTCCTTGAGCGCCTGGTCGTAGGCCCAGCCGTTCTGGGTCATCTTGGTGAGGATGAAGTTGCAGGTGCCGTTGACGATGCCGAGGAGGGCGTCGATGCGGTTGCCGGCGAGGTCGCGCAGGAGGGCCTGGATGATCGGGATGCCGCCGCCGCAGGAGGCCTCGAAGGCGACGCAGGTGTCGTGCTTGCGGGCGAGGGCGAAGACGTCGGCGCCGCGCTCGGCGAGGAGGCTCTTGTTGGCAGTGACGACGGCCTTGCCGGCCTTGAGGGCGCGCTCGATCAGGGTGCCGGCGAGGGTCGTGCCGCCGATCAATTCGATGACGATGTCGACGGCGGGGTCGGCGATGGCGGCGTCGGTGTCGGTGGTGAAGGGGAGGGCGGCGGCCCACGGCCCGAGCGCGTCGGCCTTGGCCCTGGCGGCGTCGGCGGAGCGGACGACGACGTGGCGGAGGTCGAGGCGGACGCCGGCGCGGCGGGCCAGGTCGTCGCGCTGTTCGACCAGCATCCGCGCGACGCCGCCCCCGACCACTCCGCACCCGAGCAACGTGACGCCGATGGAACGCTCAGCCATAAAAGTCCGGCGACTCTAAGCGTGGCCGGGGGGTGAATCAAGGCGGGGGGGCGAGGGGAAACGGCGGCCGTCAGGAACGGTCGGGTGTCGGCGTATATGACGTCGTCGCCGTGCTGGGCGCGGGGCGTCCGAACCGCCCCTGAGGGGATCAAAATCCGGTATCGGCGACTTGAAACTGCCGCGGCAGCGTGTATATAAGCACTACACCGATCGCGGGCGTAGCTCAGTGGTAGAGCGTCACGTTGCCAACGTGAATGTCGAGGGTTCGACCCCCTTCGCCCGCTTCAACAAACGACCCCGTGCCGCGAGGCGCGGGGTCGTGCTGTTTTGTTCAGTTCGTGGGGGATTTCTGGGGTTTCTGTTCCCGGATTAGCGTGGCTTCGTGCCCCGCCCGTTCCCCGCCTGCCCTGCGAGCTTGTGCAACAACAGGTGGCGTTGTGCGGCTAAAACACTGCGCCGGCACTGCGCGGGTCGGGGTCGATTCCGTGGCCGGGGGACGCTCCTGGAGTCACGTCCGGCAGCTTGGCGAGTTCCGCCCGCCAAGGGGGGAAGGCGTTCGTCGGTGTAAGCCCCGGCCGTCATCCGCGCGTCGGCGCGGCGCGCCAACCCCTGGGCTGATCGCTGGCCCACCTGGTTCGCCGCACGTGCGGTGGCGAAGGTTTCCCCACAGCGGGGAAGTCGGCGAGGGCCGGGTGAACACTGTCGGCGCGTTTGGCCTGGCGCGGTGTCGACGCAGCTCGGTGCGGGGCGGGTTAGTGTCCATCCGGACGTTGATCCACCGCAGTTCCCGAATCTCCGATCGGCGCAGTCGGGCGTAAAACGCCAAGAGGTACGCGAGGCGATGGGGAGGAACGGGCGGCCGAAACTTCGGCGGATCACAACACCAACTGGAACTGCCCCCGGATCACGAACTGGTCGCCCTCGGACGCGAGGATGCCGAGGCCCGTGGCGTCGGACGGGGCGCCGTCGGGCAGGTAGGTCAGGTCGAGGGTGAACTTGGCCCGGTGGCCGAAGCGGCCGCCGGGGCCGAAGTAGTGGTTCACGCCGACGGTCAGCTCGTTGAACGTGTCGCCGCCGCCGTCGGGCGGGTGATCGAGGAGGGTGACGTCGTACCGGGCGAACGCCTCCCACTGCGGGGCGAACAGGTACGACGCCTGTACGAGCCCGCCCCAGTCGCACCGGGTGCCCGGGGCGGTGCCGCGGCGGACGTCGGCGGCGTTGACCAGGACGGCCGCGTACAGGCCGAAGCCGGTCGCCGTCTCCCACTGCGCGTCGGCGGTCCCGAAGATGATGTCGGCGTCGGGGCCCTGCGTCCAGTCGGCCGCCGCGCCGACCACGAGCAGGTCGCGCTTCGTGCCGAGCGCGGTGAAGTCCTTGTAGTTCTTCCAGTCGCCGGCCAGCTTGTACTCGGCCCGCCCGGCGACGCCGAAGCTGCCGACGAACCCGGGCTCGCGCTGGGAGTCGCGGAAGTCCGTGTTGATGCTGCCTGCGCCGTCGTGGAGCGCGAGAGCCGAGTGCAGGGGCGTGTCCGCGTCCCCGTACACCAGGCTCACGCCCTGCACGAACCCGGTCGGCGCCCCGAGCAGCCGGTTGACGAGCGACCGGTCGGCCGCGAGCAGGTACTTCGAGCTGACCAGCTCCTCGTTGAACACCGGGTCGCGGAACTGCCCGAACAGGACGGCCCACCCCTTGGCGAACTCGTACTGGACCCAGGCGTCTTCGAGGACGACGTCGCCGCCGTCGCGCTCGGTCACGAGCTTGAACTCGTACGTCAGCT